>CAYWMN010000045.1:0-20353 GCA_964459065.1 uncultured Acidobacteriota bacterium | reverse complement strand
CATCTTCTGCTTCCTGTTACCTCCAAACCCTAGATTGAGAAGGGTATCCTCACCGCGAAGGCAGCGAGCGGCCGCTCTGGAACAGGAGAGATTAATTTATTGGAAGACGCTATTTCACTTGAAAGGAAATTGACATGATCTCTTGGTTAAAGGGAATTGTCCCACCCCTTGTCACCCCTTTTGACGAACGCGGGAAAATCAATGAGGCTGCGCTGGCTTCCGAAGTTGAATTTCATATCGCTTCCGGCGCCACCGGGCTGTGCGTGGGTGGCAGCACGGGCGAAGGGGCGGGCCTGAAACCCGAGGAACTCTATGACCTCTGTTCGATGTGCATTAAGCACGCTGCGGGTCGAGTTCCCGTGGTGGGAGGCGCCATCCCAGATAACACGGATGAAGCCCTGGAACTCAGCCTGGCTGCCAAAAAAGCCGGCGTTAAGGCCGTCCAGGTCACTCCGCCTCACTACCTGTTCCCGGCGGGCCCGGCCGAACTGGTGGCTTACTACTCGCGAATCAAGGAAGCCGTTGACCTTCCGAGCATCCTTTACAATGTGATTCCCTGGGCCCAGGTTTCCGCGGAAGCCGTCGGCATGCTGATTGAAGCCGGCGTGATTGACGGCATCAAACAAAGCGGCGGCAATTTGCATCTGCTTGCCGACTTGCTTTATCAGTACGGAGATAAAGTCTCCATTTACTCCGCCGTTGATGACCTGCTCTATCCCTGTTTTGTCCTGGGTTCGCCGGGCGCCATCGCCGCCATTGTGACGGCTGTTCCCAAGGAGTCTGTGGCGCTGTTTGAGGCCGTTCAAAAGGGCGACCGGGCAACGGCGCTTGCCATGCACCACAAGCTTCTGCTGGTGTGGCGGGCGCTCGAAGGCGAAACCGGATTCCCGGGAAGATTGAAGTTCGCCATCTCGCTGCAAGGTAGGCTTTCCGGATTGCCCCGCCATCCCCAACGCGTGGCCAACGAGGAAGATCAAGCCAGGATTCGCAAGGCGCTTGAAGCCGCTAAAATCCCGATTGCGGCAAAATAAATGGAGCAGCCGCAAGGCCGCAGGGACGACTCTGCCGCCGTCAGAAAAGCCAAGGCCGTAACCTATCGCGACCCTTGAAAGCCGGGCGCAACGAGCCGAGCTACTCGGAAGCGCGCTCCAGGGCTTGAGGGTCGCGATATTTAACGGTTTGGAGATGCTCGCAATAGAGCACCAGTTCCCCTTCGTTCTTGAACACCTCATAGGATGCCCTGACCAATCCCATGTCTGGGTACTTGGGCTGCTTGTCCAGGTTTGTCCGGATGGTATAAATCGTGTCGCCGATGAAAACCGGTTTGATGAAGCGCAGCTTGTCATACCCGTAACTGAAGGCGTTGACGCAATTGGTTGCCACCAGACCCAATCCTGCGCTGAATACAAATGCTCCCGCCACCAGCCGTTTGCCAAAGCGCCCCTCGCGCCTGGCGAAGATCTCATCCGCCACGTAGGGATGCATGTCCAGAACCAGAGCATTAAATTGCATGCTCTCGCCTTCTGAGATCGTCCGGCGGATGGATCGAATCTTGTGGCCAAGCTCAAAGTCTTCATAGAACCAGTTTTCGGCATTCCAGACAGGAATCTCGCCGTGCTTTGCCGCATCGGGATTAGGATTCACGGTTATTAGCTCCTTCCGGCTGACCCGGTTAAAGTTTGAACTCGCGAGCAATCTCCTCAGTATGCTCGCCCACGCGAGGAGCGCCCCGGTTGGATTTATAGATTTCTCCATCGATCCGAATGGGGCATCGAGTTGTCGTTAGCTGGGCGCCATTCGCCCGGCGCACGCTCTGCAGCATGTCCAAAGCTTTAAATCCCTCGTGCTGCAGCAAGCGGGGCCAGGTCAGGACATCCGAGCACCACACGTCGGCGGGTTCCAGGATGGCAAGCCACTCGGCGGTCGTCCGGGTTTTCAGATGTTGCGCCAGAACCCTCTTGATCTTGTCGCGCTGGGTAAACCAGGTCTTGGGATCCGAATAACGTGCAAGGGCGTCGCAGCCTGCGAGTTCCCCCAGTTTTGGGACGGAGCCCATGGCAATGGCCAGGTACCCGTCCGCGGTGGAATAGATTCCATAAGGCGCGGCAAGATAAGCATGGGCGTTGTTGACGGCGCTCCGCTCGGGGAGCTTTCCGCCGTCGTTCAGGTGGGTGGTTAAGACTTCGAACTGATGGTCCAAAACGGCTTCAAGCAGGCTCACTTCAACCAGGCCGCCCTTTCCGGTCTTTCCGCGGCGCACCAGACAAGCCAGAATGCCCTGGACCAGATAAGCTCCTGAGAACATGTCGGCCGTGGCCAGGCCGAACGGCGTCGGAGGCTGATCGGCATTTCCATTGAGCCAGGCCAGCCCGGAAAGCGATTGAGCCAGCAAGTCCTGGCCCGGTTTGTCCCGCCAGGGGCCTCGCTTGCCGTAGCCGGTGATTTCGCCGTAGACAAGCCGGGGATTCATGTTGCGGACCGACTCATAATCGAACCCCAGCTTTGCCATCACGCCGGGACGGAAATTCTGAATCATGACGTCGGCCGCCCGGACCAGTTTCTCAACCCGCGCGCGATCCTCAGAATTCTTAAGGTCGGCGGCAAAACTCCGTTTGTTGCGGTTGATGGAGTGGAAAAGCGTGCTGTCGCCGTCCAATTCCAGATTGGAAATATAAAGCCGGCGGCACAAGTCTCCAGAGCCCCGGCGTTCAATTTTGATGACTTGCGCACCCAGGTCAGCCAGCCGCAACGCCGCCCAGGGGCCGGCAAGAAATTGGCTGAAATCGAGAACAAGGATGCCTTCCAGAGGTTTCATGTCCGGGTTCCATTCCTTTCGGATCGCGGGCTGTGCGCGGGTATATTCCTATGACCCCAACTGATTTTTTGCCGCAAAATTTCACCCTGCAAACGAAATATTCCTCCCCGGCGTTCAGCCGCCGGGAGCCGGGTCAAGCCGGAGGTTGGAAATCGCCCGCGCCCGGCCGCTTCTTGACCATCAGCAGGTGCTCGCAGGCAAGAACAACCTCCTCCCGCTGGTTCAGCGCCTCCACCTGTTCGACGACGATTCCATAATCAGGACGCTTGGGCGAATTGCGTTTTTCCTTCAAGGTCACTCGTGAATGCAAAGTGTCGCCAATCAGGACGGGCTTAATGAAGCGGAGCCGATCGTACCCGTATGTAAAAGCTTCGGGATTCACGGCGGAAGCCGAAAGGCCGACCGCAATGGTCAGCACCAGGGTGCCATGGGCAATCCGTTGCTTAAACTCCTGCCCTTTGCACCATTCGGCGTCCATATGATGGGGATAGAAATCCCCGCTTTGCCCGGCATGCAGGACGATATCCGTTTCCGTGATGGTGCGGCCCAGACTTTCCCGGCGGGCGCCCACCTCGTACTGTTCAAAATATTTTGGCTGAATCATAGTTGCAGTCCCATCGCGCGATGGATTGTTGCGGCCCTCAGCAATTTGTCGACGGGAGAATGATTGTGCGCGAGTTCGTAAAGCCTCAACGTCAGCCTGCGCTTACCGAGAACCGGGTCCCTTTCAAGATACCCGCGGCGATCGAGCGCGTTGAGCATCCTGAACCGTTCGCTGCTGGTGCGGCCCAGGCGGCGGGCCATTTCAGATAATGACTGCGGACCCTGCAAGGCGGCAAGGGTTTCAAGGTTGTCGAGGCCCTTGTCGAGGGCCGGTACAGAATACTTCTGAATGCTCTTACGCCGGTTTTCCATTGACTTGGTGTATTTTATCCGTAAACTTTCGTTTTGCAAAAGAAATGACCCTCTTGCCCCAGGCAGCGCCTGCGGCGGGAGCAACCTCAAAATGAGGCGAGGGATATGCCAAAGCTGCAGTTGAATCAGAAGCCGGCTCTGCCGAAAGATCCGCGCCCGATTGTCGTGATTGGCGCCGGCGGGATTGTTCATGATGCGCACCTGCCGGCTTACCGCAAGGCGGGGTTTCAGGTTGTCGGTATTTACGATCTTGATTTGGGGCGAGCCAGCGCTCTGGCAAGCCAGTTCGGCATTGAGCGAGTGTTTGAATCGCTGGAAGACGCCGTTCGAGGCGCTCCGGCTGGCGCGGTCTTTGATGTGGCGGTGCCGGCGCCGGCCATTCTGAAGATTCTCCCTCACCTGCCCGGCGGCCGGGGTGTTCTGATCCAGAAACCCCTGGGTGAGAATCTCGGCGAGGCAAAGCGCATCGTCGAACTCTGCCATGAAAAGCAGTTTCGCGCCGCCGTAAACTTTCAGATGCGGTACGCTCCCTACGTCCTGGCTGCCCGAAGCCTGTTGGACCAGGGCGCCATTGGAGAATTGCACGACCTGGAAGTCCGCGTTTCCGTTCTGACGCCCTGGCATCTATGGACTTTTTTGCAGGGAATCCCGCGGCTGGAGATCCTGTACCACAGCATCCACTACATTGACGTAATCCGCTCCTTTTTTGGAGATCCGGGCGCCGTTTATGCCAAGACTTTGAAGCATCCTGCTTTCCCCCACCTTGCGCCCACCCGCTCCAACCTGATTTTAGATTACGGGGATACCCTCCGGGCTTGTATTTCCACCAACCACGGGCACGGGTTCGGCCTCCGGCACCAGGAGAGTTTCATCAAGTGGGAGGGAACAAAAGGAGCCATCTACGTCAAGATGGGGCTGTTGTTGGACTACCCGAAAGGCGAGCCTGATGAAATGGAGTTCTGCATCCTGGACGGCTCCAAGCCGCCTCGCTGGGAGCCCGTCGCTCTTGAAGGGACGTGGTTTCCCGACGCTTTTATCGGCACCATGGCCAGCGTGATGCGATGGGTTGACAACCCGAGTGACAAAGCGCCCACGGCCGTCGATGACGCCTGCAGGACGATGGCCGTGCTGGAGGCTGCCTACAGCTCAAGCGAGCGGGGCGGAGAGCCTATCCCCCAATAAAGGTTAGGGACTTCAGCACCGGCCGCATGGGCCGTTCGGCCGGGGAACACGGCACGCGGCGTCAGCCGGCGGCAATCCAAAGTAGAAGGCCATGTCTTCTTTCAATCGAATCCGGCTTCGGGGCATGACCTGGAACCACTCACGCGGTTTCCTGCCTCTGGTGGCGGCAGCGCAGCGCTATTTGGAAGTGCACCCGGACGTGGAAGTGATCTGGGAGAAGCGAAGCCTGCAGGAGTTTGCGGATTTTCCCGTTGAAAAGCTCGCCGAGTCTTTTGATCTGCTGGTGATCGACCATCCTTTTGTGGGTGCTGCCGCGCGTCATCGCGTTTTGGTTCCGGTCGATGAAGGTTTGGACTCGGATTTCCTGTCAGACCAGGAACGGAACTCCGTGGGGCCGTCGCACCGAAGCTACTGCTTTGAGGGCCATCAATGGGCGCTCGCCATTGACGCTGCGGCGCCGGTGAGTTGCCGGCGTCGGGATTTGCTTGCAGAAGCCGGGGTCTCCGCACCTGAAACCTGGGATGAGCTCCTGGCCCTGGCGCGCCGGGGGCTGGTGGCTTTCCCGTCGATTGCCGTCGACAGCCTGATGAACTTTTACATGCTGTGTTGCGCCCTGGGGCCGGGTCCCTTCCCGAGTGAAGGGGAGTTTGTCGACGTTGAAACGGGCGCTGAAGCTCTGGCGATGCTCCGGGAATTAACAATACTCTGTTCCCCTGAAATTCTGACCTGGAATCCCATCGCAACTTATGAGGCGATGACCGTCCGCGACGACATCGCCTATTGTCCGTTTGCTTTTGGCTATTCAAACTACGCGCGGCCGGGCTATGCTCAAAAGACGCTCGATTTCGGCGACCTGTGCCGCATCCGCGGAGCCGAGCGCGCGCGAACGACGCTTGGAGGCACAGGCCTTGCGATATCAGCCGCCTGCCGGCACCAGGAAGCGGCCTTCGGGTTCGCCCGGTACGTCGCGTCCGGTAATTGTCAGAAAACGCTCTACGTCCGGAACGGCGGCCAGCCCGGGCACCGTTCGGCCTGGACCGACGCCGAGGTGAACCGCATCACCCATAACTATTTTCAACATACTCTGCCGGCGCTCGACCGCGCTTATCTTCGGCCTCGGTACTACGGGTACATCGATTTTCAGGACAGGTCGGGAGAAGCCGTTCATCAATTCCTGCTCCGGGGCGGAAATCCACGGGCGGTAGCCGAAGAGCTGGGCCGGTTGTTCGAACAATCCAAGGCAAAGGAGAATTGAGAGGTTTGCGGGGGCTCTCAGATCATGCGATGAAGATTATTGATACCCACCAGCATCTTTGGGACATAGATCGCTTCCGGTTTTCATGGTGCAAGAGCATCCCGAAACTTAACCGAAGTTTCCGTATGCCGGATTACCTGGCGGCCATCGATGGAGTCGGGATCGAGAAATCAGTTCACGTGGAAGCTGATGTCGATGAGCCTTACATGCTCGACGAAACCCGGTACATTCTTGACCTTGCTGAAGCACCCGATAATCCGCTCTCCGGAGTGGTTGCTTGCGCGCGGCCGGAAAAAGAAGGTTTCAGGGAACACCTGGATAAGATCGCAGGGCATCCCTTGCTGAAGGGAATTCGCAGGGTGCTGCACACTCAGCCGGATGCGGTGGGACAATCGGAACGGTTTGTTGAGAACGTGAAAATCCTCAGTTCTTATGGCCTTTCGTTTGATATTTGCGTTCTGGCCCGCCAGCTTCCGGTTGCTATCCATCTTGTCGAACAGTGCCCTAACGTGACCTTCATCCTGGACCATTGCGGCGTCCCCCAAGTCAAGGAAGGGCTTCTCGATCCGTGGCGTGCGGGCCTTCGTGAAATTTCCAGATTTCCCAACGTCAATTGCAAGATTTCCGGCCTGGTGGCTTACGCTGATCCGGAAAAATGGACGGCGGCCGATCTCGACCCCTTCGTCGAGCATGTCCTGGAGTGTTTTGGCTGGGAGCGCGTCATGTTCGGCAGTGACTGGCCCGTTTGCACTCAATCGGCGACGCTTAAGGGCTGGGTGGACACGCTTTCTTCCCTGACTGCCGATGAGGCTCCTGAAAACCGGCACAAGCTTTTCTACGAAAACGCCCAAAGGATTTATCGGCTGGCATGATGGGCCCGCGAGCCTTGAGGACGAGGAGCCGGTAAATCGCAATATGCCGTCCGGGCCATGATTTCAACCACTTGCAAGGGGATGGCCGTCAGAATCTCTAACCTGGCTCAAGACGCTCCAACGGTGCGTTAGAATAAGGCTTGACTAAAGGCGGGAGACAGGATATCGTAGCGCGCTCTCTACGATTGAGGGATACTATTATCAGCATTTATCGGACTTAGAAAATTCCTTTATGGAGGCTACATGAACGCGAAGTCTGTGCTTGAATTTGCCAAGGCCAATAACGTGAAAATTGTCGATGTCCGGTTCACCGATCTTCCCGGCCTTTGGCATCACGTTTCTTTTCCCATTCACCAACTGGATGAGTCATCCTTCGAGGAAGGGTTTGGAATGGATGGTTCCAGCATCCGGGGCTGGGCCGCTATTCATGAAAGTGACATGCTGCTGATTCCTGACCCCAGCTGGTACATGCTTGATCCCTTCACCGATGTCCCCACCCTGGTGCTGATTGGCGACATCACCGACCCGATCACCAAGCAGCACTATTTGAAAGACCCGCGGCACATCGCCAAGAAAGCGGAAGCGTATCTTGCCTTTACGGGAATCGGTGACACTGCCTATTTTGGGGCGGAGGCCGAGTTCTTTATCTTTGATAATATCCGCTTTGATCAGGCGCAACAGCACGGATTCTACTTCATCGATGCCGAGGAAGGGCGCTGGAACTCCGGGCGCGAGATCGATAACCTCGGATACCGGCCTCGCTACAAGGAAGGCTATTTCCCCGTGCCCCCCACTGACCACTACCAGGATTTGCGGTCGGAGATGGTTCTCGCCATGGAAAAGGCCGGATTAACCATCGAGTGCCATCACCATGAAGTGGCGACTGGAGGCCAAGCTGAAATTGACCAACAGTTCGCTCCGCTTTTGAAAACCGCCGACGGGATGATGATTTATAAGTACATCATCCGGAATGTCGCGCAACAGTACGGCAAGACGGTGACTTTCATGCCCAAGCCGATCTTTCAGGACAACGGCTCCGGCATGCACACTCACCAGAGTATTTGGAAAGAGGGTAAGCCGACGTTTGCCGGGGATCTTTACGCTGGTCTCAGCCAGTCGGCGCTGTGGTACATCGGCGGGCTGCTCCGCCACGCTCCGGCGCTGGCAGCTCTGATGGCGCCAACGACGAATTCCTACAAACGCCTGATCCCGGGATTCGAAGCGCCTGTTAATCTGGCGTATTCCCGCCGCAACCGCAGCGCTGCATGCCGTATCCCGATGTATTCGCCGAGCCCCAAAGCCAAGCGCGTTGAGTTCCGGCCTCCGGACCCCTCCTGCAATCCCTACCTTGCCTTTGCAGCAATGCTGATGGCTGGCGTGGATGGAATTGAAAACAAGATCGATCCGGGCGAGCCTCTCGACAAGGACATCTATGACCTCGGTCCGGAGGACTTGAAGAAAGTGCCGTCGCTTCCTTCTTCACTTGAAGATGCGTTGCACGCGCTTGAGAAGGACCATGACTTCCTGCTGAAAGGCGATGTTTTCAGCGAGGAGTTGATTGAAACGTGGATCTCTTACAAGATGAAGAATGAGGTGTCGGCTATCAATACTCGCCCGCATCCTTATGAATTCGCTCTTTACTACGACATCTAAGGAGATTCCCAGTCCATGTTGCCGGCGCGGGCAAGCAAACCCGCGCCGGCAGCGCTTCACCCTGTTTCCCTATTTCTCTCCCCTTCCAAATTCTCCCTGGCCAGTGTCTGCTCGTTGCTCAGTTTCCATCTTGGCTGCCAGCAAGAGGGCGCGGCTTATAACCCCGTGAACCCGCATTCCACCTTGGGGCGCTTCAGATGTATCGAAGGCAGCTTTTGCTGTTGTCCGGGACTGATGGAGAAGTTCTCAATCGTTGAACCGAACCATAAGACGCACAGGGAAAACCCTGTCCTTGCAGGGAGGGATGCTGCGAACTATGTAGCATGAGGAGGGGTTTTATGTGTAGGCCTCTGTTGCGGCTGGCCGCGCTGACTGTGGGTGTGATGACAGTACTCGGTTGCGGAGGTTGAACCCGCCTTGAAAGAACTCCTACCGTTGATTGCGATCGCGGGGTGGCCTCGCTAACGTGCTGCCCACCCTTCGCTTTTCAGGACTTGGCGGATTGCGTGACGGGCCGTATTTTGGGAATAATCAGCTGGATAATTCCCAGCGCGATGGGGTGCATGGTGCCGCAGATAATAAACAGCGGAACATAGGAATGCGTGAACTGCAGGACATAGCCTGCCAGCGGCGCGATGATCATGCCGCCGACGGCGCCGGCCGCCCCGCCAAGGCCTACGACTGAGGCAACATCCCGTTTGGGGAAAATGTCAGAGGCGAGCGTAAAGATGTTGGCTGACCATCCCTGGTGGGCTGAGGTTGATACGGAAATCAGTGCCAGGGCGAGCCAGATTCTTCCTGTCAGCACGGCTGCAATGCCCGCCGGCATCGAGAAGGCACAGACTGCCATGGCGGTCTTGCGTGCAGCGTTCACGCTCCAGCCGCGCCGCATCAGAAAACCGGAAAACCATCCTCCAGCCACGCTCCCAACGATGGCGGCAAGGAAGGGAATCGTGCCGAACCATTCAAGCTGCTCGATGCTGAACCCCCGCACCTGTACCAAGTACTTCGGCAGCCAGAAGATGTAAAACCACCAGATGGGGTCGGTCAAAAACTTGCCGATGGTAAATCCCCACGCTTCGCGGTACTTCAGGAGCTTTCTATAACTGATTTTGGCCCCAGGTTCATCCTCATCTTCGTCTTTTTCCCGGCTCTCAATGATCGCGAGTTCAGCCTTGGACAGCCAGGAGTGGAACCTGGGGAGGCGGTAAAGCATAAGCCATGCCGCCAAACAGACAAAGCCCAGCAGTCCAGTAACCACAAAGGCCGCCTTCCAGCCCCAGTGCAGCAGGATTGCGCCGACAATGGGGTAAGAAATAACGGTTCCAATGGCCGTTCCTGAATTGAAGATGCCCGTTGCGAACGCTCGCTCCCGCTTGGGAAACCATTCCGCTACGGCTTTGATCGAGGCCGGAAAGTTACCCGCTTCTCCGGCGCCCAGCAGAAACCGCATCACGCCGAACGACAAAACGCCCCGCGCCAGTGCATGGCCCATCGCGGCCAGCGACCACCAGCCCATCGAGAGGGCGTATCCGACGCGCGTCCCCAGCCAGTCGATAATGCCGCCGGAAATCAGCATGAAGATCGCATAGGCCCACATGAAAGCCGAAATAATCCACCCGTAGTCGCTTTCTGTAATGTGGAAAATCGACTGTAAATGCGGGGCCAAGATTGCGATCGTCCCGCGATCAATGTAATTGACCGTGGAACCAAAAAAGAGCAGTCCGCAAATCCACCAGCGCAGGTTCGAAACTTTCGTGGGAGGCTTTGATGTATTCACCTGGGTCATCCGGGTCCCCATTCTGTTCTCCCCGCGTCAAAAACGCACACGGGGAGAACAAAGTGCCAAACAACTACTTGAAATGTACTCGCCGATCTGAACGGTTACTGCTGTTTCACCCACGTGTGTTGAGGGTCGTCCGACCACGCCCCATAGCGGCGGACCTCACCGGCCAGCGCCCAGGTGTAATGGACTTCATAGCCGGGAGCAGCGACCACCGGATGGTAGCCCTTCGGCAGCAGGACGGTGTCACCGTCGCGAACCACGAAAACGTTTGAAAAGCCTTCGGGGTCATCCGGTGCAGTGTACGTATAGATGAACCCAAAGCCCTGGGCGGGTTTGACCCGGAAGAAGTAGATTTCCTCGAGCACGGCCTCATTGGGAGGGTTGCTGCGATCATGCTTGTGCGGTGGGTAACTTGACCAGTTGCCGGACGGATTCAACGTTTCTCCGATCAAAAGGCAGTCCGCAGGCTGTCTTGTATCGAGAGAGGAATAGACAATGCGCCGCCAGTTGTCACGGCCTGCTTCATTCTTGACCGCTTCGGCGCCCGGCACCAGCCGGGGTGGGTTAAGAGTCTTTGCCGGCGCCCCAAAAATTCCGACATCAACCGAGTCGGAAACCGCCGTGATTTCGTAGCTCGATTGGGGGGGGACGTAAACCACAACCGGAGGGCCCGCAAAAACATCCGGGCGATCCCCGACCTTGGCGAAGGTCTGATTTCCACCTCCGCCTTCCACGGAAATCGAAGCGGTGCCGGAGAAGACGTCGAGAGCGTACTCTCGATCACCTGTTTTTCCGCTGTGCTTTTCCCCCTTTTTCAACTGGAGCCTTGCGAAGTCCAGGAACTGCATAGCTCCCGGCGCAACGATCTGCTGGTATTTCTCATTGGCTTTAGCCTTGATGTGACGTTCCATGAAATCCTCCTTGCTTGAATCCTCAAAAACGTGGGCCGGTCCCGGCTCCAGGGGCGCCATGCACCCTATGCGGAGTTCGGCTCACATCCAAATCCTGATGGGGAAGGCTCACTCGCCCTTTGCGTAACGTTGGTACGCCTCCGCCACTCCAGCTTGCTTGTAATTGCCATGATGAATCAAGACTCGGTAGCGAAGTGTAAGCTTTCCTCCTGCGGGAATCGTGTAACTCCCGTCGATCTTGGGATTATGGTAGAAATCGTGCAGCCCGAAAGGATTCACTGCAAATAATCCATAACCCCGCGCGTGCCATGTGGTGGGATGACGCAGATTATGGGGATTGTCAAAAATTGCGACACCCAGTTCTTCACCTTTGACATCCCCATCGTAGTTGACCCAATCTGCTTTCTTGCCCCAAATATTCTTTTCGCCTTCGGCGCCATTCGAGTTCACCATGTGGGCCGGCGGGGAATTGAGGGGGTGGGCCAGCCGAATTGCGAACGTTCCTTCCTTGGTGTCTCCCAGCTTGAGCGGCCCCTGAGTGGCCCGGAGCGTAAAGGCGCAGTCGATCATGCGTTCGGTCTTGTTGCCGTAAAATGTATAGGCCTGCGTTTCTTCCCCGATCACCTTTCCGTCGGGACCGACCAGGTCAAAATCCGCCTTGATCTCGCCGGAGCGCCGACCGCCCCGGTCTTCTTCCAGTTTCCGGAAGACCGTGCGCCCCTTGGACAAATGTTCGCTCGAGTAATAAACTCCCCGAGCCGTTTGCGCCTTCTTGCCCAGCGAGGCTTCACCCCAAAAGTCGATTCCATTGATGTCGCCATGAGCAAAGAACATGGCCCGATGGTGCGGGTGATCGTGAGACTCGCCCGGAATGTTCTTGACCATCGGCCAGCCTCGCGTGACGATCGTGCCCTGGGCGCTCCGCAGCGGGTGAAGATAGGGTTTGGGAGATTGGGGGCCGAAATAGTACGTGGTGAACGGCCGGCCGCCGATCCGGACAGCGATCGTGTCGCGAGTGCGTTTTACGGTCACAGGTTCCTGGCCCCACAGACTTGTACTAACGAGCACCATTGCTCCGCCGACAGCCATTAGAAATAAACTCCACTTCCTCTTGTCCATTTACGCACCTACGGTGAGTTTGTACAGACCTTTGATAACAGCTTCCGGTTTTCGCCTGCGACCACTTCGCAATCGCGCACCTTAAATGCTGACCGTTTAGAGAAGCGCGGATTCTAACACTAAACTCATCGGAGTTCAATTGTGAGCCGCTTAAGGCCGTCCTTCACGCGAGCGAGAGTTTGCGCGAGGATCTTGGGACTCTTCAGTTTATCCTATACCAGTATTTCTAGCACACGGACCTACAAAAACTTCAGCCTGGGTCCAAATTCCATCGGCCAAGCCAAACCTTCTGCAATTACACCGGAAAGCAAGGCAACGCATACCCCTTAAGCGGTGGGATGCTTTGGTTTCTATAAGGTCAGGGCTGAATTGTAAGATTTGTAATTTCAATCTAGTACACGGATTGACAAGAGACAAAATCGTCTGTTAGGCTCAGAGAATTAGAAGCTGTTAATGTACCCGGCTCATGGTTATTAAGGCAGGCGGGAAAGGGCTAACAAGTGTCATGAAAGAAACCGTATGCCAGGGCGGCCGGGTCAGCGGTTGGGTATCGCTCCTATGAACTTGTGATGGTGAAGCCGTGCATTCGGGTTTGTCCAGGTGGCAGGGATATAAGCTAATATGGAGGGTGAGCTTGCTCGGCTGGGCACAACGGGTGTAACTTCGGAAGTGCTTCGTCCCCATGCGAGTCCTCATATGAAGCCAGTATCTACCGGGAGCGGATCTCAAAGCAGACAGGTGGATCGTCCGTCCTGGCTTGTTAAGGGGAACCAGGGCCGAAATACCCTGCATTCTGCCGGAATAATATCGGGAAGACTCGATTCTGGGCTTCAGAAAGGCGCTTCTGGCATGGCACAGCAGAGGTCTTGCCGAAGAAAATGCCTCTGACGTCATATCAGGGGCTGAGCCCTCGAGAATCTGCCAAGGAACCTTATGGATAATAAGGAAATTACGCCGGTCAACCACTTGGGGCGAGTCAGTCTTCAATCCCTGCGGGAGGGGGACATCCTGGATGTTTCCTCGGAGGAGTCCCTGCGGCTGCTTGATTACTGGCACATCATTCTGAAACGCCGCTGGATTGTTCTGACCTGTTTGCTGATCATCTTCACAACCGTTGCCCTTGGCACGTTCAAGGAAAAAAAGATTTATGCCGGCAGGGTCATGATCGAGATCAATCCGGAAGAGCCGCAGGTTTTGAGCTTTCAGCAGGTTGCGCAGACGGGTCCTTCCTGGGACATGGGAAGCTACCGGGAGACCCAGTACAAGATCTTGCAGAGCCGTTCTCTGGCTGAACGCGTGGTGCGTGATCTCCGGTTGTATCAGTATCCTGAGTTCTATGAAGGCCGTAGTTTTTTTGGCTTGGTGAAAGATATTCCCAAGAAGATTCCTTCACCTTCGGATCCCAGTCCTCCCAGTTCATCGTCGTCGGCCTTTCGCAATAGCGTCAGCAATTTCATGGCAGCTACATCGGTGAATCCGATTGAGCGAAGCAATCTGGTTCGGGTGTCATTTTATTCCCGCAACCCGGAGTTGGCGTCGCGCATTGCCAACCAACTCGCCAACGATTATATTGACCAAAATCTCCAGGTTAAGTGGGATGAATCTTTAAAAGCCTCTGAATGGCTTTCCGGCCGGTTGGTGGAGCTAAAAGCGAAGCTGCAACAGTCAGAAGACGCTATGCAAGCCTATGCCGCGAAGAATTCCATCCTTTTCATCCAAACTGCCGTCAATGCGCAGTCGCAAAGCATAGCGAATGCGCGGCTGGAACAGCTTCAGCAGGAATATACGTCCGCCCAGGCAGCGCGAACCCAAAAGGAGGCGCTCTACAGCCTCGTCAAGGAGGGGAGAGTTCAAGACCTACCGGGCTTCCTTTTGAATCCACTGATTCAGAATCTCCAGGAGAAACTTTCTCTCTTGGAAGGGCAATATTCGGATTTGACGGCTACCGTGAAACCTGCCTATCCGAAGGCCATAGCTCTTAAGAAACAACTCGATACGGTCAAGGCCAGCCTCGACAATCAAAAGCTGAACCTGGCTCAGAATATTACCCAGGATTACCAGGCTGCGCTTGCACGGGAGGAATACCTTCGCAAGCTTTTGGGTCAACAGGAGAAGTTGGTTAATAAGGTGGCCCAAAAAACCATTCAGTACAACATCCTGAAGCGCGAGGTGGACACCAACCGATCCCTTTACGACGGCGTCCTGCAGCGCATGAAACAAGCTCAGGTTGCGGCAGGACTTAAGGCCAGCAACATCATGGTGGTGGATCCTTCCGAGGTTCCGAAGAGTCCGGCAAAGCCGCGCGTGCTGCTCAATTTGGCCCTCGGATTTATCCTGGGGGCTGGACTTGGCGTGGGGCTGGCCTTCCTGCAAGAGTATCTGGACAACACCCTGAAAACTCCCGACGAGGTGGAATCGCTTTTGCGTTTGCCTTCGCTGGGCGTTCTTCCGTCCTTTCATTTGAATGGTGCGGAAAAGCCCGGCAATGGGAAACTCGCTACTCTGGGAGCTGAGGGGAATGGTTCAGGGCCTCTGGCAATCCATAAGAACCCCGCCTCGCTGGAAGCCTTTCGTTCTTTGCGGACCTCGATCCTTCTGTCGGCCAATCCCGTTCCCAAGCTGATTTTGGTCACCAGTGCTCTTCCCGGCGAGGGCAAGACCACCACGACGGTTAATTTGGGAGCAACGCTGGCCAGCTTGGGCAGCCGGGTTGTGATCGTCGACTGCGATATGCGACGGCCCTCGTGCCATCGCACGGCAGGTGTCAGAAATCATCCAGGTTTCGTCCAATGCCTGACGGGCCGAGCCAGCCTTTCGGAAGCTACTTTACCGGTGCCCGGGGTTGCGAACCTGTTTGTTATCCCCTGCGGCCCGATTCCTCCCAATCCCGCGGAAATTCTCTCGTCGCCGCTGACCGGTGAAACCCTCAGGAAGCTCACATCGGAGTTTGAATATGTTCTCGTTGATTCACCTCCGCTCATGAATGTTGCCGATAGTAGAATTTTGGCAACACTCACCGATGCCGTGGTTTTGGTCACGCGGGCGTTTGACACGTCGTACGAAATTGTCCGCCGGGCCCGGTCCCTGCTCTATGGCGCCGGCGCTCGAATCCTGGGTGTGGCCTTGAATGATGTTAACGTCCGCCGTCAGGGTTACGGGTACAAAGGTGGCGCCTACGAGCAGTACGGATACGGGTATGGCGGGTATGAAAGCGACTATGAGTCCGAGGAACACGACGCTTCCAAAGGAGCTTAGACTGCCGGCTGAATGCCGGTAGCGGTTTTCCCCTAACCTGTCGGTATCTCACCCCGCATCGGGCCACTGAAGCACTGCTCCAGGGTGCCAGCGATCATTGTCGCCGGTTCCCGGCAGTCAAGATTGCTCCCCGTTCAACGACGGGAAACAAAGCGATCCAAACGAACTTCAGATCGGTGATCGGAGATAGGAAGCAACCATGAGAATCGTTATTACCGGTGGCGCTGGGTTTCTAGGCGCTAATCTCTGCGCGAAGATGCTTTCGCTCGGGCATGAGGTACTCTGCCTCGATAATCTGCTGACCGGGCGGCGCCAGAACATCGAAGAGCTTCAGAAGAACTCCGGCTTTAAGTTTGCCGCCCAGGATGTCAGCAAGCCGATTCAGATTGAAGGTCCGGTCGAT
Source organism: uncultured Acidobacteriota bacterium (assembly GCA_964459065.1). Classification (GTDB taxonomy): domain Bacteria; phylum Acidobacteriota; class Terriglobia; order UBA7540; family UBA7540; genus JAMCXS01. The sequence continues at coordinate 4,187 of CAYWMN010000045.1, read as the reverse complement.
GCCGTCGCGCATTTCGCTGCGCCCGCCAGTCCTCCGGATTATCTGCGGTATCCCATCCAGACCTTAAAGGTGGGGGCATTGGGAACCCACAACGCGCTGGGGCTCGCCAAGGCAAAAGGGGCTCGTTTCCTGTTGGCGAGCACCTCGGAAGTTTATGGCGATCCCCTGGTGAATCCGCAGCCGGAAAGCTACTGGGGTAATGTGAATCCGATCGGTCCCCGGGGAGTGTACGATGAATCGAAGCGCTTTGCGGAAGCTCTGTCTGTTGCCTACTACCGGGAGCATGGGTTGGATGTTCGCATCGTTAGAATCTTTAATACCTACGGTCCCTGGATGCGTCCAAACGACGGCAGGGTGATTTCCAATTTCGTTACGCAAGCTCTTGGGGAAAAGGATCTGACCCTCTACGGAGACGGCAGCCAGACCCGGAGCTTCTGCTACGTCAGTGATACCGTTGAAGGCATTACCCGCCTGCTGTTTGCCGACGGGGATCAGCTGCCCGGCGGCGCCGAGGAAATTCATGGGCCTGTCAATATGGGGAATCCGCGGGAAAGCAAGGTGATTGACATTGCGCGTCTTGTGCTGGAAGTGACGGGTAGCCGCAGCCAAATCAAATTCCTTCCTTTGCCTACGGACGATCCAAAGGTGCGCCGGCCAGACATCTCCCGCGCCCGCGGGCTGCTCGGCTGGGAACCGCAAGTGAGTCTGGAAGATGGATTGGACAAGACGATCGCTTTTTTTCGCAGCGCGTAGACCCTGCGCGGTTAAGGCCCCGGGGGAGCCTTTTGTGAAGCGCGGCCCTAATTTGCCCCAGCCTTTGTGATGGCGACCGAGAAAAAAGATGAGAGTTCTGCTCGAGGACGGGTTCTCGATTGAAAAAGGAACCGGCATCGGCCGGTACACCCAAAACCTGGCGAGCGAACTGGAAAAGCGTAAAGACGTCATCCTTTTAAGCCCTGTCGCCTCACCGACCCTTGTGAAAGTCCGTCCGGTCAGCTTCCGCCGCATCCTATACACGGCATGGCTTGAAACCGGATTTCAAAGCCGCGCGGCCCGCCTGGGACCCGACATCATCCACTATACAAACCACCTGGTTCCTCGGGCGCGCAAATCCAACGCGAAATATGTGGTGACGATCCACGACCTGACGGCCTGGAGGCTTCCGGACTCGCTGCCTCCTCTTTATGGCCGGTACGTTCGCAGAGCAATCTCCCAAGCCGTCAAGATGGCGGACCTTGTCCTTTGCCCATCCGCCTCGATTAAGAAGGAAGTTATTGAGCATTTCAGCCTGGGCCATGGAAAAGTCCGGACGGCCTGGAACATGGATTCGCATTTGCCTGAAGTGCCGGCCCAAAGGCAGGAGGAACTCTACCGGCAACTCGGTAAGAGGCTGGGACTGCGGAAGCCTTTTCTGCTTTTTGTCGGGACGCTGGAACATCGGAAGAACGTTACAACTTTGATCGAGGCATTCGGCGGGATCGGCGACGCCCATGACCTGCAGTTGGCCATCGTTGGCAGGCCGGGCTACAAATTCCCGGAGATCCGTGAGGCGCTCGATCGTCAAGCCTGCCGGGAGCGTTATATTTTGACAGGCTTTCTGAGCGACGAAGAACTGGCCGTTCTCTACCAACTTGCCGAGGTTTTTGTGTACCCGTCGCTCTACGAAGGATTCGGAATTCCTCTGGTGGAAGCCATGGGATTCGGGCTCCCGGTTGTTGCTTCCCGCATTCCCTCCACTGAAGAGGTTGCTCAGCAGACGGCCCTCTATTATGAGAACCCTTTGGACGCCCGCGCCCTGGCAAAAACCATCGAGCATCTGATCACCCATCCTGAGCTGAAAGAAATGCTGGCTGGCGGGGCAAAAAAGCGTGCAGCCGTATTTACTATGGACGAGATTATGAAGCAATACCTGGATGCCTATCGTTATGTGTTGGGTTTAAAAGGATAATCGGCTCGCGGGTGGTTTTGCTTCAGGCCGCTATCCGGTTCCGGGCAAACACTGCAATTGACAGATATAGGGCGGTTTGTTAAATTAGGGAGTTGTGCGACTTACGCGCGAATTTCCTGCTGCGGACCTGCCGCTTTGCTGCTAGCTTAGCCCTCCTTGCTGTGGTGATAGGAGGGTGGGGCTGTGCTATCAAGCGGACGGTCCACGTTACTCCACCTCAACAACCAGCAAGCCCTCCGAAGCAAGCTTCCGTTGCTGAGTTAGTGAAGGATGTTGATGCATGGAGCGAGAAGATCGACACACTCGAGGCAACGGTGGATTTCAAGCCAACGACCGGGTCCGTTTATTCCGGAGTCATCAATCAATACCACGAGGTCGGCGGCTATATCCTGCTCAAAAAGCCTTCCTTGATTCGCATGATCGGGCAGGCGCCTGTGGTCAAAACTGAGATCTTTGATATGGTTGCCAATGCGCAGGAATTTCGTGTTTATATTCCTCCCAAGAACAAGTTTATCGTTGGAAAAACAGCCTATCAGGGGCATGTCAAGAATCCCTTGGAAAACCTGCGCCCTCAGCATATTCTGGACGCACTGCTGATTTCCCCGGTTGACCGGGCCACGGAAAAGTTTTTTGTAGAGGAAACCCAAACGCCCGCGCATCAGTATTATGTTTTGACGGTCGTAAAACCGACCCAGAATGGCGAACTGGATTTGAACCGCAAGATCTGGTTCGACCGGGCGGACCTGAGGATCTCGCGGCTTGCTCTTTATCGGTCCCGCGGCGCTGTTTTGGAAAGCGTCCGATACGCGGACTATCGTGATTTCCAGGGGGTTGAATATCCCAGCAAAATCACGATAAGCCGGCCGGCAGATGGATACACGTTGTCAATCTCGATCGTAAGCGCAAAATTCAACCTGCCGATGCCTCCGCAGAAATTCGAGTTGAAGAAGCCTGCAAGCGCTACGCTGGTGAGATTAGGCGGAGCTCAGTAACCGGAGAATTCTGTTGGTTTACAGAATGATTTTTGAAAACCTGATGCACCGTCCCATTCGGACCCTGGTCAGCATCCTGGCCGTGGCGATTGAGGTGGGGATGGTGATGCTGGTGGTCGGCATGACCCACGGCATGCTGCATGAGAGCGCCAAACGCGTGGAGGGAGTCGGGGCCGACATCATGGTGCAGCCTTCGGGCGCTTCCTTGTTCCTGGGCATGACGCAGGCGCCGATGCCGGTTAAAATCGCCGACCGCCTTGAGGAAATTCCCCACGTTCTGGCCGTCGCTCCGGTTTTGTTGCTGTTGAACACGCAGGGAAGGGTCGATCTGATTTATGGGATCGATTTGGCGAGTTTTAACAGTGTTGGCGGGGGGTTTGTCTATTTGCATGGCGGTCCGTTCAAGGGGCCCTATAGCATCATGGTGGACGACTTGTACGCGGCGGCAAAAAACGTGAAGGTGGGGTCGACGCTGGATTTCCTGAATCACAAGTTCCATGTCACCGGCATTGTGGAGCACGGCAAAGGAGCGCGGTTGTTTATTCCTCTTTCAACCGCCCAGGACCTGACCGGCTCTCACGATAAAGCGTCGATTTTCTATGTCCGATGTACGGACCCTGCTTATACCAAAGCTGTTATGGCGTCCATTCGCAAGCTGCTTCCCAACAATCAGATTCTTTCCATCAAGGAATATATGTCCTTGATGACTTCGAATGATATTCCCGCGCTCAACACGTTTGTGACGGCCATGATTGGGGTCGCGGTCGGCATTGGATTCCTGGTGATTTTCCTGTCGATGTACACCACCATTACGGAGCGGACGCGTGAAATCGGCATTTTAAAGTCACTGGGGGCGGACAAAGGGTATATCATAAAAGTGATATTGTGGGAGGCGGCGATACTGAGCCTTTTGGGCATCATCGCCGGGTATGTGGGAACGTGGACGGCGAGGAAATTTATGGTAGCGGCTTTTCCTACCTTGCCGGTTGAACTCACTGTGCATTGGGCCTTGTGGGCGGGGGTGCTGGCAATCGTCGGCTCCCTGTTTGGAGCTTTTTATCCTGCGATCAGGGCGGCCCGGCTTGATCCTGTTGACTCGCTCGCCTACGAATAGCGGAATTTTGGATGTTCTTAAGCTCAATTTTTTTGACGTCGACCGAAAGTGATGCGGAACCCGCGCGGCTAAGCAGTATGGAACCGATTATTTCAACCGAAAACCTCAAGAAAAACTACCGCGTCGGGAAGGT
>CAYWMN010000044.1:0-20389 GCA_964459065.1 uncultured Acidobacteriota bacterium | reverse complement strand
GCTCAGCCACAGGCAAATGCGCCCCGAAGGTTTGAGGCAAGCCAGAGCGCTGGGAACGATTTGAGGAAGGTTCCCGACGGCGCGGGCCGTAACAATATCGAAAAAGGCGTGCGGGGTTTCTTGGGCAAGCTCTTCAATTCTATTTCCTGATACATGGATCGACTTCAGGCCGCAGACATTGATGACTTCTTTCAAGAAGGCGCGCTTTTTGCCCACAGGTTCCAGCAGTTCGATGGTTACTTCGGGGACGAGGATCTTCAGGGCGAGTCCAGGGAACCCTGCTCCGCTACCGACATCCAGAAGTTTGCCGGCAATGGTGATGGCCTTGGAAAGCAGGAAGCTCTCTCCGAAATGTCGGGTCAAGCACTCCTTCGGATCGCGAATGGCCGTGAGATTGATTTTCTGATTCCAGCGGAGGAGTAAATCGAGGTAGACAAGGATCTGGTCTACCTGAGCATCAGAGAGTTCAGGAGTAAAGGGCTTGATCAACTCATAGATAGACTGCTTGGGCAACATGCCAGACCATTTTAAGATTCAGTTCCCAAACAATCAATGAAAAGCCGCGGCACGTTGAAACTCCTGCTTCGCGAAACCTCCGGGCAGGGTACCGTGGTCGATGTTTCACGTGGAACGTTGCGGTATCCGTTTTGAAGGAGCTGGACAAGCTGGCTTCGCCGGGAGTGGCAAGATTGCGTTCGCTAGTCAGAATAGTTTCTACATCAATAGTCCATTATATAGATATCATTTATATATCGATTATTATTTGTATAATAATTCTTTGCGCCTTTTCAATTGTCGCGCGGGGCCAATTTTTTCCCAATAAAATCCTTGCACGCTTGTGGGGCATGGTAGTCTAGTGCGCGGGGCATTCGCATGGAAGCTTCGGTCTTAACACCGCCGCGTTCGAAACCTCCGGGCGGGACTGTGCCGCCGCCTGATAAAGGGAATGGCGGCTCGGGTGGAGGTGGACGCAAACCGCCGGGCAACGGATCGCTTCCCTTGGGCGCTTACCGCATCGCGATTTGGATCGGAATCATTTCGATCACGGTGCTATTCCTGGCGCTGACTGTAGCGATGCTGTTCCGGGCGGAGACCTCGTCGACATGGGTCCATACCCAGATTCCCTCGATCCTGTATTTCAATACCCTGGTGCTGGTCTTAAGCAGTGTGACTTTAGAAGTCTCACGAAGGTCGCTTCATCGGGAGGCTGCGCAAAGGTTCACCCGATGGTTATACGTTACCACGGCGCTTGGGATTACTTTTTTCGCAGGCCAGTATCTGGCCTGGCGCGAGCTGGCTGCGCACGGCATCTACGTGACAACGAACCCCAGCAGTTCGTTCTTCTACATTCTTACGGCAGCCCACGGTGTGCACCTGCTGGGAGGTCTTCTGGCCCTCTGTTATCTTGTATTCCGGGCTCGGAAGCTTGTGGTGAACCCCCGGAAGCGCATCGCAATGGATGTAACAGCCATCTACTGGCATTTCATGGACGTTTTATGGCTCTATGTATTGATTCTATTGGAGGTTAAGCTCTGAGAGGTGTCAACAGAATCTTCGCCCTATCATGCAAAGACTCAGCTCCGGCTTGCGGATGATTGGGCGGCCGGCAGGAAATCAAGCTCGATCTCTCCGGTGTTGAAAGAGGCTTGATTTTGCATCGGCCTTGAAGCCACCTCGATTTCAGAAGAGCGCCTTTTGAGGGAAGTTGAATAAGGTACGCCGTAGACGTCCAAAAAGTGGTAGAATACAAAACTCTATTTCCAGCTGGCGGCGGGGGCTTGCCGGCGGGCATGGAATTCCCGGGGCCGGCATTTCCGGCATCCCCGGGCCCCTCTGAGGGGCGAAACGCAGAGGGCTATCAGCGCGGACTCTTGAAACACACTATTCCAGCTGCTCTGCGGTTACCACGACCTGTTTTAGTTGCCATTAGGATGCTGAGTTTCGGAGCTGGTGGCGTTGAGGGTTTGTTCGCCGCCGAGGGCGCGAACCCCAAGAGGCTGCTCTGCCGGCTTCGCATGGGTGGGCTGTGCCGAATCTCAGTCACCACATCACCAAGGCAGTATCAGACATGAAAGAATTGACCCCCTCAGCGATGACGCACCAGGACGGGCGCAAGGCTATCGTTCAAAGGCTGCAGGATTACTGGGTCCTGACCAAGCCGGAAGTCAACCTGCTGGTTGTGATGACCACCCTGGCGGCCTTCTACCTTGGCCGAACCGGCCCGCTGAACTTCACTTTGCTGCTCAGCGCGCTCTTGGGAACTCTTCTGGTGGCGAGTGGAACCGGAACTCTGAACCAATACATGGAGCGCTCCTCGGACTGCTCCATGCGGCGCACGGCGCGCCGGCCTTTGCCCGCCGGACGTCTTCATCCCGCTGAGGCCCTGGTTTTCGGAATCCTGCTTTCCATTGGCGGCGGCGTGCTCCTCTGGGTTGAAGCGAATCCCCTGGCCAGCATTCTGGCGCTTTTGACCCTTGCAACATACTTACTGATTTACACACCGCTGAAGAGGAAGACATCGCTCTGTACCCTGATCGGCGCCTTCCCCGGAGCGATGCCGCCCCTGATTGGCTGGGCGGCGGCGCGGGGCAGCTTAAATGCAGAAGCACTGGTTCTTTACGCCATCCTGTTCTTCTGGCAGTTCCCTCATTTTCTGGCCATCGCCTGGATGTACCGCGAAGACTACTCCCGGGCGGGCCTTCGCATGTTACCTTCCGAGGATCTGGAAGGGCGGTTGACGAGCCGGCAAATCATTATTTTCCTCGCAGCGCTGCTGCTGGTGAGCATGGTTCCAACCTTGATGGGGCAGGCGGGAATGATCTATTTGCTGGGGGCTGTGGCGCTGGGCGGTTTCTTCTTTTTGCATGGAGCGCGCATGGCTCGGAGCCGCACAAACGCGCTGGCAAGGCGTTTGGTGCTGGCATCGGTCGTCTATCTCCCGCTGATCCTCTGTCTGCTGATGTTTGACAAAGGTATGCGGTAGACGGAGGGAGACGGACGATTCCCCGCGCCCTGTTCGCTGCCTTGACCCGCCGGCCACGGATGTTGTCGGAAAGACGCCCTGGAATTTATGGTTTCTCATTTTCCTGCCATTGAAGCCTGTCTGAACACCCTGAGCGCTGTGCTCCTCGCCGCCGGGTATTTCCTGATCCGAAAAAAGAAGATTCGCGCCCACAAAACCTGCATGCTCACCGCCTTTGGGGCCTCCATCCTTTTCCTGGTTTTCTATTTGACGGACCATTTCCTGCGCGGCATCGTTTATTTCCAGGGACACGGGGCCATCCGAACTTTTTACTTAGGCCTGTTGGCGACTCATTCGGTTCTTGCGGTCGTGATTGTTCCCCTAGTGCTGATAACTGTTTACCGAGCCTGGCGCGAGCGCTTTGCCCTCCACAAGCGAATCGCCCGGTGGACCCTGCCGATCTGGCTTTACGTCTCCGTTACCGGGGTGATCGTTTACTGGATGCTTTACCACCTTTACCCCTCAGGTTGAGAACCAAGCGAACGGTTGGTCCGCATTGGAGGGTTTCAGCCTGCTACGATAAGCCAGACTTCAAATGAACTTCAGCGGTTATTCATTTCGCGTGCAGGGTGATTTTGTGTTTCAATATTAGCTTTGCCAAGCCGGACGCCAGGTGATTGGCATAAGGTTTCAAATCCCAGGATCAACGCGCGGAGGCGAAAACAGATGAGGAATCTGCTGGATTGGTTGCTGGTGTTCCACCTTGTGGGGGTGGTTTTTTGGCTGGGAGGGCTCCTGGTTCTCACTCACTTGCTGGCGGCGGATACAGAAGCTGCTTCGGATGAGACCCATCTGGCTCTTGGCCGCCTGGAAACGAAATTGTTTAACGGGATTGCCCACCCGGGAGCAGCGATTGCCATCATCTCCGGGCTGGTGATGATTGGGCTCAACCCACACTATTACCTGAGCGCACATTGGTTGCGGGTAAAATTAGTTCTGGTGGCTGTTCTGGTGGTGCTGGACTTTATGACCTACCGGCGAGCGCAGGCGTTCAAGGCCGGCACGCTGAAACTGCAGCGCAAGCAATGCATGGCCTTGCACGGTGCGATTGCGTTGGTCTTTATTGCCATTCTGGTGATGGTGCTTGTGCAGCCGTTTTAGGGCGAGCCCGGCGGCGATCATTTTGCGAAGCATTCCTGGGGCAGGGCAGTTGATGTCTTTAACATTAAAACCCTTGATGGGTGGGAGGATCTCTTGGCAGCAGTAAAAATTACCGTCCGCAACAACGGTTCTTTGCGCATCGAAGGCGATTTTGAAATCTGCGATTCTGAAGGCGGAGTCTTTGGCCTTGCGGGCCGCAAGGTGATCGGGCTGTGCCGATGCGGGCACTCGGAAAACAAGCCTTTTTGCGACGGCAGCCACCGGAAGGCCGGCTTCGAATCAGAAATCAAAGCTCGCGAATTGCCGCCGCCAGTGCCCAAACCTGCCGCGCAGTAACGGCCTGCGCGCAGCGGCAATCTTAATCTATTTTGCGACTTGGGAAGCTCTTCCCTGGGTTTGCCCTTCGACGACGCGAATCTATCCCGATGGGTGCGCAGGCGCCGGAAGCCGGCTTGCAACTTCTGCCCACGCCCGCAGGATTTCTGCTACCGTCCAGGCTTGGGCGATGCATCCGCGGGGAATGAAGGGGGCGTCGCCATCGAAAATTTCGCTGGCCGTGCCAAGGCCGTGGGTTTGCAAATGGTGCACCATCGGTTCGAGGTAACGGGCGGAAGCCTCCGGATTATTCCAAGCCCGCAGGTGCGCCAGCACAAAAGGCCCAAGTAGCCAGCCCCAGACAGTTCCCTGATGGTAAGCGCCGTCGCGTTGACGGGCATCACCAGCGTAAACGCCGCGGTACAGTGGGGCGTTCGGAGAAAGGCTCCGAAGACCTTGAGAAGTCAATAGGTTAAGCGCGATAGTCTGAATAATAGCCCGTCGGCGATCCAAGTCAAATGGACTTACCGGCAACGCCGCAGCAAAAATCTGGTTGGGCCTTATGGAAGTTTCGTGACCCTCGGGACCGTCCAGCACATCAAAACAGCAACCTGCCGCGGGGTTCCAGAAGCGCTCAAATCCCTGCTTGGCTTGCTGAGCCCTCTTAGCAAATTCCTCAAAGGGCTTGCCAAGCTCCACCGCAAATTCCTTCATCGCGGCGAGAGCGTTCAGCCAGAGTGCATTCACTTCGACCGGCTTGCCGATCCGCGGGGTGACCACCCAGTCGCCGACTTTGGCATCCATCCACGTCAGTTGCATGCCCGCCTGGCCGGCATAGAGTAGTCCGTCCGCGGGATCGACATGGATGTTATAACGGGTTCCCTGCGTGTAACACTGTGCGATGCTCTCCAGCGTTGGAAAAACTGCTCTGAGAAATTCCATATCCTGAGTCTTGATCCAGTATTCGCGCACGGCCTGGAAATACCAGAGGGCGGCATCAACGGTGTTGTATTCAGGCTTCTCTCCTGATTCGGGAAAGCGGTTGGGCAGCATTCCCTGGTCTGCAAAACCCGCCCAGGCAAGAAGAATGCTCCGGGCGATTTCTGGCCGGCCGGTGGCGAGCGTAAGGCCGGGCAGCGCCACCATGGTGTCCCGGCCCCAGTCGCCGAACCAGTGGTAGCCGGCAATCACCGTGCCGGCGCTGGCCCCATCCGCCAGGCTGCGATTCACGATGAATTGATCGGCCGCCAGCGCAAGTTGTTCGGCCCAGGGAGGAATCACGGATTGTGGATGAAAGCTTCGAAACCTGGCCAGGAGCGAACGTTCCCGTTCAGCGTGAGCGCGCCAGGCGGTTTCCACGTCGAGGCTCACGTGCGGGTCCGTAGTGGCGACAATGGTTAAAGAATCTCCAGTGCTGAGATCCGCCAGCAAGTTGCCCGCATGAAGGTGATCCTCTCGATGATCGAGTCCCCGATAGCGCTCGTTTGCCAGTTCGTAGTTCCGATACCATTCATGGCATGGGACAAAGACTCCGGTTGGGCTGAGCAGATAGAGCGTCACAGCACCCTGAAAAGCCAGAATGCGCAGGCCATTTTCCACCGGCGTGATGTTCATCCGCCACTCGCCTGCTTGAGTTAGGCAGTAAAAATCGCGGTAATTGACCAGAGTTTTGATCTGGAGTTTCATCCGGCGGCTGCCAGACTCCATGCGGTAACGGATATAAGTGGTGTTTGCCCCCTGTTCCATCCAGATGGTTTTTGAAAGGCGCGCATCCGCAACGGCATACGTCCAGACGGGACTTGTTCCGGAGAGATGAAACTCTTCGATTTGCCGGTAGCCGTCAGGATCGATCCCATCGCCTTGCCAACGGTTGGTAGCCAGCGGGTACGTCTTCCCGTCATAGTCGGCGATTTCGTCGAACTTTGACACCAGCAGCGTGCGTCCCAGCGGCGGACGCAGCGCAGCGATCAATAATCCGTGAAAGCGCCGGCTAAGATGCCCGCTCACGGTTCCGGAGGCAAACCCGCCCATACCGTTGGTGACCAGCCACTCGCGCGCTTCGCCGGAAGCAAGGTCGCCGCAAATTTCCCGGCCGAAAGTTACAAAAGGCCGGTCCGGGAATTCAAGTTGCCCGTTTCTTACTTTATCCGCCACAGATTGGTTCCCTTGGTGAAAAAAGCCTTAGCATCCCGTGCCGCTTTGCTGGAGCAGTTTGGCAACAAGACCCGTCCAGCCGGTTTGATGGCTGGCGCCAATTCCCGCCCCGTTGTCGCCATGAAAGTATTCGTAAAACAGAATGAGGTCGCGCCAGTGAGGATTGGATTGAAACATTGAGGTTCCCCCATAAACCGGCCGCCTTCCGTTCGAATCCCGCAAGAAGACCCGGCTTAACCGCCGGGATAATTCGGCGGCCACTTCCCACAGCGTCATCATCTTTCCCGATCCCGTGGGGCATTCCACTTTGAACTGGTCTCCGAAATAATGGTGGTATTTTTGCAGGGACTCAATCAAAAGAAAATTGACCGGAAACCACACCGGCCCACGCCAGTTGGAATTGCCGCCAAACAGCCCGGTTGTGGACTCGGCCGGCTCATAGTCCACCGAATGCGTACCGCCGCCCAGGTTCAGCACATACGGATGTTGTTGATGATACTTGGAAAGCGCCCGAATTCCGTAGGGTGAGAGAAACTCATTTTCATCCAGCATATACTTCAGCACCCGCAGAATCCGTTCCCGGGTGGGAATGGAAAGAAGCCTGCGAACTCGATGGTCGGAGCTTTGGCTTGTGTCGATCAAGTTGAGGGTATTGGGCTGATTGTCGATAAACCACTGCATCCTTCCCTTGAACCCAGGGAAACGATCCACGATTTCCGGCTCGAGCGATTGGACCGCGAACAGGGGAATCAGGCCCACCATCGACCTTACTTTCATGAACAGATGGCTTGTGTCCGGCAGGTGAAGAACGTCGTAGTAGAAACCGTCTTCCTCATCCCAAAGTGCGATCCCTTTGCCGCCGCGGTTGTTCATGGCATCGGCGATATAAACGAAGTGCTCGAAAAACTTGCTCGCCACGTCTTCATAGGCGGGGTCGTCTTTCGCCAGTTCAAAGGCGATCACCAGCATGTTGAGGCAGAACATCGCCATCCAGCTGGTGCCGTCGGATTGCTCGATGGAACCTCCCATCGGCAGCGGCTTGGAGCGGTCGAAGATGCCGATGTTATCGAGCCCCAGAAAACCTCCCTCGAAGACGTTGTTCCCTTGCGGGTCTTTTCGGTTGACCCACCAGGTGAAGTAAAGCAGCAGTTTATGGAAAACCCTTTCCAGAAAGTTACGGTCGCCTTTGCCGCAGCGCTTCTTCTCAATTTTGTAGACCCGCCACGCCGCCCAGGCGTGGACCGGCGGATTGACGTCGCCAAAAGCCCATTCATACGCAGGAAGTTCGCCGTTGGGATGCATGTACCATTCACGCAGCAGCAGGATGAGCTGTTGTTTGGCAAAGTCCGGGTCAACCAGCGCCAGAGCAATGCAGTGAAAGGCAAGGTCCCACGCGGCAAACCAGGGGTATTCCCACTTGTCGGGCATGGAGATGACATCATTGTTGTAGAGGTGAACCCACTCACGATTGCGCCCCTTCCAGCGCTCGGGTGGGGGCGGCGGGTAGGCAGGATCGCCTTCCAGCCACGTTCGCACATCATAATGGTAAAACTGCTTGCTCCAGAGCATCCCGGCAAAGGCCTGGCGCATCACGTTCTTGCAGTCGGCGGAAAGGCCGCCCGGAATAATCGTCTGGTAAAACTCCTCGGCCTCCAGGATTCGCTGCGAAAAGACCTTGTCGAAAGAGGTTTGCAGGATTCCCTGTGCAGGCGGCTGGTTCGTGAACCGCAATCGCAGCTCGACCCTGTTACCTGAAGGAACCGACAGCCGGTAATTCGCGGCGACCTTCGTTCCTGATGTGGGATTTACAAAATCCTGCCTTCCATCAATCACTGCGGCATGAATCCCGTCTTTGACCCCGGTCTGGCGACTCTCTGTTCCAAACAGGCGCTCGAAGTTGGTTTCGTTTTCTGTGAACAGAAGCTCCGGAGCGCCCCCTGCGGCCAGCCAGCGGTTCCCATAGTAATTGTGTTCAACTTTTACAACCGCAAACCCGTAGGGATCTTCCACCCGGGTGGCCGTGGGTTTGTGATCTCCTCTCCCCCACGACCAGCGGTTGCGAAACCAGAGCGTCGGCAACAAGTGCAATTCCGCATCTTCCGGGCCTCGATTCCATGCCGTGATCCGAAGCAGAATATCTTCTTCCGTTGCCTTGGCGTACTCCACAAAGACGTCGAAATAGCGGTCCTGGTCAAAAACGCCGGTGTCCAGTAATTCATATTCGGGGCTTGTCCGGCCTCGCCTGTGGTTTTCCTCAACCAGGCGGGCGTAGGGGAACTCTGCCTGGGGATATTTGTAGAGGTATTTCATGTAGGAATGCGTGGGAGTGGAATCCAGGTAGAAGTAATACTCCTTAACATCTTCTCCATGATTGCCTTCGCTGCCGGTCAGGCCGAAGAGGCGTTCCTTGAGGATAGGATCGCGCCGATTCCACAATGCCAGCGCCAGACAGATGTATTGATGGCGATCGCAAAGGCCCGCGATGCCGTCTTCGCCCCAGCGATAGGTGCGGCTGCGTGCGTGGTCGTGGGGGAAATATTCCCACGCGGCTCCGCCCGGGCTATAGTCCTCGCGCACGGTTCCCCACTGCCGCTCGGCAAGGTAGGGGCCCCAGCGCTTCCAGTTGACTTTACGCTGGCGGGATTCCTGGAGCCTCTGACTTTCCGCGGTCATCATCGGTTTCCTCCTTAGGACGATCAGCTATGCCGTTCAATCGTGGCAATAACCGGAGCGTGTCTTATTTCGCCCTCTGTTCCCGCTTCCGGCGCCAAGAGTCTCATTATCGCACTTGTGCAATAAAGGCTACGATTCTATTGCCAAGTGGGCAACATACCTGTACACTGGCTGAGTTAGACGCCAGTAGCCCCTGGCCGAGCGACCAAGGCCGGGTGCAGGGATACCTGCCCAAAGGGGCTAAACAAGTCCAAAAAAGAAGGAATGCGAGGAGGGGATTATGTTGTTGACATGGTCATATACTATGTGGTAACGTAGGAGGCGCTATGGCAGAACAATCCCTTCTGAGCCCTTCCGGCAACACGCTGAAAAAGGGCATGACGGTTTGTCTACTTTCCCCCCACCCCCTCGTGTTGAGCGAGTTCACTGCTTTGCTCACGAAGTTTTCCTTAAAAGTAAAATCCTCTCAGTATGATTCACCTCGTGCATCCCAGACCCGTGAGATGGATCTGCCTCACTGTCCGCTCTACATTGTGGACGCCTATACCAGTACCCCGGCCGCGGTGTTGATCTCGGAAATTATCGACAAGTATTCCGATGCCCGGGTCATTGCTTTGGGGGAGAGGTTTGATGACAGCAACTCCTTTCCACTTTTGCGCGCCGGGGCCAAGGGGCTGCTCACTTATGCCGAGGCCCGTTCAGGCCTGCCACGGGCTGTTGAGGCGATTTTTAATGGCAGTTTCTGGGTTTCGCGGGTGCTGCTTGCCCGGTTCGTCGATTCAATCCTTCCCAGCGCCCGCAATCGGCAGGTGATCAGCGGGCCTGCGGGCTTGAGCCGCCGCGAGAGGGAAGTGTTGCAAGCCGTCCTGGAGAACCTTTCCAACAAAGAGATTGCCGGGCAGCTGAATATCTCCGAGCGGACCGCGAAGTTCCATGTTTCAAATCTGCTGGCTAAATTTGGGGTGCAGCGGCGGGCGGATTTGATCCTCATGTACTTCAGGGGACCTTCTCTTGGTCCTGTAGGACAGTCACAGAGCAGCATGCTGGCGTAAGTCCGGCCCGAACACCTGGGACGATGCCGAATCGCCGAAGCGTCCTCCGCTGAAGCCGGAAACGCTTGAAATTCGGGTGGACGTCCTGCTATGGTAGGGCCTCGCGGAAAATCTGCATTCCCGGCCGGCCGTTGATTTGAACGGCCGGGGGTTAGGAAAGCAGCTGTTTTGCGGGGCGTTGTCGGGCCATCAAGACTGGTAACGATGAAGTGCCGGCTCTCCCGCCTTGCAGCTTGATTTCGTGCTGATTGAATAGCAAGAGATTTTTCCTGGAGGTCGCATGAAGAAGCGGTTGGCGGTTACGATCCTTTCCGGATCTATTCTGACACTGTTACTTGCAGTAGGCTGCAAAACCAACGCTCCACAGACGGCCCAGAAACAGCCGTCGTCCACCGACATCCTGCACGCCCGTTTCTATAATTCCCACTTCAAACAGGGTGACGACAACTACAACGCCTGTTTCCAGGCCAGCAACGGCAAGGTTTACTATGTTATCGCCTCAGGCTCGCCGGCCGTCGGCGCCCAAATGTATGCCCTGGATCCTGCAACGGGAAAAATTCAGCATGTCGGCGACCTGACCGCGGCATCAGGCGAGAAGGGAATGCACGCGGTTCCCCAGGGAAAGGGGCACAGCATCTTTGTGGAATACCAGGGGAAACTCTATTTTGCTACCCACCTTGGTTACTACAATCCCTCCACGAAAAAGGGCCAGGAAATCACCGGAGCTCCGCCGCCGGGATATAAGCCTTACCCGGGTGGCCACTTTCTTTCCTACGATCTCAAAACCGGCAAATTCCAAAATATTGCGAAAGCGCCCGCCGGAGAAGGCATCATCGCCTTTGAAATGGATACCCAACGCAAACGCCTTTACGGCCTTACCTGGCCCTCCGCGGAATTTCTTCGGTATGACCTGAAGACGCATCAACTTCGCAACTTTGGCCCGGTTTCGAAAGCCGGCGAAAAGGGCATTCCCGGATCCACGTTCCGCGTGGTCTGCCGCATTCTGGTTGTAGACCCGCTCAACGGCGACGTGTATTTTACAACGGCCGGTGGAAGAATCCTGCGGTATGACTACGCCAAGGATTCCCTGGGAACGGTTCAAGGCTGCAACCTCAGGAAGGACGTGTTCGGCTGCATGAATCCCAGCCAGCCGGGCAATATGGCGTACAACTGGCGGCAGGCGTTTTGGTATGCTCCTCAGAAGCTGATCTACGCTCAAAACGGACGATCCGGATACTTGTTCCGGTTTAACCCGAAAACCGAAAAAATTGACGTCCTGACGCGCTTGGCTTCCGACGCCTCTCGCGCAAGCGGCATGTTTGACGGCTTTAGTTACGGATATCTGGGCATGCAGCTGGGGCCTGACGGCCACACGATCTATTTGCTGACGGGTTCGCCTAAAAAACACCCGATGAACAAGTCCGATGAGAATATCCACCTGGTCACCTACAACATTTTGACCGGCAAGCAAGTGGACTGGGGAGTGTTGCAACTGAAAGATGGTAAGAGGCCATTTTTTGCGGAGTCCATCGCAATCGGACGCAACGGGATGATTTATGCCGTTTCAAAGATCCACGAAAACGGACATGTCCGAGTCGATCTTCTTAGTTTTCCGAATCCGGTCCACTAGGAGATTGCGCGAGGACCGCTGACGCCGCCGGTGAAGGAAAGAGAATCGGCAGATGCAGGAGCCCGACATGTCCCTTTTCCGCAAGAACGGAAATACCAGTGCCAGCCGGCGGCAATTCATCCAAACTTTGGCTTTAGGAGCAGGCGTAGCCGCTCTGCCCGCAGATCCCTTTCTAGCCGCAACTGAAAGCTATCCCGACCGCGTCCATCTCCAAGCAGAGTACAGGAAGAAGGGGATCATCCCTCCCAACAAGGTCTATCGCATGATGGAGTGGGAGTTTCACATGCCGCCCCAGGCGACCTTCGACATCAACGTGGAGGGTGCGATCCAGGCTGCGCGAGACTCGGGCGCGCGGTCGCTGATGGTTTATTCACAGGGCCATTGGGGCTACGCCAACTACAATACTGAGGTTGCCGTCCGGCATCCGCGCCTCAACTACGACCTCTTGGGGCGAGAAGTGTCCCTGGCCCGCAAGCATGACATCTCGCCGGTGTGCTACTACAGTTTGCAATTCAACAACCAGTGTGTCCTGAGCCATCCCGACTGGGGTTGGGTGAATGAAAAGGGGGAACAGCAGAAACTCCGGTGGTACATCGCTTGCATGGACACCCCGTACCGGAAGTATGTGTTGGGGATGATGAACGAGATTTTTTCGCAATACCCCGTGGACGAGCTGTTTCTGGATATCTTCGGAGTTCAATTTGTCCTCTATCATTCCCGAGGAAAGAATCCGTTCTGTTTCTGCAAGTATACGGAAGAAGCATGGAACCGGGAACATCCGGGCGACCCGTACCGGGAAGGATTTAACACGCGCGAAGGATGGGAACGGCGCTATCGCTGGCACCAGAAGCGCACGATGATGGATATGCTGGATGAAATCATTGCCATCGCCCGCCGCCACCGGCCAAAACTCCTAATCTCGCTCAACGGCGGTCCGGAGTCCTTTCCTGACGACATCATGAAGAAGGTGAGCTTTATCTATGCGGAACCCGTGCATTGCCCGACAGGCATTTCCCTGGGTCCTATTCTCATGCGGGGCTGGGGCAGGCCCTACTACCAGGCAGGGGTATTTACGCGTGAGGGGTATATGGATAGATTCCCCGGCGGTCTCTCACGGGTTGAAGCCAACGCGCTGATTGTCCAGAACGCCAGAACTTTTTTTGTCGGGAACGCCCCGATTATCAGTGGGCTGGACGGTGAGGGATTTTCCAAGCGCTGGTTTGAGGTGGCGAAGGAAACCTGGGCTGACGTGCGTAACGTGGACTGTCTGCTGGGACCCGAGCTTCAGCCGCTTTACAGCACGGCGATGCTGTATAGCGCATCCACTCGCGAGGAACTTGGCACAGTGAAACGGCCGGTGGACTTTCGGCACTCCACGCTGGGGGCGCTCGAAACGTTGACGTATTCAGGCCGGCCCGTGGAAAGCCTGCCGGAATTTCGTTTAACAGAGGAAACCCTTCGAGAGTTTGAGACGCTCGTGCTGCCCGAAGTCGAGGTGCTGTCGGATGCCCATGCGCAGATCATTCGAGACTGGGTGAGGCAGGGTGGAACGTTGATCGCCAGTCACAAATGCGGCCTGCTGGATGAGAAGCGGCGGCCGCGGTCGAATTTTCCCCTGGCCGATGTCTTCGGGGTGGACTATGTCTCCGAGGAGCGGAAATACGCCTACGATGCGGAGGGCAATATCCGGTCGAGGTATTTTACCTCGACCTACCTCGAGGCAGCAGGACATCCGTTCGCGAAGATGCTGGGTGTGGACACGGTGGGGCTTCCGGGGGCATTTCTGCGGTTGAAGAAGACGACGGCTGAGGAAGTGATGAGGTATCGGCTGCCTGTTATGGTGCAAAACCTGAAGAAGAACGAGTGGTTCAACTGGGGTGCGCCGCCGCCCGGGCCCGAGACGGCGGGAACAGCGGTGGCGTACAACAAATTTGGCAACGGACAATCCTTATATCTGGGTGTCCCCATTTTCTGGGCCATGAACTGGCGGCCGTACTGGATTCAGGATTGGATTCCGTCGGTGATGCGACAGTTGGTGCCGGACGCGATCGCCGAACTGAGACCGGAGCCGTTTTCGGAGTACGTGCACGGGACGTTTTTCTATGACCAGAGCAAGCGGTTCATCCTGGTGCAGGTGTTGAACACGGTGGCACTGGCAACGCATGGAGAAACGCGGCCGGCCCCAAAAGTTGTCCTCCGGATCAACCCGCAGAAACTGAAGGTGAAGGGCGCGCGCGTGGTTTGGCCGCGGGAGCGCAACCTCGACGTGACCATGCAGGGCGGAAAAATCCGGGTCGCGATCGAAAACCCGCAGCAATACACAGCCCTCTTCCTGAAGCTGGCCTGAAGGCCGGCCGCCTTACTCATTTTCACCGGCCGCGCGGCGCTTGCCCCGGGGTTGGTAGGTGCCGGGCACGGTGCGAAAACTAATGGCCAGGCGGTTCCAGCCGTTGATGGCAACAATGGCCATGGTCAAATCAACAAGCTCTTTTTCGCTGAAGTGCTCGCGGACTGCCTGATAGACCTCGTCCGAAACAGGGTTGCGGGAGATTTCGGTCAGCGCCTCGGTCCAGTCCAGGGCCGCCCGCTCGCGCTCATTGAAAAAAGGGGCTTCTCTCCAAACCGGCGTGGCGTAAAGCCGTTGTTCAGTTTCTCCCGCCGCGCGGGCGTCTTTGGTGTGCATGTCAACGCAGTAAGCGCACCCGTTGATTTCAGAAGCCCGCAGCCGGACCAGTTCCAGCAAGGCCGGTTCAAGACCGCTTTGCCGAACGTAAGTTTCAACCCCGCGCATGGCCTCATAGGCTTGCGGTGAGACCTTCTGAAGCTCAATTCGTGGTTTCATCCATTTCTCCTTTTCGCCTGAGGATCCTGATTTTGCTTATTGTGCCCCTGCCTCATAAGATGTTGCGAAGACCGTGAAAGGCGCGAACTCAGTCTGCGGGAATTCTCGCATGAATCCGGCCAATTTAAGATAAATTGGAAACCGTCATGTTTGAAAGCAGAAAACCCCACGAACAAGGCTTGGAACGCCGGCAGGTGATTCGGCTGGAATATTTTACCGTAGCCTGGAACGTGGTTGAGATTTTCGTGTCCGTAGCCGCGGGAATCATGGCCCAAAGCATCGCCTTGATTGCCTTCGGACTGGATAGCGGTGTGGAAGTTGCTTCCGGCCTGGCTCTCCTTTGGAGGTTCAAGCAGCAGCGCCTGAAAGATGAAGAGGCTGACCGGCGCGCCGCCAAGATTGTCGGCATCACCTTCTTTGCCCTGAGCGCTTACACCGGCTTTGAAGCCGCGCGCGACCTGTGGTTCCATCACGTCCCGGAGTCGAGCCTGCCCGGAATGATCCTTGCCGCGGCGTCGCTAGTGATCATGCCCGTGCTGGGAATGGCCAAGCGCCGCTTGGCGCGCTCGCTGGGCAGCCGCGCGCTTCTAGCCGACAGCGCGGAAACCTTCTTTTGCTCCTATTTTTCAGCCACCCTGCTTGCCGGCCTGGCGCTGAATGCCTGGATGGGATGGTGGTGGGCTGATCCTGTGGCGGCGCTGATCATTGCCGTTTTGATGGTTCGAGAAGGCTTTGAAGCGTTGGAGTAAGGCCAAAACAGTGCCGGGTCTGTCTTGGTTCACTCCTATGATAAAATGAGGCGCTTTAAGCGTTGAGGCCGGATGCTGCTGGGCTCTATGCGAAGGCGGTCGGGTCGTTTGTTAAAGGGCTTCCGCCCTGGAAAGTAGAACCATCGATGGGGCGTTTGACAGGCAAGATCGCTATTGTGACCGGCGGTGGTGGCAGCGGCATCGGCCAGGGCATTTCGCGCGTTCTCGCCGCCGAAGGGGCCCATGTTGTTATCGTGGAGATCGATCTTGCCGCCGCTGAAATTGTGCGCGAACAGATTGTTGCGGCGGGAGGTGCGGCCTCGGTTGTGCAGGGTGATGTCAGCAACTCCGAGCGGGTTCGTGCGGCGGTTGACCAGGTTGTGCGGGAGCACGGCCGGATTGATGTTCTGGTGAACAGCGCGGGTGTGGGATTAATCCGTCCGGTGGCGGAAGCAAGCGAGGAGGAATTTGACCGCCTTGCCTCGATCGACCTTCGGGGTTTATGGCTCTGCTGCAAACATGTGATTCCGCATATGCAGCGGCGGCGCCAGGGCTCGATTGTCAACATTGCTTCGATCCATGCTCGCGCCACCATGCCGCTTTACGGCATTTACGCGGGGATGAAAGCGGGCGTGGTGGGCCTCACGCGCGGCATTGCCGTGCAGTACGGGCCGGAGGGTATCCGTGCCAACGCCATCTGCCCGGGTCTGGTGGACGGAAAGCAGACGCGGGAGGTTATCGCCCGTTTTGTGCCTGACCTGGAAAGCTGGCTGAAGAGTTATATCCAGCGCAACCAGGCCCTTCCGCGCGTGATTCAACCTGAAGAAATTGGACAGGTCGCCGCCTTCTTGGCGAGCGACGATTCCAGCGCCATCACCGGTGCGGAAATTCCTGCCGACGCCGGCTCGCTGGCACAACTCATCAGCCGCGATTAAGGACTTATGCGAATAACGGAAATTGAAAAGATCAAGGTGGCGGTTCCGGCCAAGGCTGACACGCTCAACAGCCCGGAAGCCCAGGACCCGATGCACATGCTGGTGATGGAAGGAAAGCCGGCGTGGCAAATTCAGTTTGACCAGATCTGGAAATATCTTTACCGGGTTAAGACCGACGAGGGACTGGAGGGCTGGGGCGAGAGCTATCGCGGTGTGAATCCTCAGGTGGTTGACGGGATTATTGCCGGCCTGGTGGGCGCGGACCCGATGAAAATGAACCTGCGGGCCCTGCCGGTTGCCTGGTCGCGCGAGTACGACGGTTTTGAGGCGGCGATCTTTGACCTGGTGGGGAAAAAGCTGGGCGTTCCCGCCTATCAACTGCTGGGAGGGGCTTTCCGCGAGTGGGTCAACGTTGATTACTGGACCGGCCGGCGCTCGACCCCTGACGCGGTCCGCAAAGCCGTGGAAGCTCATCGGCTGGGATTCAAGGGCATCAAGTTCAAATGCAATCTTGAGGACGATGTGGTCGCCTGGGCGCAAAAGATTCGCCAGGAGTGCGGTCCCGGGTTTCACCTGGTTCTCGATCCCAACCAGCGATTTGAGCGGCCGGCGGAAGTCCTGCGATTTAGCCGGCAACTGGAGGCCGCCGGGAACGTCGAGTGTCTGGAAGATCCCGTGCCGCGCTGGAACCTCAGCTGGTACCGTCTGCTGCGCGAAAAAACAGCCATTCCCATCGCCCTCCATGTTGCGCTTCCTTACCTCGAACTCGGGCAGATGATTCAGGATGCCGTCCGGGCGATTCAGCTTGAGGCAGTCGACTATTTCAACTTCAACTGCGGGATCTCCAATTTCGTGCGCTTGTCGGACATTGCCGAGGCGGCCGGAATTCCCTGCTGGCACGGCAGTGAAGTGGACCTGGGCATTCTGGAGGCCAGCTACGTTCACGCCTGCGCCGCAGCTCGCAACTGTACTTTGCGCAGCGACATCTTCGGGGAACTGGTGCGAGAGAATGACCTGATCCGGGAGCCTTTGGAAATCCGCGACGGGCGCGTGCGCGTGCCACAGAAGCCGGGACTGGGCGTGGAAGTTGATCTGAATGCGGTTGAGAAATACCGCGCGGTCTAGAAGCGGTTCGCAGGCATGCCCAAGGGGCGGAGCCGCTGCGGGTTATTCGGCTTCGGCTCCCTCCAACTGGCCCACGCCTCGCACCAGCCCCATGATCTTCTTCGAAGAGGGAGCCGGCCACAGCAAGCTCAGCCCGTAGCCAACCGAAACCGTCACCAACAGGCCGGCCAGCGCGTGGTAAAAGAAGGAAATGTCCGTGGCCCAGTTCAGGAAAGCGACCACGGCCAGGGCTGACACTCCTCCGATCACCGCCGGAGTCCCCCGCGCCCGCCGGGTCAGCATTCCCAGCAGAAAGATCCCCAGAACGGGGCCGCCCAGAAACGCATTCACTTTATTGAAAGCATTGATGAGGGGTCCCAGCCGGTCTGCAAACAGCGCTCCCGCGGTACACAGCGCTCCCCAGCCGACGGTTCCCAGGCGTCCAACCTTCACGTAGTGAGCGTCCTTGCGCCCGGGCCGGAGCCAGCCCTTGTAGAAATCGACGGTTGTGGCCGTGGTGAGGGCGTTGATCCCGGCGCTCATGACGGCCATGGAAGAGGCGAAGATCGAGGCAATCACCAGACCGGAAAAAGCGCCTCCCACTTCCCGGAGAACGAAAAAGGGCAGAATCGCCCCGGAATTCGTGAGCCCCTTCAGGTGGGAGGGATGGTAATGGTAGAAAACAAAAAGAACGTCGCCCAGCACGTACAGCAGGAACACGACAGGAATCGCAATGAGCCCGTCCAGTAAAACGGACCGCCGACCTTCTTTCAAAGAACTGGTGCTGAAATAACGCTGCAGATACGTTTGATCGGTTCCCAGCGTGCACAGCAACATGACGCCGCCGCCCAGGATGCAGGGCCAGAAAGCGTACATCTGGCTGGGATCGAGCGAGGCATTCCAAAACCGCAATCTTCCGGCCTGGCCCGCCACATGATAAACGGTGAGCAATCCGCCGGGGACCCGTGACAGGGCCAGCCAGAAAACCACCACCATGCCGGAAACCAGAATGGTGAATTGAATCACGTCGGTCCAAATGACCGCTTTCATCCCTCCCAGGCTGGTATAAAGGGTGGTAAAGACGCCCATAATCAGGACGCTCAGGTAGAGGGGCATGCCGGTAAGCAGTGACAATACAATGGAGGGTGCGTAAATGGTGATGGCGATGTGCGAACCGCGCAGCAACAGAAACAATCCGCTGGCCAGTAATCGGGTTTTCAGGTCGAAGCGGCGCTCAAGATACTCATAGCCCGTGTACAGTTTCAGCCGCATATAGAAGGGCAGAAAAACGTACATGACGACCGGAATAACCGCAAGGTAACTGAGATTAAACCAGAACAACTCCAGATTGAACCGGTACGACCACGCCGGAGTGCCCATGTAGGTGATCGCGCTCATGTCGGCGGCCACCAGTGAAACGGCCACCGGCAGCGCCTTCATCGCCCGCCCGCCCAGGAAGAAATCGGCCGCGGATGCCTTTTTGCGATAGAAGAGACTGCCAATCGTGCTGATGCCTGCCACGTAGCAGGCAAGGATCAACCAATCCAGAGTTGTAAAGTGAATTTGCATTGTTCGGGAATTAAAAGTAGGCCAACACGTTTATCATCCGGGGCGGTCTAATGCAAGGCAAAAATTCCCTCGCGCGTTTGATTCTGCTTAAATCCGGCCTGGCGCCGCGGATTGCGCCGTTGGGAGGGATTGAATGGTAGGAGCTTGAGTTGGGAGGTTGCGCTGTCTTTTTGTGCCGTGGCCGGAGATGGCGGAAGACTACACTGATTACGCCCCGGCGAGCGCTGGCACTGGGCTGAGGATAAAAACTCAGGGCACCATACCTCAAGGGGTCGACCTGGCGGAGTCGGTCCCCGGATGCCTGGCCGCTTCAACTTGGATTCGCCATGCACGGATCAAAAAACGGGGAAAGTCTTGAGAGGCTTTCCCCGTTTCTTCCTTAAACAGTAAGGCAGATCGGCATGAGCAGTTGCCGGTTCCTCTTTATTCTGATTTCAAGGTATAGTGCCCTGGCTGATCGAGGTGAACGATAGCCCGGTGACCGCCCTCTGCTGGAGTGGCGGATTGGGTGCGGCCATTTACCTGGATCGCCGCCCCGCCCTGTGTGACCGGCAAGGAAACAGTCGCGTGTGTGCCAGGCGGCAAATCGACGGTGGCGATTAAGCCGCGGGACCCAGCACGGTAGTTTACCTTAATCAGGCCATGTGGCGTGGGCTCAGTTCCTTTTGCCCACTTGAGCCCGGCGAGTTCGGGACGGATCGCGACTTGCGTAAAACCGGGCTTGGTGGGCCTGATTCCCAAAATATACTCCATGAGCCATATTGTGGGGCCGCTGGACCAGCCATGAGCCAAGCTCACGAAATAACCCCGGCCACGGTCGGCACGCAGGCTTCCATGCCACCCATGCATCGGCAGACCCTCCTGGTATCCCTCCCAAGTGCTCGTTGCTCCCCGGCGCACCATGCCTCCCCAATACTTGCGAATCCAATCCAGGGCGGCTTTATAGTGACCCGCCGAAGCCATCGCCGAGATGACGTAGAAGTTGTAATAGGGTGTGAGGTAAAACTGATTGCGGTGAGAAAGGACGTTGCGCCAGATAGCCTGCGTTTGAGCTTGGTCCGCGAGACCCGAATAAATGGCCATGGCGTTCGGCTGCCACCGTTCGCCAAACGTTTGCGATTGCGAATCAAGCATATATTCAAGAGCGGCGCTACGAATGGCCTTGGCCTTTGTCGCAAAGCGGTCAGCATTGGATGAATCCCCCAGCTGCCGCAGGAGCCATGCGCCTTCCCGAAAAGCTGCA
>CAYWMN010000043.1:0-20397 GCA_964459065.1 uncultured Acidobacteriota bacterium | reverse complement strand
CCAAAGAGGGCGTCAAGATCGAAAAAGAGAATCAGACGCTCGCCACCGTGACCTTCCAGAATTATTTCCGCATGTACGACAAGCTCGCCGGCATGACCGGCACGGCGGAAACCGAAGCGGCCGAGTTCGAAAAGATCTATGAGCTCGAAGTCCTGGTGATTCCCACCAACCGCCCGCTGATCCGCTATGAGCACGCCGACGTCGTCTACCGCACCGAACGCGAAAAGTTCGACGCCGTCATCGAGGAAATCAAGGAATACCACATGCGCGGCCAGCCGGTGCTGGTCGGCACTATCGCGATTGAGAAATCCGAGCGCCTGAGCGCGCAACTGCGCAAGGCAGGCTTCCTGCCCAAGCATTTCCAGGCCTTGCTGAAAGCCGTGGGCGTGGAAGGATTCAAAATCGAAAAGTGGGCGCAAGAACTTCTCGCCAACCACGGTCCCGCGCTGGAATGGCTGGTGGCGGCGGGCGTCAGGGCTTCCACGCTGGCGAAAACCCTGAAAGAGGGCCGCTTCCGGTCGCTCGCATCCAGCCCCAACGGCAACCAACAGGGTTTCGCCGAAGCGCTGCTCAAACGGAAGAACCGGGTGCCGAGCTATTTCCCGCAGGAGCCTCCGCCTCTCGATGACGGAATGATTCCGGGGTTCGTCAGCCTGGTGAGCGGCGCTGATGAAAATACCATCGCAGTCCTTGATTACCTGATTGAAATCCAGTGCCCGCCGGAACGGTTGATCGAGTTCCTCAAAGGACGCGACATCAAGCACAATATTCTGAACGCCAAGCAGCATGACCGCGAGGCTCAGATCGTCGCCCAGGCCGGGCGCGTGGGTTCGGTCACCGTTTCCACCAACATGGCCGGCCGCGGCACCGACATCCTGCTCGGCGGCAACCCGGAATTGTTGGCTCGCGAGGAATTCCGCAAGTCCCCGGAAAAATACCGCCAGAAGGGGATCGATCCCGAACCCCCTGGGCGCCCCACAGGAGGCTCTCAGGAAGAAATTTACCAGGCCTACATCAACGCCTACGCCGAGTGGCGGAAAAACTGGACGAATTTCGTGAACCAGTTTAAGGCGACCACGGACGTTGAACATGACCGCGTGATTCGATTGGGAGGCTTGCACATCCTCGGCACCGAGCGGCATGAGTCACGCCGGATTGACAATCAGTTGCGCGGGCGCGCCGGCCGCCAGGGCGATCCCGGTTCATCGCGCTTCTACCTGTCGCTTGAAGACGACCTGCTCCGGATCTTCGCCGGAGAACGCATCTCCAAGGTCATGCACAAATTCGGCATGGAAGAAGGCGTACCGATCGAGTCCAGGTTGATCACCAAGCGCATCGAGGCCGCGCAGAAAGCCGTAGAAGGCCAGAACTTTGAATCGCGCAAGCATTTGTTGGAATACGACGATGTCATGAATCGACAGCGCGAAACCGTTTATGGCCTCCGGCGTCAACTCCTGGAAGGCAACGACCAGCGGGACTATCTGCTCGACTCCATTGACCGGGTGGTCAACTGGCTCCTGACAACGTACTGCCCCAAAGACCAACGCGCCGATCAGTGGAATCAGCAGGGTCTGCAAAACGAGTTCTGGGGACGTTTTGGAATTGATCTCCGCAACCGTGAATTGCAGTTCGATCCCAAAGGGCTCGACATTCTGGGTGACGACCTGAAGGAGATTGTCCGCCAGCGCTACGAGGAACGAGAGAAGGTCTGGAGCGCTGAGCGAATGCGCTTCCATGAGCGCATGATCATGCTGCAGGTAGTGGACGCTCAATGGAAAGATCATCTGCTGGCCATGGACCACTTGAAGGAGGGCATCGGCCTGCGTGGCTATGGGCAGCGCGACCCGCTGGTGGAATACAAGCGGGAATCTTTCAATATGTTTGAGGAACTGATGGACCGGGTTGAGGACGAAAGTCTTCGCTACCTGTTCCTGATGAGGACGCCGGAAGAGGAAGAGCAGTTAATCCGCCAGTACCAGCAACGCAAGCGGCGCGAGCAAGCGGAAATGCAGATGGTGGGCGGCAGCGCCATGGAGAAGCCCCAGCAAGTGATCCGCAAAGAAAAAATCGGCCGTAACGATCCTTGCCCCTGCGGCAGTGGCAAGAAGTACAAGAAGTGCCACGGAGCACCCACGGCCGCTGCCTCTGCAGTTGCCAAAGCCGACGAGCAGCATCCCCAAGCCTGAGTTTTCCACCTCCGCAACTCCCGCTGACTTCGACAACGGTATCGATCGTGAACCCAGACGGGCCGGGACCAAGCCCAGCCTGAGTGAAACAACCCGAAGTGATCTCGGGGAAGACTCCCCCAAAAGCAGCAGACCAGGACAACACACCAAAGGGCATTCAAATTCTAGCGGTCTCGGCCCGCTGAAATTCCCCCCCAAAAAAAATCCTCCGCTCAGCGGGATCGCGGCGTCCTTACAAGAAGCCGCTTTCCCGAGAGCGGAGGATATGACTAACCGCCCTGACCGGTCACAGCTTTAGTCGCCGCCACCGCCCGGGGTAATAACCACATAAGCGCCCGACCCGCCACGATTGATCCGCAACAGGACCTGGCCTTTGGCCTGTGCAGCCAAGCGGTTGAAGTCGTTCACGTTGCGGACAGGGTGCCGGTCGATGCCCTGGATGACATCTCCCTGCTGAAGCCCGGCCTGCGCCGCTGCGCTGTTGGGGTCGAGGTTCGAAATGACCACACCCGTTACATTACTCTGCAAGCCCAACTGGTTGCGAAGAGCAGGCGTGAGGTTTTGCACTTGAAGACCCTCAAGCGCAGTGCCTGACGGCCCTTGGCCTTCGCCCGCACGCATGCCAAGGTTTGACGGACGCTCCACCAAATGCACCTTGATGTTGAGCGGCTTGCCGTTGCGCAAGATGCTCAGGGTAACCGTGGTCCCCGGATTCGTGTTGGTCACCATGGAAGTCAGTTGATCGGCTCCCTCCACGGTTTCGCCGTCGAATTTGCGGATCACATCACCATTCTTGAGCCCCGCCTTCTCCGCAGGCCCGCCGGGTTCCACATTTTGGACAAGCGCTCCGGAACTGTCGGGCACATCAAACTGCTTTGCCAAGCCGGAGTTCAGGTCGCTGATCTCCACGCCCAGGTAACCACGGGTCACCTTGCCAGTCTTGATCAGATCGCTCATGATGTGCTTCACGGTGTTGGAAGGAATGGCGAAACCGATTCCAATAAAGCCACCTTCTCCGCCCGGCCCGGATCGTCCGCTTACGATCGCGGTGTTAATCCCGATCACCTGCCCGCGCACGTTGACGAGTGCGCCGCCAGAGTTGCCAGGATTAATGGCAGCATCCGTCTGAATGAAGTTCTCAATCTTTTCGATATCCAGACCCGAACGGCCCAGAGCGCTGACGGTTCCGCGCGTCACGGTAAAATTCAGCCCAAAAGGATTGCCGAAAGCCATCACCGTGTCGCCCACATGCAGGTCCGAGGAGTTACCCCAAGCGGCCACCGGCAAGTTCTTGGCGTCGATCTTGACCACGGCAATGTCCGTCATCGGATCTGCGCCGATCACCTTGCCCTTGAAGGTCCGCTTGTCAGAAAGCATCACCTCGATATCCGAAGCGTGAGCAATCACGTGGTTATTGGTCACGATATACCCTTCGGGTGAAACGATGACTCCGCTTCCCAGAGCATGTTCTTTCTGCTCCTTGGGGATTCCCATGCCGGGAACGTTCCCGAAAAACTGGCGGAAGAATGGGTCCGAGAAAAAGGGGGACTGCTTTACTTTGATAACCTGTGTCGTCCGAATATTCACAATCGCCGGGGTCACCGTCTGGGCGATTCGCTCGTAGGCTTTATTCAAATTGACCAGAGCGTTAACGTCAGGCCCGTCGAGAGCCTGCCCGCTTGCCAGCGCGATGTTGGAATAACTGCGCTGCCCAAAATACATGATGGATGCAAGAGCCAAACAAACAAGGCCCACCATCGTCAAGCTCAATCCCAAAAGGTTTTCCCGCAAAAACTGCTTTGAAAAACGCGGCATGAAATACTATCTCCTTTCCTGTGTTCCGTGCCCGAGGACCCAAATCGTGTGAGGATGTCTTAATTTTCCCACTAACTAAGATGCACGCGCAAGACCCAAGGGTTTTCTATTGCATAAATTAGCAAGGTTGCGAAAGGGATCAGTCGGTCACACGAACAGCCCCGCCGCCGGCCCACCGGCCAAACGTTACTGCGATTTCAGTCATTTCCGGAACATGCCTTGCATCTGCAACCCTGCAGGCCCAGCGGCTACCAGCCAGGGCGAGCTCTCCGCCTGTCAGGAAAGGACCGGTTCTCTTAACCAACAAATTAATGGGCGGGGAAGCCAGGTAATAGCTCGAACAAAGGAAATCTTGTACTCAGCAGGGCGCTCTGAATTTCGCCTTTTACATCTTCTTCCGCCCGGAGGCCGAGGTGACCATAACGCCCATGGTCCCCCCAGTTCGGCTGAGCTGAACATCGTAATGGACCGGATAGCCACCCTGCACTGAAACGTTATTCGCCTGAACAGCGCCGACGAAATAGCCGCCGCTGCCGCCTCCGCCCAAGTTGACGTCTGCATTCGGGGCATTGAGCAGGGCTGAGATTGCCCCGTTGCCGCTGATCGAAACAGCGTTGGTTCCCGCGTAGTTGATCACCACGGATTCGGGCGGAATGCTGGAAGAAACGCCATTGGCGATTCCGAGGCCGCCAATGCTGAGACTGCTTTTGATGTTGATCACCACATAGCCTGAAACGTCGATTTCCCCCTGGTTCTGGCTCAAGCTGCCGATGTCGTAATAAACAGGGTTCAGTGGACTCGACCCGCCAACCAGTTCAAGCCTCGGCGCGTTGCCGCCACGGCCGCCCCCCGTCATGGAAATACTGGAGATCTCGTAAGGGTGGGCGGCGGTTCCGTTGCAGGAGCTATCCATGCAGGGCGAACTTGTTGCGGGCATCACTCCAGTGGTTTGTGGAAAAGGACTACTGGACCACGTCGCTGCCACCGGCAGAACCTGGACGCTGCCGCTGCTCAAGGAATAAGACGGAGCGCCGCTGGGAAACCCGGGCCGGAAAGTCGGCACGGGCGGCGGGTCTTTGTGCGGCCCGTTAATGACCTGTCCCAGAACGGAACTGATGCTCCCGCTGTAGCCGCTTGATCCACAACCGGAGGTTGGACTGGTGCCGATAATGACGTCGCCGGCCACAATAACGTTGCTTCCCAGGGTAACTCCGCCATTGGCGCCCACAGAGGCGCCCGCGCCAATCACGTTGTTGGCGCTGGTTGAATTGCATTGCCCCGAAGCCACGCTGGGGTTTCCGCCTGCGTAAGGTCCCAACGCGGAGTTGAAGGCATCCGTGCAGGTCCCGCTGCTTCCCTGCATGGTGACGGAGCAGAATCCATAAAGCGCGTTGCCCCAAGTCGGAAGGTAGATGGGCTGAACAATGGCCTCCTCTTCCGCCGTGGCCAGCGCGCGGGTCGATCCGGAATCGCCCGTCCAGGTAGCTTTGGAGGTAATCAGCCAGGTTTCCACCGCGCTGACGGTGTAGGGAGGCTGATTGCCAATGTTGACGGTCTGATAGTTGAGCAGGACGGCGTTCACGTTGAAGAAGCCGGAATTACCGGAATCAACCGTGATGCGGGTCTTGGCCGGGTCATTCAAGTCGGACGCAAAGGCGGCGGCAACCTTTTCCGGTGTACTTTCGGTGTTGTCGATGCCGGGATAGTTGCTGGATCCATCTCCAAATCCGGTCAGTTGCACCGGGCTGTTGCTGCTGGAACATCCCGACTTGCAGATCACCGGGGAGGCATTTGAAGTCAGGAGGTTATAAGGGCTCCCGATAGAAGTCACAGCGTAATCCGTGTTCGCTTCACTCTGGCTGAGGGCGCGGTAATGCGTGCTGCGAAACCAGTTGATAGCCCGTTGAATGCCGGCTTTAGCCAGGTAGTCGGACTGCGTACCCAATTTGTAGTTGTAGCTGGCAAAGGTCTCCGACCGGGCCGTAAAAACGATGGCCGCCGCCAGCACCGACAACACCAGCAGCGCCAGCAGGACAAGAATCAGCGCAATTCCACGCTCGCGGCCCATCGAGCGCTCAGGGCGGTTTTGATCGGCACGGGTTCGCATCAGCAAGGGCTCCTCATGGATAATAATTTGAAGGGAAAGTCATGGGCAGGCTGGCGGGCTTGGGCGGCAAGTAAATGGCTCCGCCCGCATTGTTGATATTAATGGCGGCGGTCAGGTTCAAAGGACGGATCTCAGTGGCCATGGTGAACCACTGCACCTGCGAGGTTTCAAGGCTCCTGGGGCTGATCGCCACACTGATCGTCACCTCGACGGTGCCGACCACCGTAATCTGATTCGGCACCACGCCGATCACAACCTGGTTCGGATAGGCGAAAATCGGCTGGCCGGTCGGCCCGCTCTGGTTGGTGGTGTTGTATAGAACGTTGGTCACCATGGGCGAAGCCGAATCATTCGCAGGCGGCGAGTAGGTTGAAGGAACAGGAAGGTTCGTAAAAGTTGCCGGCGTCACCGACCGGTACAAGTCATACAGCGTGTAGGTGGTCCCGTTGATGCTGACCGATTTCGCCGGGCTCACTGGCGATAGACTGTAAACCACATAGCGGATCACCCCATCCTGATAGATATCGCCATAAAATTCGAGGAGGTGGTCCGTGGAGGTGCCCGGCGTCCCCAGAATTCCCGTCCCATAAGGCATCTTGTAGCTGATCAGCGGGAAAGGCGTTGTGGAACCGTCATGCGCCATCAGGAAAACGGCTCGAATCTGTTTGGAGGCGCCGCAGGGCGTTCCCGAAACAGCAGAAGTTGACAACACCCGCACCCGTTCATGGTTCGCGCCCGTATCGACTGAAATCCAGTCGCCCGGACTAATCTGGCTGATGTTGTTCAAGGTGATACATTGAGCGCTGGAGTTTGGCGCCACCACCGCCGAGGAGGTTTTGTTCGCCGTAAAATTGGGATTGAAACCCGCCTGCCCGATTTCCTGCGTCATCACCTCCAGCGCCGCGCGGGCGCTTTGATTCGCCTCTGCCGCCACAACTTGTCCCTGGTACCTTTTTTGGGACTGAAAAAGGAAAGGGAAAACCGCCGACATCAACAGACCGATGATGACCACGCTCACCAGCATCTCGATCAGCGAGAACCCGCCGTCCAAACCTGGCTGGAAGGCCCCTGCCGGACCTCGGCGCAACAACATGACAGCTCCCTTTAATTCGGATTCGACAGCAGACTGGCCAAAATCACAATGGGCTTGCCCGCTCCCGTATTCATCGCGGACCGCGAATAAACCGCCACCGAAATCTGCTTCAGGACCGGGCCGCCAGTCGCAGCCAGGTCGGTGATTTGCCACATCCGGACATAAGCAATGTTCGATGCCGTGATCGCAGAACAACCGGTGGCCGCCGTGGCACCCGGCAGTTGAATACCGTTGCTGTCGAGAAAATCGATGTACCCAACGGACGCGCCTGAAGCAGGGCAAGTCGCCTGCAACGGCCCGGTGGCGCCGCCCGCAAGCAGGCCCTGGGTCCAGCCCGTCGCGCCAATATTCGTCGTGTTGCATGCGGCCGGCTGCGAGGCCATCTGCGCGCAAGCGGCAAAATCAAGCGACAAGAGCTTTTCCATTTTGTCCTGAGCGTAAATCGTGGCCCGGGTGACCTCCGTTCCCTGGTTCTTATTGGTGACGGTTCCCTGAAAAATCAAGCCTCCCACGCTGAACACGCCGATGACCGCAACCAGGACTGCGATTAAAGTTTCAATCAGCGACACACCTTCGTCCGGGGCTCGGACCCGCAGGGATGCCGGTGGCACACGCTTCGGCATTTCCGTCATCTTCGGCTCCAGGCGCTGGAGACGACATCCCAGTTCCAGGTGGTAACGGCTCCGCCCATCGCAACGGTCACGGCGTCAACCATGCCCTCCTGATTACGGAGGTAAACCACCACGCCGCCGCTTCCGAGCGGGTTGCCGCTGCTATCGACTGGGGCGCCTCGCGTGTTGAAATAAATGTCGAGCGGGTCAGGACAGGGATTGGGATCCGCCGAGATCGCGCCCGGATACGAGCCGGTCACGGAGGCGGGACGGCAACTTGAATAAGCATCGCCCTGCCTGATGTATTGCGTTCCGCCTTCAATCACCGGCGTCGAACGCGGCTTGTAGGGCGAGGTGCAGGCCGCGTCAGCGGTGGAAGACGTGGTCCCGCAAAGCTGTTCCCGCCAGTAGGTTCCGGACGAGATATTAATGACCATCCGGTAGGGCTCAAACTGGGAGGCGGCCCTCATGCGGGCGATGTTCAACTGGGTGGCCAGAGCCGAGGCGTCGGCATGAAGACGATAAGCCTTCACAGCCTGGTAAGCCTGCGGGATGGCCATGGCCGTGATCACCCCTAAGACCGTGATCACCACCAGCATCTCGATCATTGAAAACCCGAAATCTTTGGCGGCAGTCAACCGGCGCATTTGAAGTGATCACCTCGAGGCGGAGGAAGTTCTTACCCTTGGGTTAAGGCCGAGGGCGCGAGCAAACGCAAGGACAAGTCCTCCGGGCTCAAACCTTCCTATCTGGAAACCACTTTGTATTTCATCGACCATTCGGCCGCGAGACTCTAGGCTTGTTCCCGTCCAGGCGGAGGCGAGTGATTGATCAGGTTGTCAGTCGATAAGTTGCTGAAGGCGAACTGTTCCCGCGCGTCGGTTTACGAGGCAGCCCGAAATCGTTCTGGGCAGGAACTTTTATTCCCGGGAGGTTAAATTGTTCTCATTATTCTGCGGGGCCGGGATGGCCTGAGTCAGGCTTGATTTCCGGTGGTGGCCGGTAAAGAGGAAAATTCGCGGAGACTCTTCACGGTTTCAATAACCCGCCCGACGGTAAAGTCAACTTCTTCTTCCGTATTGAATCTCCCCAGGCCAAAACGGATGGAGCCGGCCGCGACGTCGTCGGGCAATCCGAGAGCCTGAAGCACGTAAGAGGGCGATTCGCCGCTTGAGTTGCAGGCCGAGCCCGAAGACAAGGCAACGTCCTTCAAGGCCATCAGGAACGACTCGGCGTCAACGCCCACGAAGCTGAGATTCAGATTGTTCGGCAGGCGACGTTCCATCGACCCGTTGATTGCAACACCGTCAAGCCCGTTCAAAATCCCGTTTTTCAAGTGGTCGCGCAGAGTCCGCAGGCGGCCGGCTTCAGCTGCCAGTTCCTGCCGGCAGATTTCACAGGCGCGGCCCAGCCCCACAATTCCCGGAACGTTGAGGGTGCCGGAACGGAATCCGCGTTCGTGCCCGCCGCCATCGAGCAGCGGAGCCAGCTTCAGGCGCGGGTCATTCTGCCGGACGTAAAGGGCACCCACGCCTTTGGGACCGTAAATCTTGTGCCCGGAAACCGAAAGCAGATCAATATTCATGGCCTCCACGTCCAATTCGACCTTGCCGATCGCCTGGACGGCATCGGTGTGAAACAAAATCCCGCGCTCGCGGCACATTTTCCCGATCTCCCAAACGGGTTCAAGGGTGCCGATTTCATTGTTCGCGGCCATCACGCTGGCAAGAATCGTCTGATCCGTCAACGCCTGTTCAAAGCGATCCAGGCTCAGCAGGCCGTCTTGATCAACGGGCAGGCAGGTTACTTTGAACCCTTCGCCTTCGAGCCGCCGGCATGAATCGAGCACCGCATGGTGCTCAATGGCCAGGGTCACGATGTGATCGCCCCGTCCGCGATTTGCTCGCGCGGCGCCCTTGATCGCCAGATTGTCAGCTTCCGTGGCTCCGGAGGTAAAAATGATTTCTTCCGGCCGTGCGTTGAGAAGCTGAGCAATCTGCTTGCGGGCCTTGGCCACAGCAGCTTCCGCATCCCAGCCGTAGCTGTGGGTGCAACTGGCCGGGTTGCCGAATTTCTCCCTCAGATAAGGCAGCATCGCCTCCAACACCCGCGGATCAAGGGGCGTGGTGGCGTGATGGTCCATGTAAACAGGCAGTTTCATCGGAATCTTGATTTTAACCCTTTTCGTCTCCCGGAGAAACGAACTCACAAACTCCAGCTGGAAGCGACTCCCCGGGCCGGAATTGAACCGGAGGATTGTTGCACTGCAAGGTAATCTTCTATACTATCCTCGGTTTACACTACCAGCGCGGTTCGCCTCGCAAGTTCCTGGAGATTTCCATCGAATGACGCCAGCTTTATCCTATCTTTTGCAGGCTCCAGGAAAGCCCCGGCGGCTGGCCGGCTGCGCCATCAAGGAGCAACAAATCGCATGAAAAAGATCACGCGCCGGGAATCGCTTTTGACGCTGGCTTCGGCGCTGGCAGCGGGTGGCGTCACGGCCCGAGCCGCCTTGCAAACCGTCTCGGGCTCCGGCAAGACAGCGACGGGGACCCCGGATACGGCCGCGGGCGGCAACGCGCAGAACCAGCCCATCGCTCCGTCGCCGGCCGACAAATCTTTCCAGGCTTTTGCCAAGCGGTATTTCGACGGCTTCTTCCAGTTCAATCCCGTGCAAGCGGCTCGCGCGGGCATGCACAAGTACGATGCCGAATTACCCGCCTATTCCAACACGGATATTCAGGCCGAAATTGCCCGCAACCGCAGAGCCCTCACCGAGCTGGGCAAAATACCCGCCGGCAACCTCCTGCCCCAAAATCAATTTGACGCTCAATTGCTGGGGAACCTGATTCAGGGACACCTGCTGGACCTGGCGACGATTCACACCTGGGCGAAAGATCCGAATTTCTACAACAACATTGCCAGCGAGTCGCTGCTTGTCCTAGTCGAGCGCGATTTCGCCCCTCTCGACCAGCGCTTGAAGTCATTGATTTCCCGCGCTGAGCGCATTCCCGCGGTCTTGCAGAGCGCCCGTGCGAACCTTTTTGATCCTCCCGCCGTTTACACCGGAATTGCCATCCAGCAGGTTCAGGGAACGATCACTTTTCTCCAGAGCGCTCTTCCCCAGGCCGTCGCCGCCGCAACCAGCAGTACCCTTAAATCACAGTTTGCAAGCGTCCAACAGCGATTGATCGCGGCCTATCAGCAGTTCCTCAACTATCTGCAAAATACGCTCAGCGCCCAATCCCAGGGTCAATTTGCCATCGGTGCGGAGAACTTCCGCAAAAAACTCCTGTACAACGACATGGTGGACGTTCCGGCGGCGAAATTGCTCCGGACCGGCCAAAGCGAGCTGCGCCGAACCCAATCGCTGTTGACCCAAACGGCGAAAATTATCGACTCCACAAAATCACCGTTTCAGGTTCTTCAGGGTCTGGCGCAGAAGGCGCTCACGCCGAGTCAGATCCTGAACAATGCGCAGTCGGTGGTCAACAACCTGCGGCAGTTTGTCGAAACGCATGAGATCACAACGATCCCACCCGCCTCCATCCCGCAAGTGAAGGAAACGCCTGCTTTTATGCAGGCGCAGACCCTGGCTGCCGTGGACGCGCCCGGCCCCCTCGAGCACCGTTCCATCCAATCCTTTTATTACTTGAGCCTTCCCGATCTTGAATCGGGCGGAGCGCAGGCAAAGCAACTCCTTCAGAGTTTTAACGCTTACACCGTCCAGATCCTCTCAATTCGTGAAGTCTATCCCGGCCATTATGTCCAGTTGCTTCGCCTGGAAAACGCTCCGACCAGAGCCCGAAAGCTGGAACCTTATTTAAAAAAGGTCGGCTCCAATTGGGACGGCTGGGCGAATTATTGCGAAGAGATGATGCTGGAACAGGGTTATGGCGAAGGCAATCCCGATCTGCTGCTGGCGCAATACCACGCCGCGATCGTCCAACTGTGCCGCTTAATCGTGGCGATCCGCATGCACACTCAAGGCATGAGCGTGGATGACGCGGCGATGTTTTTCGAGAATGAAGCGTACCTGCAACCGGCCACCGCGCAGCATGAAGCGGTGCGGGCAGCGTACAATCCAGGCTGCCTTGATGCCGCGCTCGGAAAGCTCGAAATCATGAAGCTGCGCGGAGACTATAAACAAAAGCTGGCGGGGAAATTCACCCTGAGGGGATTCCACGACCAATTTCTCGGTTTCGGCATTGCTCCGGTCAAAATGATTCGTGAACAGATGATGGGTGACAACAGCCCGGTTCTCTAGCCCGGTTCATCCCCGGGTTCATGGCAGGTCAGGATCGGGCGCAATTTGCCCGCGCCGAATATCTTGGCGCGGGTTCGGGAACTTCAACCCTATGGGAAAAACCAGACCATGGTAAAAATTCTTTGGCCCTTCACCCGAAGGCGGAGATCACGGAATCCTCACCGGCTGAACGCTTTCCGCTTTGGTGTTTTTTGCGCGGCGGTCCTATGTTGTCTGCAAATCATTTCCGTCGCGTCCTTCGCCCAAGCTCGCGCGCAGGCCGTTCCCCACGCCGAGCAGCAATCCCAGCTTGACCTGTCCTACCGCCTTGGCCTGGAGCGACCCACCACGCACCTGATGCAGGTCGAAATCTCCGTAAGCCAGGTCAAGACATCGGCGCTCGAATTCGCCATGCCCGCATGGGCGCCGGGCCGGTACGCCATCTATGATTTTGCCAAGAACGTGCAGCAATTCACGGCGCGGGGAGCGAACGGGCAAATCCTTTCCTGGACGCAGCCGGATAAACAAACCTGGCGCATCGACACGGCACACTGCGGCGGCAGTGTTCAAATCCATTACAAAGTGTTCGGGAACGATCTCAGCGGCTCTTTTTCCCAGTTTGACACTTCGCACGCCAACGTCAACGGAGCCTCCGTGTTCATGTACGTGGTGGGGCACAAGGCCAATCCGCTGAGCCTTCACATTCAGTCGCCGCCCGAATGGAAAATCATCAGCGGCTTTTCACTCTCGCTCACACAAAATACTTTCCAGGTCCCGAACTACGACATCCTGGTAGACACTCCGCTGGAAATTTCTCCTGATTGCTCGGTGAATACCTTCCAGGAAGATGGCAAAACCTTTCGCGTGGCCGTGCATAGCGACGCCCGGCAACAGGCCGACCTCGCCCCATTAATCAACGGAATCAAGAAGATCGTGGGCGTGGAAATGGCGATGATGCCGGCTCCGGACTTCCGCGACTACACCTTCATCTTCCACTTTGCCCCAGACATCGAGATGGGCGATGGGATGGAGCATTTGAATTCGACCGAAATCATCGTCCGAGGCAGCCTGGCCGGCGGAGCGCTGCCGCGAGCTCTCACCATCGCCGCCCACGAATTCTTCCACCTTTGGAACGTCAAGCGCCTGCGCCCCGCCGGGCTGGGACCTTTCAACTACACGAAAGAGGTCTACACCAAATCGCTCTGGTTCGTCGAAGGCATCACCACTTATTACTCCTACCTCACCATGCTCCGTGCGGGCCTGTGGACGCCGCAGGATTTCCTGAAGCGCATGGCAACCGAAATCCAGGTTCTGCACTACGAACCAGGACGAAAACTGATGTCGGCGGAAAGCTCCAGCTTCCACGCCTGGTTTTTTGACCGCTCGCCTCAAATGCAGGAAACCAATTTTGCCAATGACACGATTTCCTATTACAACAAGGGCGCATTGCTGGGAATGCTTCTGGACCTTTCCATCCGCTCCCGGACGGATGGGAAAAAATCCCTCATCGACGTGCTGCGCCTTATGTACCGGAAATTTTACGAAAGTCCCGCAACCAGCTACTACCTGCGCGGGCAAGGATACCGGGAAAGCGATATTCTCGCAGCCGTAAACCAGGTTTCCGGCAGCGACTTCACGCCGTTCTTCAAGCAGTACATCGCAGGAACAAAACCGCTTCCCTACAATGCGATTCTGTCGAAAGCAGGCCTTGAGTTGCACACCAGGATTTCACCCGGCGAGCCGCCAAGCCTCGGCGTGCTGATTCAGCCGGTTGATACCGGCATCAAAATAGTTGACGTGCTGCCGGGCGGCCCGGCGGACCGCGCAGGTTTGAGCCGCGGTGACGTTCTGATCTCGGTCGACGATCAATCGCTGGCGACGGCAAAGCTTGGACAGCGCCTGGGCATATATTCCGTAGGCGCTCAAGTTCCTTTCATGGTCGAGCGCCACCTGCACCGCCAGGTCATCTTTGTCAAGCTCGGCCCCCCGATCCCGGATCAGTTCACAATCGATGATTTGCCCGGCGCCACCCGGCAGCAGATTGCCATCCGCCGCGCCTGGCTCCGAACCGGCTAGGCGGAAATATCCCGCAATGAGGGGCCGTTTCGACGCTTAGGAAGGCAACTTCCTGCGATTGACGAAATAGGTGATGACGCCGGCCAGGATGGCAAGAAGGACAATCGCGAACACGATCTCGTCCAGGCGGATCAGGTGCTGCTGGACAAGCTCCCAACTGCTTCCAAACATGAAACCCACGTAGGTAACGGCAATCGCCCAGACCGCGGCGCCCGTAAAGTTGAAAAATAGAAACCGCCGATAGGACATTTGGAAAAGACCGGCAAGAATTCCTGCAAACATCCGCAGCCCGGCGATGAACCGGCCTGAAAAAACGGCCCATTGTCCGTACTTCAGGAACAGGGATTGCGCGCGGTCAAACGAGTGCGCCATAGGAGAAAATTTTCTGATGACCCTGTTAACGAACGGCCTGCCGCCGTGACGCCCAATCAGAAATCCCAGGCTGTCACCGCACGTCGCCCCGACGATGGCGACCAGCATGGCCGGAACGAGGTCCAGCTTTTGGTGATAGGCAAGAAACCCGGCATATAGGAGGACGGTTTCACCGGGAATCGGGACGCCGGCGTTTTCCAGCATGACTCCGAAAAACACGACCCAGTAACCGTATCGGGAAAAGAATTCCGCCAGAGTCTGGAAAACGTTATGGACCACAATCGTCTGTAGTAAAAGCCCTTCCGGATGGGAGCCTCTGCAAAGTTCATGATAGCCCATCGCATAAACCGGGTCACTGCCTATTCTTCAGCGTTGTCCCCGGCTTGCCCACTCCCCAGAGTCGCGGAGCCATGTTAAACTACGCTAAGCGTGCGTGAACCGATCATCAAGAGACTGGATAGCCGGCCCATAGTTTGCGACGGCGCTATGGGCACGATGCTTTATGCCAAGGGCCTGTCCCTCACGAGGCCTTTCGACGAGTTGAACCTGCTCGCTCCGCAACGGGTCAAAGAAATCCATGTCGGCTATGTCAAAGCCGGCGCCGAACTGCTTGAAACCAATACCTTCGGGGCCAACCGCCTGCGCCTGGCAACGTTCGATCTGGCCGCCAAAGTCCGCGAAATCAACCTTGCAGGGGCGCGCCTGGCGCGCGAATGCGCCGGCGAAGATCTCTACGTCGCCGGATCGGTGGGCCCGCTGGGGAGCCGGCTGGAGCCGTTGGGAGCCACCTCGCGAGACGAAGCCCGCGCCTGCTTCCGTGAACAGATCGAAGCGCTGGCCGAAGGCGGCGTGGACCTGATCGTGATCGAAACCATGATGGATTTCGAGGAAGCCCATCAGGCGCTGCTGGCCGTCCGCGACGCGGGTTCTCTGCCCGCGGTTGTGCAAATGACCGTCCAGGAAGACGGCAAGACACCCTATGGCGTCAGCCCGGAAGATTTCGCTCGCCAGCTCGATGCCTGGGGAGCGGACGTGATCGGCGTCAATTGCAGCGTGGGGCCCGCGACCGTGCTTGAGGCGCTTGAAAAAATCGCAGCGGTGACCTCCAGAAAACTTTCCGCGCAGCCCAACGCCGGCCTGCCGCAGTCGATCGGCGGCCGGAGCCTCTATCTCTGCTCGCCCGAATACATGGCGGACTACGCGCGGCGCTTTATCGAGACCGGGGCCCGAATTGTCGGAGGTTGCTGCGGAACCACTCCCCAACACATCAAAGCCATTAAAGAGGCCGTCAAATCTCTGCGGCCGCAGGCGGCGCGGGTAGCGGTAGCCGCCTCAATTCCCCCCACGGAGCCGCTCGCGCCGGTCCCCATCGAGCAGCGTTCGCAGCTTGCCGGCAAACTCAGCCGCGGCGAATTTCCGGTGGTCGTGGAAATTGTTCCGCCCAAAGGATGCGATCCGGCGCGGGAAGTCGAAGGCGCTCAATATCTGAAAAGCCACGGCATTGACGCCGTCAACATTCCGGATGGCTCCGGCTCGACGGCCAGAATGAGCGCGCAGACACTGGCCGTGGTCATCCAGCAGCAGACGGGCCTGGAGGCCTTGCTGCATTTCAGTTGCCGGGGCCGCAACGTGCTCAGCATCCAGTCGGACCTGCTGGGCGCCTATGCCCTGGGACTCCGGAACATTTGGGCCGTCACGGGCGACCCGCCGCAATCGGCCACGTTCCCGACCGCCACCGCGGTTTTTGACATTGATTCCATCGGGCTGGTTAACGTTCTCAACAATCTGAATCTCGGGCTGGACCTCGGCGGCAACCCCCTGGGCGCGCAGACGGGCTTCCTGACGGGCATTGGATTGAACCCTCATGCCCTGAATCCGGATGAAGAACTTCGCCGCCTCGAGTATAAGATCAAGGGTGGAGCGGACTTCGGCGTGATCCGCCCCGTGTTTGATGTCGCCCATCTGGCGGCGTTCCTGCGCCGGGTGGAAAAACTGGATGCGCCGCGGATTCCGCTGCTGGCGGGAATTCATCCGTTGACCAGTTACCGGAGCGCCGAATATCTGAACAATGAAGTCCCCGGAATCTCGGTCCCGCCGGAAATCCTCACGCGCATGCGCCGGGTGGATACGGGCGACCGGGCGCGCGCCGAAGGGCTCAAGATCGCACAGGAGATTCTTCTCGAGATTCGGAGTCTCGTGCAGGGCGCTCAGATCGTCGCTCCCTTCTCACGTTACGCGATGGCGGTGGAAGTTGCCGAGGCGCTGGAAAGGCCGCAAGCCACAGAGCAGGCGCCGGTTGTTCAGAAAGGAAATCCGGGCTGAGGCTTCAGGCTTCATCCACCCGAGGACGGGAAAACAATGTCCCATTCCCCCAAGGCCGCTAAAGCCGAACCGTTTGAGAAGAACCTCGAAAGGCTGGACGCGATTGTGCGCCAGCTTGAAGACGCCGACCTGCCTCTCGAAAAGGCCTTGCACCTTTACGAAGAAGGCATGAAAATCTCCGAGGTTTGCCAGCGTCAGTTGCAGGAAGCCGAAGGACGGGTCCAGATTCTGATGAAAAGGGCCGGGGGAAAAGTTGCGGCGGAACCTTTTGAACCCCAAGAAAAGGAGTCAGAATCCTCTTGAACGCTCCGGTTACTCCAATCCGATTTCTCAACGAGCAGCGTCAGCGCGTCGATCAAGAGCTTGAACACCTGCTTCCGGCTGAAGAGACTTTTCCTGAATCGATCCACCGAGCCATGCGCCACTCGGTTTTTGCCGGTGGCAAGCGCCTGCGCCCCATTCTCTGCCTGGAGGCCGGCAAGATGCTGGGCAGCGAGAGCCCATCCCTGTTCCGGGTGGCCTCGGCGCTGGAGATGGTTCACACCTATTCCCTGATCCACGATGACCTGCCGGCGCTTGACAA
The DNA here is from genome assembly GCA_964459065.1 of uncultured Acidobacteriota bacterium. Lineage (GTDB taxonomy): Bacteria > Acidobacteriota > Terriglobia > UBA7540 > UBA7540 > JAMCXS01. The sequence continues at coordinate 2,986 of CAYWMN010000043.1, read as the reverse complement.
TGACGACTTGCGGAGAGGCAAGCCGACCTGCCATCGGGCTTTCGGCGAAGCCACGGCCATTCTGGCCGGCGACGCGCTGCTGACGCTGGCCTTCGAGGTTCTTGCGGAGCCCGGGCTCTGCTCGCCCCAGTGCCAGGTCCGGCTGATCCATGAACTGGCGCACGCGATTGGGACGCGCCGCGGGATGGTGGCCGGCCAGGTGATGGATCTGGAAGCAACGAACCGGCCGATCAATGCCGAGACGCTGGAGTTTATCCATTCCGCCAAGACGGGAGCGTTTTTGTGCGCCGCGGTGCGCTGTGGCGGCATCTTTGCCAATGCGGAGGAAGCCGATCTTGACCGCCTGACCGTTTATGGGCAAAAGATCGGACTCGCCTTCCAGATTGCCGATGATCTGCTTGACGTGCTGGGTTCAAGCGCCACGCTCGGAAAAACCGCCGGTAAAGATGATAACCTGCACAAGGCGACCTACCCGGCGCTGTATGGAATTGAAGCTTCGCAGCAGATGGCTTCCCGCCTGATCAAGGAGGCATGCGAAAGCCTGGAGCCTTATGGGGAGCGGGCAGACAGGCTGCGTGAGATTGCCTATTTTCTTATCGAGAGGGCTGCCTGATGGAATACCAATATCTTTCCAAACTCGATTCACCCGCCGACCTGAAGAAGGTTCCGCGGGAACAGTTGCCCGTCGTCGCCCAGGAACTCCGCAACTACCTGATTTCCGTAGTCTCCAAAGTGGGCGGCCACCTGGCTTCCAGCCTCGGCACGGTGGAATTGACGCTCGCCCTGCATTATTTTTTCGACACGCCTAAAGACAAGATCGTCTGGGACGTCGGGCACCAGGCCTACGGCCACAAAGTGCTGACCGGGCGCCGCGATCGTCTGCCGACGGTTCGCCAGTACGGAGGAATTTCAGGCTTTCCCGTACGCGATGAAAGTCCCTACGACACTTTCAACGTTGCGCACGCGGGCACGGCCATTTCCGGAGCGCTGGGAATGGCGGTGGCACGCGACCTGAAGGGTGAAAATTTTGAGGTGATCGCCGTGGTGGGCGACGCCGGGCTCACGTCAGGCCTGGAACTGGAAGGCATTAACAACCTGGGAACGCTTCAGAAGAAAGTCCTGGTCGTTTTGAATGACAACGAAATGTCCATTTCGCCGAACGTCGGAGCGATCGCCGGCTATTTGAACCGGGTCGTCCACGGCCAGGCTTACCATCGAATCACTCAGGAAGCCGAAAAGATGATCCTGAGCGTTCCGCATCTTGGTCCGCGGCTGCTGAAGCTTTCCAAAGATCTGGTTGAAACCGCCAAAACGGCGCTGATCCCGGGCCTGGTCTTTGAAGAACTCGGTTTTGATTATGTGGGTCCGGTGAACGGCCACAGCATCGATGAGCTTCTGGACGCCTTTGCCAAGGTGAAGAACAATGCCAAGCCGACTCTGCTGCATGTCGTCACCCAGAAGGGCAAGGGTTATCCTCTGGCTGAAAAGCTGCCGGTCAAGTTCCATGGCGTCACCCAGTTCGACGTTGCAACGGGAGCGTTCCGCAAAGCTCCCGCCTCGGCGCCCAGCTACACTTCCGTTTTTGGCAAGACGGTCTGCGAGCTGGCCGAGCGCAACCCGAAGATTGTGGCCATCACGGCCGCGATGGCCGAAGGAACCGGCCTGGTCGAATTCTCCAAACGTTTCCCCGACCGTTTCTTTGACGTGGGCATTGCCGAGCAGCACGCGGTGACGTTTGCCTGCGGCCTGGCCTGCGAAGGAATGCGCCCGGTGGTGGCCATCTATTCCACCTTTCTCCAGCGCGCTTTTGATCAGGTGGTCCACGACGCCTGCCTCATGCGGCTTCCCGTGGTAATGGCGCTTGACCGGGCGGGCATTGTCGGCGCCGACGGCCCCACGCACCACGGCTTGTACGATCTCACTTACCTGTCCCCGCTGCCCGGCATGGTGGTCATGGCGCCCAAGGATGAGAACGAACTCCGCCACATGCTGGCGACGGCGCTTGAACTGAACGGCCCCTCGGCGGTGCGCTATCCGCGCGGCAACGGATTCGGCGTTCCGCTCGACCCCAATTTCAAGCATCTGGAAATCGGCAAAGCGGAAATCCTTCGCGAAGGAAGCGACATTGCCATTCTGGCGCTGGGCAGCATGGTCTATCCCGCGCTTGAGGCGGCCGAGCATCTGGAAGCTGCCGGGGGAATGCATGCAACGGTCATTAACGCCCGTTTCGCAAAACCTCTCGACGAAGAACTGATCTGCTGCCTGGCGGCGGAAAAACAGTTCCTGGTCACGGTGGAAGAAGGAGCGGAGCGGGGCGGGTTCGGATCCGCCGTTGCCGCTCTCCTGCACGACCGGCGAATCCCTGCCGGCCTGGTGCGGATTGCCGTTCCCGACCGGATTATTCCTCACGGCGCTCCGAACCTTTTGTATGCCAAGTACGGTCTGGACGCCGACGGGATTGTGGAAAGAATTCAGAGCTTTGTCAGCCAATCACAGAGTGTGCGAGGTTTGAAACTGTAGCCTTGCCGGTAGTTCAGGCCGCCGCCCTTCGGTGGCGGCTTAGGAAGAAAACTGAGACAACACCTTTCCGCAACGGGAAAGGGGAGCTTTTGCCTTCCTTAACGAGGCAGTTCCTAAAGGGCACGCCTCAAGGTAAACCCCCAAGCGGCTTGCGGCAGGATTCGATCGCCCGCTTCGCGACAGCTTAAGACGCCAGCGGGAAACAAATCACTTTGTCAGGTTCAAATAGGACCTGCGGATCTGGGATAACGCGTATGCAGATCAGTGCGCTGGACTGGGTTGTCATTATCGGATACTTTGCCGCTCTGGCCGCCATCGGCATCATCGCCAGCCTGCGGGTCAAGGATACCGACAACTATTTCATGGGCAAGCGGCGCTTCGGCAAGCTGCTCATGATGGCACAGAGTTTCGGTGTAGGCACTCACGCCGACATGCCGGTCAGCCTTGCCGGAGCGGTCTACACGTC
>CAYWMN010000042.1:0-20474 GCA_964459065.1 uncultured Acidobacteriota bacterium | reverse complement strand
TTTGAAACCGTACGTCTTTCGCTCCCTGCCCCGGCGCTCGCTGGCCAATGAAGCGCTCACGATCGTTCAATATGTCGAGCAGGTCAAAAAACCGGATGCGGAACGGCTGCCGGGTTTTCACGACGCCCAACTAGCCTCCTTGCGCTTCCGCCTCTTCTCACCTGCGCCGGTCTACCTCCCCATGGAACAAACACTGCTTGCCAATGCGCTCCGGCAATCAAGCGCAGAGTTAGGCCCGGACGATCCTTTTGTACAGCGGGCTCTCGATGGGAAAACCCCGCAGCAGGCCGCCGAACAGGCTTTTGCAGGAACGAAAATGGGAGATGCTGCCTTCCGCAAGTCCTTGATCGAAGGCGGCGAAGCGGCGGTCAATGCCTCGAAGGACCCGCTGGTCGTTTTTGCAAGGCGAGTCAATCCTGAAATTCTTGCCATGATTAAGTGGCGCGAAGATAACGTTGAGAGCATCGAAACCAAGGCCGGTGAGAAAATTGGCAAAGCGAGGTTCGCAGCTTACGGCAAAAGCACATACCCGGATGCAACCTTCACTCTGCGTCTTGCCTACGGCACCGTCAAGGGGTATCCCATGAACGGCACCCAAGCCCCTCCGCATACAACATTCTATGGCTTGTATGACCGCGCCTATGGGTTTGGCCTCAAGCCCCCTTTCAATTTGCCGGAGCGTTGGCTTCGCTGGAAAGACAAACTGAACCTCGCAACCCCGCTGGACTTTGTATCCACCTGCGACATTGTCGGGGGAAATTCCGGATCACCGGTCATCAATCGCGATGGCAAACTCGTGGGCGTGATTTTTGACGGCAACATTGAGAGCCTGGTCGGCTACTTCGTTTACAACGAAAAGGACAATCGCGCGGTGGCAGTCGCCGCGCCGGCCATCATCCAGGCGCTCCGCAAGGTCTACAATGCCGGCGCGCTGGCCGATGAACTCGAAGGCGGCAGCTCCGCCACAACCGCAAAATAGAAGGATGCTCGGCGGCCGAGCCCAACTCCGGTTACGGAAACACGACGTGGCGCGGCTTGGGCATCGGAGCCTTCCCCATGCGGTCTCGCCACAGAACGGCGTTCAGTTCTGCGGCCGGGGCCTTGTCGGCATGGGAAAAGTCCATCCGGGCTGATTGTTTAGCCCCTGGAGCATCCGGCCCGTTCATCTTGTAGATCAAACCATTTTGACGGTTCACGGTGTCGGCGGTAAACGGCGCCTGGTCGCCTGAGCCTGAAAACAAGGGCGCCATAACCGGAGTTTGCGCGTCATTGTTGTTCATGGGCGGCAAACCCAACAATTCCTCAATCGTATGGATCACGCTGACCGTGGTGTAGAAGTGGTGATCAACAAAAACCCGGCTGGTGGGTCCGGGCGAGTACTTGCTGATCACCAAGGCGGTGCTGCGGTGAGCGTCAACGTGATCGGCGCCGTTCTGCGCGTCATCTTCCAGAATGAAAATGGCCGTGTCGTTCCAGTAGGGACTATGCGAGACGGCTTGAACGAGCCGCCCCACGGCAAGGTCGTTATCCGCAACGGAAGCTGCTGGGGTTGGCATTCCAGGTTTGGTTCCGGCGGTGTGGTCGTCCGGAACCCACATGAGGGTAAATTGCGGGAGTTGGGTCCCGTGACCGCTCTCGCGCGCGGCAACGTAATCCTTGAATTCATTTAAGAATTCGTCCATCCGAAGCTGGTCAGGATAATCGAGCCTGAAGGGCGCATACCGCGGATCGAAATGCCCTCTGAGGGTAGGCCGGATTGCCTCCGCAGAAGCGATCATGGGCACGGGCCATGGCCAGGGACTGGCTGATCCATGAGGCTCACCGACGTTCGGGGGCAAAGGCTGGCCCTGCCGAACCACCTTCTCCCGGCACGCCCCTCGGGAGGGAAGAGGGACGTCTGTCCGAAGGGAGACTTTGGTTGATCCCTTATCGCACCAGTGCGTGGAAATGAATTCCCCATAGTTCCGGTAGGTAAGCCCGTGCCGCGCCACATCCGTCCAGATGAAACCCGTCCCGGGGTCATCAATCTGCGGGATACCGTGATGAAGGGATTCGATACCATATTCCCCACGTCCGTAAGACAGAGTGCCTTCAGGGCTTCGGTATCCAATCTCCCACGTCTTTTCGTTATAGTCCGTCGAGATCGCCGCATCGCACCATTCATGCCCATCAGCGGAAACTTCGCCGCTGCAATAGAAGTTATCAATCACCCCGAATCGTTTCGCCAGCTCATGTTCGTTCGGCGTAATGTCTTTTCCGAACATGCACAGTGAAGGATCGCCGTTGCCGGGCTTCAGGTCGCCGAAGATTTGGTCGTAAGTCCTGTTTTCCTTGATGACATAGATGACGTGACGGATTGGACTCTTACGCCCTTTGAACAGAGATCTTTCACTCCCGCGCGCTCCCTTAAAGATGACGGAGATGAAATGACGGATTGAATTCTTCCACCCTTTAAACAGAGTTTTTTCGCTCCCGCGCGCTTCCATCAAGTTGCTTCGCTCAACAACGCGGGTGAGCTCAGCCAGGTGATTGTCTGAGTCTTGAATGCTGACCCGTGCAATCGAGCCGTGAAGAAGAGTACAGATGTAAGGATGCTTGCTGGTCCTGTGAAGCTCCTTCTGCTCGAGAACCATAGAATTCGGTCCCGTTCCTTCGCCTTTCCCGGTGACAATCATCAGGCTGTCGCCTTTCACCGCCAGGGCGGTGGGATACCACTCGGTAGGAATGAATCCTTCCGCCCGCTCCGGCTTTGACCCGCCGGGTTGCTGCGGGACGAAATGCGACAGATCAAAGACGGCCACCGCGTTCGCGGAAGCGTCCGCGACAAACAGTTTTTTGCCGTCCGCAGTTTGAGCCAGAGCGTCGGGATAAGTTCCGCCGTATTTCTGCTCGGGCAATTCCGTGGACAAGAATCCCGCCACCTGGCCGGTTTGAACATCCACCACGGCCACCCGGTCACTATTGGTCAGCGTAACGTAGAGGTATTTCTGGTCAGGACTCAACAACATCGCCGTCGGGTGAGAGCCCGCCGCAGTGGGTGACTTGGGCGCTAACAGCGGAATGGTCCGGACAACTTTCCCAGTCTCAAGGTTCAATTGGGCAACCGCAGATCCGTTCCAAAGTGAACAGAAGCCCGTCTTCCCGTCGCGCGTCTGGGTTACGCCATAGGGAAAAACTGCTGGAACCAGTGGAGCCGAACTCAGGGGAAAACGCTCAAGAATTTTCCCGTTCGTCCGGTCGACGACCACGGCGTCATCCGCAAGGTCTTCGGCGACCAGCAACCGGTCCCCGTGATCTCCAGGAAGAACCGTCAGTCCGGCAGGATATGGAACAGTTGTCCCTTTCGGCAGATCCTTGTCATCCGCGTTGGGCTTTTTGCCGCGCGCCAGAGGTGCAAGAGGAATTTTAATGAGCGATTCGGGTTTGAGCTGCCCGTTGCTGAACTTGTAGACCGCGATTCCGTTGCCGGTATCATTTTTCTCTTTGCCCGTCGGATCGGTCCGAGAAGCCATCGAAGCGTAAAGCTCGCTCCCGTCCCGGCTGAACGCCAACCCCAAAAAGTACGTTTGGTGCGCGTGATGTCCCAGACGCGCGTCGGGAAAATCGGCGACCTTGTTCGAACTGAGATCCATAATGGCAATCGACTGCTGATACCCCGAGTCCTCCGTGCCATAGCCATTATTCAATACGGCCAGATATCGGCCATCCGGACTCAAAGCCGCGGCCGTGGGGAAGCTGTTGGTAGGCTGGGGGTGTCCGGGAATCGGACGCATCAACATTTTGCTCGAGGGTAAGTTAATCGAGCTTACCGAAGACTTTTTCGGCCGTCGCGCCAACAGAACAATAATCACCATGGCGACAACAATCGCCAGAACCAACATGGCATTCCGCAGTTTCATGCGTCACACTCCACGGGGGATTTCAAGCACGCGTATTATCGCACATCGAAACGCTGGCGAGTCAATTTGTGATGAAAACTTGATCCAGGCAGGCTCCCCTCGCAGGGGAAAAAGGATGCCGTGTGAAATATCGTCAAAAAGAAAAAACGGCGCACTCGTTGCCGAGCGCGCCGTTTGAAATTGAGGTGCTTCCCGGACGCTGCGAACAGCGTATCCGAGGGTTAACTGTTATTCTGCGGGCTCGGGAGGGAGTCCCGGAGCCGGCCCCTGCGCAGCAGCCTCCTCCGCGGCTTTCTTGCGGCGCGCGGCCCGCTTGGCACGCAATTCCGCCCGCTGCTGCAAAACCTCCGTGCCAATCAGTTCCAGCACGGCCGTGTCGGCACCGTCGCCTTGCCGCCATCCCGTCCGGATGATACGGGTGTACCCGCCATTGCGCGAGCCAAAGCGCTTGGCAACATCGTCAAACAGCTTCTTGACCGCGGCAGCCGAAAGGCAGTAGCTTGCCGCAAGACGCCGGGCATGCAGATCGCCCCGCTTGCCGAGGGTAATCATTTTTTCAACCATGGCCCGGGCTTCTTTGGCCTTGGGAGCCGTCGTCTCAATTCTCTCTTCGAGAATGAGCGAGGTCACCAGGTTCCGCAAAAGCGCGCGGCGGTGCTCAGTATTCCTGCCGAGTTTTCTTCCAGAGTTACGATGGCGCATAATTAGCTTTCCTGTCCCCAAGCCGGTTGCTCAGAAGTTTGAGGAGCCACAGGAAGTGGATTGCCACGCTCATCGAACTTCAGACCCAAACCGAGACCCATCGATTGAAGGATCTCTTTGATCTCGTTCAACGACTTCCGGCCGAAATTCTTGGTCTTCAGCATTTCCTGCTCTGACTTCTGAACCAGCTCCCGAATCGTGGAAATGTTGGCGTTCTTCAGGCAATTGTAGGAACGCACAGAGAGTTCCAACTCCTCAACGGAGCGGTCAAGGTTCTCGTTGTAAACCACCGGAGTCTTTTCCTCGCGCATCTCCTCGGAAGCCGAGCCCTCTTCAAAGTTGATGAAGATGTTCATGTGGTCTTTAAGGAGCTTCGCAGCCAGCCCAATCGAGTCCTGAGGAGTGACAGCTCCGTTCGTCCACACGTCCAGCGTCAGTTTGTCATAGTCGGTCATCTGCCCGAGCCGCGCAGCCTCCACGCCGTAGTTCACCTTGCGAATGGGAGAGTGCACCGAGTCGACCGGGATATAGCCAATGGGCAGATCTTCGTCAAAGTTCTTTTCGGCTGAAACATAGCCCCGCCCGTTCTTCACCCGCATCTCAATTCTCAGGCTCCCGCCTTCGCTGATGGTAGCGACGTAGGCATCCTTATCCAGGATTTCGATATCGGAGCTCGCCTGGATCATTCGCGAGGTCACTTCGCCAGGAGTATCAACCTCCAGGGTCAGTGTCTTGGGACCCTCGGCTTCCATTTTCAGGGGGATTTGCTTGAGATTTAAGATGATGTCCGTGGCGTCTTCCACAACACCCGGGATCGAGGAAAACTCATGCATCACCCCTTCGATCTTCACGGCCGTAATCGCCGCGCCCTCGATCGAGGAGAGCAGAACCCGACGCAGCGCATTGCCGATCGTCGTTCCAAATCCCCGCTCGAAGGGCTGTGCAGTAAACTGACCATACTTATCTGTCACCGTATCCGTGTTGCACACCAGCCGCTTGGGCTTTTGAAAACCTTTCCAGAGCATATGTCCGTCACCTCCCTGAAGTCGCCACGGCGATCTCCAGTATTCTGAATCTCGGTTCAGAAACTATTTTGAATAAAGTTCCACAATCATCTGTTCCTGGATGGGGAAGCTCACATCCTCCCGCTTGGGAGCTGAAACCACCTGAGCCTTCAGATTCTCCCGGTCAAAGGCCAGCCAAGCCGGCACGCTCCGGTTTCCCGCCAAGTCCAGCGCCCTCTGAATCAACTGCAAATTCCGGCTCTTTTCCCGCACGGCAATCGTCTGGCCAGGCGCCACCTGAAAAGAGGGAATGCTCACTTTCTTTCCGGACACCTCAATGTGGCCGTGGCGAACCAGCTGCCGAGCTTCTGCCCTTGAGGCCCCCAGTCCCATCCGATAGACGACGTTGTCCAGCCTTTGTTCCAGCATCATCAGCAGCAGCTCACCCGTAACACCCTTGCGGCTGGCCGCTTTCTCAAAATAGTTGCGAAACTGGTTCTCAAGGACTTGGTAAAACCGGCGCACCTTCTGCTTTTCGCGCAGCTGAATACCATACCCCATGGGCTTCGGACGCCGAGCCTTCCCGTGTTCGCCAGGAGGAAAGTTCCTCTTCTCGATGGCGCACTTATCGGCCAGACAGCGCTGGCCCTTTAAAAAGAGCTTTTGCCCTTCCCTGCGACATAGCCGACATACGGCTTCACGGTATCTTGCCAAACAATCCTCCTCAAAACTCAACTAAATCGGGAACCGCGGCTACCCTTTCCGGGTTTTCCGCCTGGCCGCCCTCCGAACCTTCCATTACACCCTGCGACGTTTCGGCGGACGGCAACCATTGTGCGGAATAGGAGTCACATCCTTCAGGTGCCGAACTTCCAACCCCGCCGACGCAAGCGCCCTGATCGCCGATTCACGGCCCGCTCCAGGGCCTTTCACTCGAACTTCGATGGTTCGCATGCCGTGGTCCCGAGCAGCGCTGGCCACTCGTGAAGCGGCCTGCTGCGCGGCGAACGGCGTCCCTTTCCGCGAACCTTTAAACCCCAGAGCCCCGGCGCTAGACCAGCACAGAGTTTTGCCGTCTGGGTCCGTAATACACACCATCGTGTTGTTGAAGGTGGCCCGGATGTGCGCCACGCCATACGGCACAACACGCCGGTCTCTCTTCTTGAAAACTTTCTTCTTCCCCGCCTTTGTACTCTTGGCCATATTCCTCCATCGAACTTCCCGGCGCTCATCGCAGGCCGAACCGCGACGTACCCACTAGGTCTTTGCGCTCGTCTTCTTCTTGTTGGCAATTGTTCCCTTGCGCGGGCCTTTCCGCGTGCGAGCGTTGGTGTGGGTTCTCTGGCCTCGCACAGGCAGACTGCGGCGGTGCCGCATCCCCCGGTAGGAACCGATTTCAATCAGGCGACGGATATTCAGCCCGACCTCTTTTCGGAGGTCGCCTTCAACCCGGCCCTCTTCCTCGATAATCCGGCGAATCTGCGTAACTTCGTGCTCCGTAAGATCCTTTACAAACTTGCTCGGATCAATTTCGGCCCGGACCAGAATTGAACGGGACCTTGCGCGCCCGATCCCGTGAATATATGTGAGTCCGACTTCCGCCCTCTTACGGATCGGCAAATCGACTCCCGCAATTCTTGCCATTACTTACCTCCAACCCGCTCATCCCGGAAGGGCCATTTTTTTGAAATCCCAGGCCAATCTCCCGGCTCGAATACCATTCCTAGGGCCGACTAGCCCTGCCGTTGTTTGTGCTTCGGGTTTTCACAAATCACCCGCAAAACACCGCTACGCCGAATCAGCTTGCATTTGGAGCAAATCTTTCTTACCGATGACCGGACTTTCATTCTCAGCCTCTTGTTCCGCTCTCCTGCATTTGCAGGTACAGCCTCAACAAATTCAAAAACCTGCCTAAGCTGGAACCGGAATCATCTGGGTCACTTGTAGCGATAGACAATCCGGCCCCGCGTCAAGTCATAAGGCGACAGCTCAACGGCCACCCGGTCACCGGGAAGAATTCGGATAAAGTTCTTCCGCATCTTTCCCGAGATGTGCGCCAGCACCCGGTGCTTGTTCTCCAACTCCACGCGAAACATCGCGTTCGGGAGGGATTCAATTACCGTTGCCATCACCTCAATGGCTTCTTCTTTAGCCATAGACCTTTCTCGCTAGCCTTCCAACCCTGAACTTTCAACCGTCCAGGTTCGCGAGCACCCAATCTTCACAAACGAGTCAGCACGTCGGGCCCATTGCTGGTTACCGCCACCATGTGCTCAAAGTGAGCGGAACAGGCTCCGTCAGCCGTTACCGCAGTCCAACGGTCACCCAGAATCCGCATTGCAGGGGTACCCATATTAACCATCGGCTCGATGGCAAAAACCATACCTTCCTTCAGGACCGGACCATGGCCGGGAGATCCGAAGTTCGGAATCTGGGGTTCCTCGTGAAGCTCGCGGCCAATCCCATGGCCGACAAAGTCCCGTACGATCGAAAACCCGTTGCGAACGACGTAGCCTTCAACGGCAGAGGAAACATCACCCAGGCGGTTTCCCAGCCTTACTTGATCAATCGCCAGGGAAAGCGACTCCTCGGTAACCCGAAGGAGTTTCTTCAACGGCTCGGATATCTCGCCCACCGGAACCGTCACCGCAGCATCACCGTAATACCCGTCGATGATCACACCCAAATCCAGGCTCACAATGTCGCCTTCATTCAATCGCCGGCCTGACGGGATGCCGTGAACAATCTGCTCGTTCACCGATGCGCACAGACAACAGGGATACCCGCGATAACCTTTAAAAGCAGGCCTCGCACCTTCTTGCGCCAGACGCCGCTCGACAAAGGCCTCCAGATCCAGCGTCGTCACCCCAGGCCGGACTTGCCCCCGGGTCTCTTCCAGAACGTCTCGAACCATTTTGCCCGATCGGCGAAGCTTTTCAATTTCCGCCGCCGACTTGCATATAATCATGCCCGCTTCTTCAGAAAATCCAAAAGCCTCTTCGTGATAGCGGCTGGATCCCCTTCTCCGTCAACGTCCTGCACAGCATTCTTGTGCCGGTAATAATCAATCAGCGGCATCGTTTCACGCTCATAAGCCACCAGCCGTTTCCGAATGGCCTCTTCGTTATCATCCCCGCGTTGAAAAAGCCGGGCTCCGTCCTTGTCGCAGACCCCCTCCTCGCGAGGAGGGTGCCAAAAACTATTATAAATCTCGCCACACTTGGGGCAGACTCGACGCCCGGTCAGCCTCTTAATGACCAACTGGGGCTCCAAGTGCAAATTCACCAGCAGCGCGGGCTCACGGCCGCTCTGCTCGAGCAGACGGTCGAGGAATTGAGCTTGGGACAACGTGCGGGGAAACCCGTCAAGAATCGCGCCATCCCGAACGTCCGGCTCATTCAAACGCTCTTCCACGATCCCGCACATCACATCGTCGGGGACCAACTCCCCGACATCCATTCTAGCCCTTGCAGCCTTCCCCAGGCTAGTCCCTTTCCTCGACGCTTCTCGAAGAATATCTCCGGTGGAGATATGGGGAATGCCAAGCTCCTCTGAAACAGTGCGCGCCTGCGTTCCCTTGCCGGCACCGGGCGGTCCTAGAAAGATCAACATGTGCGCCCTCCGTCAATCGATGCGTTTTGGCACTCATGAAGCGGCGCGCCGCCCTCGCACTCGCCCTTTTTTCAAAAATCCTTCGTAGTGACGCATAACCAACTGGGCTTCCACCTGCTGAATCGTATCCATTGCAACACCCACCACGATCAGCAAAGAAGCGCCGCCGAAATAGAAATTAATATTCAGACCATGCAGCAACCACCCCGGAAGGTGCGCATCAAACCATGCACCGCCCAACCAAACCGGCAGGTGGTTCACTCGCAGCCCGACAAGCATGATCTCCGGAATCAACGCAACAATCGCCAGATAAAGCCCGCCCACCCAAGTAATCTTGGTCAGGACATCATCCAGGTGATCCGCCGTGCGCTTGCCCGGCCGAATTCCTGGAATAAAGCCTCCTTGCTTTCGAACGTTATCGGCAACCTCGTCCGGGTTATAAATGATCGAAAGATAGAAGTGCGCAAAAAAGACAATGAGAACAACGTACGTCAAAGTGTAAAGAGGCTCACCATAGCCAAACGCCGTCTTGAACCACGTGAGCACCCGTCCGAAGGTGCCTTGCGTGCCGGCGAAAAGCGCGATTGTCTGCGGAAACGTCAGAATCGAGACCGCAAAGATGATGGGCATCACACCGCCGCTATCCACCTTGAGCGGGAGGTGGGTGGAAACACCCCCCATCACCTTGCGCCCAACAATCCTCTTCGCATACTGGATGGGAATGCGCCTTTCCCCTCGCTCAACAAAAACGATGAACCCCACAATCACCAGCATGAACGCCAGGAGAACGAAAACGACCGGAAAGCTCCAGATGCGGGTGACAAAAACATTTTGGTAAAGATTACCGATGGCACTAGGCAGCCCGACAACGATCCCGGCAAAAATCAGAAGCGACATGCCGTTGCCGATCCCCCGGGCGCTGATCTGCTCACCGAGCCACATGACAAAAACAGCTCCTGTCGTGAGCGTCAACACCGTTCCGAAGATGAAGCTCGGTCCGGGGTGGTTCACCAGAGGCATATTGGCGCTGGATTCACGCTGCAGCGCGATAGCGATTCCGAGGGACTGAAAGGCGCTCAACCCGACCGTCATCCAGCGCGTATAGTCGGTGATCTTCTTCCGCCCCAGCTCACCTTCCTTCTGCAGTTTTTCCAAATGGGGTGAAACGACTCCCAGCAACTGGAGGATGATGGATGCCGTGATGTACGGCATGATGCCGAGAGCGAAAACCGTGAGGCGCCCAAGACTGCCACCGGAAAACATCGAAAGCAGTCCGAATAGCGTGTTTCCTAGCCCGCTTAGAGCCCGCTGCAAAACAGCGGGGTTGATGCCCGGCGTGGGGATAAAAGACCCCAGCCGGTACACGGCCAGCATCGCCAGCGTAAACAGGATGCGTTTCCGCAGATCCGGAATCTCAACAAGACTTTTGAGATTCTCCATCATGCGGAGATAACCTCGGCTTTTCCACCAGCTTTTTCAATCTTCTCGCGAGCCGACTCTGAAAAGTGGTGAGCCACCACGTGGAGCCCGGCTTTCAGATCACCATTACCCAGAACCTTGAGACCATCCCGCAGGTTCTTGACCACACCCCGGTCCAGCAACAGCTCTGGGGTCACTTTTTCCTTCGCATCGAAATCTGCCAGGTCGCGAAGATTCACCACGGCGAACCGCTTCTTGAAGATATTGGTAAAACCGCGCTTCGGAAGACGCCGGTGCAAGGGCATCTGCCCGCCCTCGAAGCCCGGACGCATCCGCATGCCTGCGCGCGACCGCTGTCCTTTGTGTCCCCGCGTGGCGGTTTTCCCGTGCCCGGAACCCATGCCCTGGCCGACTCGCTTGGGGCGCTTATGGGCGCCGCGAGGAGCTCGTAATGTTCCAATATGTATGGCCATTTCGGCTACTTGTCGCCTTTCTTCGCTGCTTTTGATTCTTTCCCGCCAGCCACGCGGCGCTTTCGAGGCTTTTCTTCCTGATCCTTTGCAGCCGCCGCCTTGGCAGGCTCCGAAGCCTTCTCTTTTCGAGCCGCCGCTCTTTTACGAGGCGCCGGTTTATCAGCCGGGGCCGCACTGGCTTCAGGCTGGGCTTCTTGCGCCGCCTTACTGGGAGCCGGCTTAGCCGCTCGCTCCGCCTTGACTTCCTTCTTCACCGGCGCAGCCTCTTTCGCTACAATCACGTAATCCGGAATTGCAGTCCAGGGTGGCGCCTCCGGTGCGGAAACCACTTGCAGCAAATGAGGAACCTTCGCAACCGCCCCACGGATTTCCGTCGTATCGGGGCGCTCCACCACTTGATTCAGGCGCGACAGACCCAAGCTTGCCACGACCTTTCGCTGCTGGCGTGGAAGCGCAATCCCGCTCCGTACCCACTTGATATAAATTGTTCCGCTTTTCTTTCGCACCACGCTCCGGCCTCCTAGATATCCTCGACCAGCTTCCCGCGCTTTGCAGCGACATCCTCCGCACTGCGCAGACTCAGGAGGGCTTGCATCGTGGCCTTGACGACGTTCTGGGGATTGGTCGTGCCCAGCGACTTTGTCAGCACATTCTGGACGCCCGCCGCCTCAAGCACGGCGCGAACCGGCCCACCGGCAATCACTCCCGTGCCCGCCGGCGCTGGCTTCAGCAAAACTCTGCCCGCTCCGAAACGGCCAACCACTGAGTGCGGTATCGTCGTCTCAGTGATATTCACTTTGCGAAGAGACTTCTTGGCCGCCTCAATGCCCTTGCGGATTGCCGAGGGCACTTCGCGTGCTTTTCCGGTGGCATAGCCGATGTACCCATTAGCGTCGCCGACCACAACCAGTGCTGTAAAGCTGAGATTCTTCCCGCCCTTCACCACTTTCGTGACGCGGTTGATCGAGACTACTTGGTCTTTCAATTGCAACGTATTAGGATCAATGCCAGACGACAAATTACGCCTCTCCTTCGCGTTAAAACTTTAGGCCTTGCGCTCTGGCCTCATCCGCCAGAGCCTTGACTCGCCCGTGATAAGCATAGCCGCCGCGGTCAAACACCACTCGCGAAATGCCGGCCGCCTTTGCCCGGCTCGCAAGAACCTGGCCCACGACCTTCGCCGCCGCAACGTTTCCGCCATTCTTAAGCGTCTTGCGCACCTCTTGATCGCAGGTGGAAGCCGATACCAACGTATGGCCGCGCACATCGTCAACGACTTGAGCATAGATATGCTTCAGCGACCGAAACACATTCAGCCGTGGAGCCGATTCCACGCCGCGCACGCGCTTGCGAATTCGCCCGTGGACTCCCTGGCGGCGGCCGTTTTTTGAAACTTGGGTTAACATACCTTTTCTCAGTCCTCCCGGGAACTACCCCTTGCCTCCGGCGCCAGCCGCCTTTCCGGCCTTCTTCTTCAGCCGCTCTCCCGTGTACCGAACGCCTTTGTTCTTGTAGGGATCAGGGGGCCGCAGGCCGCGAATATCGGCGGCAGTCTGTCCGACCTGGCGGCGGTCCGCACCGCTGACCACCAAATGGGTCTGCTTTTCAACGCTGATTGAGATTCCCTCGGGAATCGCCATTTCGATGGGGTGCGAATAACCGAGGGCAAACACAACGGCCTTACCCTTGACCTCAGCCCGATAGCCAATTCCCACGATATCCAGTTGCTTTTCAAACCCCTTGCTGACCCCTTCAACAGCATTGGCAACTTCCGCCCGGGTCAGTCCCCGCAGCGCCACCAGGCCTTCATGTTCCATCTGGGCCAGGTAGTGGCCGTCCTGCTTCTCCAGGCGAATCCCTCGCGGGAGAGGAACCCGTAGCGTGCCCTTCGGCCCTTTTACCGTAACCGCAGCGGCATCTGCCTGCACGGTTACACCAGCAGGTAGTTCGATCAGTTTGCGACCTATTCTTGACATAACTTTCAGCCTTGTCCGAAGCTCCGGCTCACTCCACGTTGCACAGGATTTCGCCACCAACTTTGGCGCGCCGAGCCGCCTTGCCGGTCATCACGCCCTGAGGTGTCGTCAGAATATTCACGCCCAAGCCCCCCAGGACCCTGGGAATCTCTTGAGCGCCGGAGTATACCCGGCGACCGGGCCTGGAGACTCGATCCAACCTCGAAATAACGCTCGAGCCGTCGGTGCCGTAGCGCAGGAAAACTCGAAGAGTCTTCTTTTGCCCGTCTTCAGCTACCTTATAGTTGGTGATGTAGCCCTCTTCTTTCAGAACCCGAGCAAGCTCAATTTTTAACTTTGACGAGGGCATATCCACGCGCTGGTGACGGGCCCCGAGCCCATTACGGATTCGCGTCAGCATATCAGCAACTGGATCAGAAACAGCAGACATAAATCTCCCGATTCACAAAACTTGTCGCAGCCTGAAACCTGCACTGCGATCGTTAATTATACTTACCAACTCGATTTAGTGACACCCGGTATATCACCGCGGAGCGCCAGCTTCCGAAAACAGAGGCGGCACATCTCAAACTTTCGCAAATAGCCGCGGGGACGGCCGCAGATGCGGCAGCGGTTCCGATGCCGGACCTTGAATTTGGGCTTCCGAACTAACTTCGCCATCTGGCATAAACGTGCCACGCTTATCCTCCCGCCTGCTCACTGGAATCGCCCTGAACGCGCCGCCGTCCTTCAGAACGGAATGGCATCCCCAGGTGGCGAAGCAGCGCCAAAGCCTCGGCGTCTGTCCGCGCATCGGTCACAATTGAAATATTCATACCCTTGACCTTTTCGACCTTGCCATATTCCACTTCCGGGAATACCAACTGGTCTCGAAGCCCCAGGGTATAACTGCCCCGCCCGTCGAACGATTTCGTTGAAACGCCGCGAAAGTCCCGCACACGGGGCAGCGCCACGTTGACAAGCCGGTCAAAAAACTCGTACATCCGGTCGCCGCGCAGTGTAACCATGGTGCCGATTGGCATATTCTTGCGCAGCTTAAAATTGGCAATCGACTTCCGTGCCCGGGTCACAACCGGCTTCTGGCCCGCTACCTGACCCAAATCCCGAACGGCGCCGTCCAGCAGCTTAACATTCTGGCTGGCCTCGCCCAACCCGATGTTAATCACGATCTTGCGCAGCCGCGGCACGGCCATCTTATTCGGGTACTTAAATTCCTCGGTCAATGCCGGAAGCACTTCCGCTTGATATCTTTCTCTTAATCGCGTTGCCATAATCCCTTAGTCTTCCTGATTTCCTAAGTGTCTAGGATCTTGCCACACTTCGCGCATTGGCGGACCTTTTTGCCTTTTTCGCCTCCCGCCATGCGCTGATGGCGAATTCGAACGACGCCGCACTCACTGCAGATAAGAGCAACATTGGAGATGTCGATCGGCCCTTCTTTTTCCAGAACCCCGCCTCGAATCTGCTTGGCGGGATTGGGACGAGTGTGACGCTTGATCATGTTTGAATGTTCAACAAACACCTTGCGCTTGCGCGGCAGGACCTCGAGAACCCGCCCGGACTTCCCCTTGTCCCGGCCCGCAATGACCTGGACCTGGTCATTTTTCCGAATATCCAACGATGCACCCATCACAGCACCTCCGGAGCCAGGGAAACGATCTTCAAAAACTTCTTCTCACGCAGTTCGCGGGCAACCGGCCCGAAGACCCGGGTTCCCACCGGCTCACCGGCGTCATTGATCAGCACCGCAGCGTTCTCGTCAAAACGGATATAGCTGCCGTCCCGCCGCCTTTGTTCCTTCCGCATCCGAACGATGACCGCCTTGACGACCGTCCCCTTGGAAACGGGACTTTCAGGGGCAGCCTCTTTCACTGCGGCCGTGATGACATCACCCAGCCCGGCCTGCAGCCCCGAACTCCCACCAACAGGCAGAATGCAGGAAAGCTTCCTGGCACCGGAATTGTCCGCGACCCGTAACCTGGTCCGCATCCCAATCATTGTTTAGCCTCCGCACCGGAGCCGACCTGAACCGCTTTCGAGACAACCTCGACCACCCGCCAGCGCTTGCGTCGGCTCAGCGGACGAGTCTCCTCGATCTTCACCCTATCTCCAACCTGGCACTCGCCATTCCCGTCATGGGCCAGGAACCGGGTCGATCTCCGGATCACCTTCTTGTAAAGCGGATGCATGATTTTTCGATCCACCGTCACCACGATGGTCTTCTGCATCTTGTTGCTACTGACGACTCCGATTTTCTGCTGTCGTTTTTGGTTCGGCATTCCGGCTCAATCCTATCTTTTTGTCCGTTTCATTAAGCCAAATCTCAGGCTTGCGTCTTCGCAGCGGCGTCCAGCTCTTTTTGCCGCCGCACTGTTTGCACCCGGGCGATTCCTTTTCGAAGCTGGCGGATTACCGGAAGAACATCGGCCTGGCCGCTTACGAGTTGAAACCGCAAGCGCAAGAGTTGCTGAGAGAACTCCCGCTCGGAGCTTGCGAGCTCTTCGTCGGTCCACTCCCGCATGTTCTCCGCGGGCCACTTCCACTTTTTGTCCTTCTCAAGTTTCACGCCTGCTCTCCTCTAAAACTTAACGCGAGGCTTCGATCCTGGTCACGAAGCGCGTGGGAAGGGGCAGTTTGTCGCCCGCCAACCTGAACGCGCGCCGCGCCTCAGCCTCCGTCACGCCCTCAATTTCAAATAAAATTCTTCCCGGCCTCACAACCGCCACCCAGGAATCCGGAGCGCCCTTCCCTTTTCCCATACGGGTTTCGGCCGGCTTCTTGGTAATCGGTTTGTCTGGAAAAATCCGAATCCAGAGCTTGCCGCCGCGCTTGACAAACCGCTGGATCGCAACGCGGCTGGCCTCGATCTGCCGATCGGTGATCCAGCCAGGCTCCATCACCTTAAGACCAAAATCGCCAAAAGATATTAGCGATCCGCGCCAGGCCTTCCCCTGCATGCGGCCCCGATGCTGCTTACGGAATTTCACCTTGCTCGGCATTAACATATTTCGTCCACCTTACCTCTAAACCGTTGACGGCTCAGCCGCCTTCGCCGTCTCTGGCGCCCTTGGCTGGCGCCGCCTTTGCTCAAGGACTTCGCCGTTATAAATCCAGCACTTCACGCCAATCACGCCGTAGGTTGTCATGGCCTCGGCCAGCCCGTAATCAATGTCTGCGCGCAGCGTGTGAAGGGGCAAACGCCCTTGCAGGTACCATTCCGAGCGAGCGATTTCGGCGCCGTTCAGCCTCCCTCCAACTCTCACCCGGATACCCTTGCAACCAAACCTCAGAGCAGCGTCCACGGCCTTGCGCATTGCCCGCCGGAAGGCGACGCGCTTCTCAAGCTGCAGCGCGATCGACTCCGCCACC
Source organism: uncultured Acidobacteriota bacterium (assembly GCA_964459065.1). Classification (GTDB taxonomy): domain Bacteria; phylum Acidobacteriota; class Terriglobia; order UBA7540; family UBA7540; genus JAMCXS01. Next base: position 4,020 of record CAYWMN010000042.1, on the reverse strand, counting down.
AGTTGCGCGTTTAACTCCGGCCGGTGCACTTCCTGAATATTAATGGGCAAAACTTCCCGCCCCGTACGCTTCTGAACTTCCTGCCGCAGCCGGTCGATTTCCGCGCCTTTGCGGCCGATGATAATTCCCGGCCGCGCTGTGTGAATCGTAATCTTCAGCTTATTTCCCGGCCGCTCCACCTCAATCGAGGCAACCCCTGCAGTACGGAGTTGGGCCTTGAGCTGGCGCTTCAGCTTCAAATCCTCATGCAGAAGGTCTGCGTAACCTTTCTTCGCAAACCACCGTGACTTCCACGTCTTGATATGCCCAAGACGGAATCCGTAAGGATGAACCTTCTGACCCACTCATTGCCTCCTTCAAAAACCCTTCTTCCGCCCGGCTGCCGCCTGGATTACGGCGGCTCGGCGCGGCCACACAATCCTAATTACGACTGCGATTCGCGAGCCTCAACCACCACCGTGATATGGCTCATGCGCCTCTGATAGCGGAACGCACGCCCCATGGGAGCCGGACGAATCCGCTTCATCCTGGGCCCCTCATCAACGTAGGCCTTGGCTACGACCAATTCATCAACGTCAACAGTTTCCGATTTCTGCTCGGCATTGGCAATGGCAGACTGCAGGATTTTGATGACGTCCCGGGCCACGCGCTTTTTGGTAAACCGCAGCGTATCAACCGCGGCGCCCACGTTCTGGCCGCGAATCAAGTCAACGACCAGCCTGGCCTTCTGCGGCGAAACCCGCAAATATTTTCCTGTTGCTTTCGCTTCCATCGTTTATCTCAAATCCTCCGGCCGTTCCGGACAACCTTACCGCGCGCCCGAACCCCGCTCGGATACAGCCTTCACGCTGTGGCCTTTGAACGTACGCGTGGGAGAAAACTCTCCCAGCTTATGGCCCACCATATTCTCCGTAACATAGACAGGAATGAACTTCCTGCCATTGTGGACCGCGATCGTATGTCCGACCATCTCTGGAACAATCGTCGAACGCCGCGACCAGGTCTTGACAACCTTCTTTTCAAACCGTCGATTCAGAAGCTCGATCTTCTTGATGAGGTGGTCATCAATGAAAGGCCCCTTCTTGAGCGATCTCGGCAATCTATCCTCCCTACTTCTTCGCGCGGCGTCTCACAATAAACCGGTCCGTCCGCTTATTGCGCCGCGTCTTATATCCTCGCGTCGGCTGTCCCCACGGGGTCACAGGATTTCGCCCCCCCGAAGTCTTGCCTTCGCCGCCGCCCATGGGATGATCGACAGGATTCATGGCCACGCCTCGCACCGTCGGGCGAATACCCTTCCAACGCTTCCGGCCGGCCTTCCCCACAGTAACATTTTCGTGATCAAGATTCCCAACCTGCCCGACCGTCGCGGCGCAGTCCACATGCAGACGCCGAACCTCTCCGGAAGGCAAACGAATCTGCGCGTAATCTTCTTCCTTGGCCACCAGTTGCGCGCTACCCCCGGCGCTTCTCACCAGCTGGCCACCCTTCCCCGGCCGCAGCTCGATGTTATGCAGAATGGTTCCGAGGGGGATATTCTTAAGAGGCAGCGAGTTGCCGACCACGATATCGGCTTCGGGCCCGGAGACGACCTTGTCCCCGACCTTCAAACCTTGCGGGTAGAGAATATACCGCTTCTCCCCGTCCGCATAATGCAATAGCGAAATAAACGCCGAGCGGTTCGGGTCATATTCTACGCTTGACACCTTCGCTGCGATACCCACTTTGTCGCGCTTGAAGTCGATCAGCCGGTAATGGCGCTTGTGCCCGCCGCCCCGGTGCCGGATGGTAACCCGCCCCCGGTTATTGCGTCCGGAGATCCGGTCCTTGGGCTCCAGCAGCGCCTTGTGCGGTTTTGAGGTTGTTAACTCTTCAAACCCCAAGCCGGTCTGGTACCGTCTCGTTTTTGTATAAGGCCTGTAAGTCTTAATCGCCATAATATTCCGTCCGTCGATGGGAGGGCGTCCGCTATACCGTTTCAGCGTACTCCGGAACCCGCGTTCCCGCTCTCAGCTTGACGTAAGCTTTCTTCCAATCCGCCCTGCGGCCTTCAGTTCTACCGCGCCTGCGAACCTTGCCGCGGAACGAGGCCGTATGAACTGACTCAACCTTGTCCCGCAACTCCACGAACGTCTCTTCCACCGCCTGCTTGATTTCTCCCTTGCTGGCGTGCGCGTTCACCTGAAAACAGAGCGTGCGGGCCATATCCTTCAGATCAACGCTCTTCTCCGTAATAATGGGTTTCCGTAAAATTTGATGTGCGCTTCTCTTCATCGCAGTGACTCCTGGATACGGGTCAAGGCGCCCTCGGAAATCAGCAGACGGTCATGGCTCAGCACGTGATACGCGTGGAGTTCATGATGACGCATCAGGTCGCATCCCTGCACGTTGCGGGAAGAAAGCTCCAAATTCCGGTTTCGCGCATCGTCAACAATCAGGACCTTCGGGCCAACCTCGAGCTTGTTTAAGGCCCCCACAAACGCCTTGGACTTCGGTTCCGCAAAGCTCAATTGATCAACAACCGTGATTTTATTTTCCTGGTACTTCGCCGCCAATGCGGAGCGCAGGGCACCGCTCAGGACTTTTTTGGGCAACTTGATCGAGTAATCCCTCGGCTTCGGGCCGTGCGCGATGGAACCATGCCGCCACAACGAACTGCGAATACTTCCAGCACGGGCGCGACCGGTGCCTTTCTGCCGCCAGGGCTTCTTGCCACCGCCGGATACCTCGCCCCTGCTCTTGGTCGAGTGCGTTCCACGGCGCAGGTTTGCCAGGTAGGCCTTGGTCGCCTCCCACAGCAGATCAGCATTGGGCTTGACCGCAAAAACCTCATCGGCCACTTCCAGCTGTTTTACCGTCTGCCCTTCCAGGTTTTTCACGTCAACAGTTGCCATAATTCACTTCCCTAAAACCCTGTGCCGCCAAAATCTACTTCCGGGGAGCCGTCGCCTTCCGCACCACCACATACCCGCCATCCGGTCCAGGCACAGCACCTTCGACAAGCAGCGCGTTATCTTCGGCAAGCACCTGCACGACCCGCAGATTGCGAACCGTCACACGGCTGTTCCCCATGTGCCCGGCAGCCCGCATCCCCTTAAAGACCCGCGATGGGAATGACGATTGACCGATCGACCCGGGCGCCCGGTGAAACATTGACCCGTGCGCTCCGCCGCCGCCGCCGAAATTGTGGCGTTTATGAACTCCCGCGAAACCGCGGCCTTTCGACGTTCCGACCACGTCAACGTATTCGTTGTCCTTAAACATATCCACCAGAATCTTGTCACCGACTTTAACGTCGCCGGCGCCTTCATCCAGCCGAACTTCGCGCAGAAAACGTGCCGGGTTTGCCGCAGCGCGCTTAAAGTGCCCCTCGACCGCCTTGGTTACCCGACGCGGTGGCGGGACTTCAACAAAACCAAGCTGCGCCGCCTCGTACCCGTCATTCGTTACCGTCTTGCGCTGAATCACGACACAGGGGCCCGCCTTCAGCAGCGTAACAGGCACCACATTGCCGTTCTCGCCAAAGACTTGCGTCATTCCCAACTTTTTGCCCAGGATTGCTTTCACCATAATCGCTTCACCACAATTCCAATTGCCGGAAGGCGTTCCAGAGACCTACTTCGTGTGCTCTTTCCCAAATGCCTTGATTTCGATATCAACCCCGGCAGGAAGGTCGAGCTTCGTCAGCGCATCGATCGTCTGCGTCGTCGGCTCCAGAATGTCCACCAACCGCTTATGAGTCCGGATCTCGAACTGCTCCCGTGATTTCTTGTCCGTGTGCGGCGAACGCAGCACGCAGTACTTATTCTTCACGGTGGGCAGCGGGACCGGCCCGGCCACCTGCGCACCGGACCGCTTTGCCGTGGACACAATGTCAGCGGCTGATTGGTCCAGCACTCTGTGATCGAAAGCTTTCAATCGAATTCTTATTTTTTGATGCAGCATATCCGCCTGTTTAGTGAATAATTTCGGTCACGGTGCCGGCGCCGACCGTATGGCCGCCTTCGCGAATCGCGAAGC
>CAYWMN010000041.1:0-20575 GCA_964459065.1 uncultured Acidobacteriota bacterium | reverse complement strand
TCGAGAATTCCTGAGATCATGCGCAACCTCAGCGGCCTTGCACCATTGCTTAATCGTAGCCCAGGCGCGCTCCCAAGGCTCGCTGACATCTGTCTCCGGGACGAGCATGCCGGTGACAACGTTAAAGGGTATCCCCGCCCGTGTGAAAGCACAGGAAATCTCCGGCACGCAGCACGCGCAACAGTTCGCCAGCCACTCTTTCGTATCCGTATGCAGATAATCGAGCGCGGCAGCCGGCTGCAAATTGAGGATCACTACCGGCACTTTCGCGCCTTGAACTACCGGCAGGACTTGGGAAGATGTGGAATACGTCCCCACGTAACAGAACACCAGATCGACGCCCGCCTGACGGAAATCAGCTCCCGCTCGTTGTGCCGCCGAGGCGTCGTCCACAAGACCCCCGCTAACGACCGTGACCCACTCTGCAATCCGCTGCTCAACTTTGCGCTGATAACCCTCAAGCCGCTCCTTCAGTCCTGCGAATTGAGGCCAATAGGCCGCAAGTCCGATTCCAAACACACCGACCTTCGCTTTTTCGCTCTGCTTCATGACTATGTGCCTTTGCTGGTGGAATTGTCATTGCCACTTCTAAAAGCTCTAATCACAGCCCCCTTTGAAAAGAAAACTCCAACCACACAGTTCGCTACAGAGAATAGGGTCGGGTTGTTACAGCGGACGGTGCAAAAATCCCAGCCTTCGTTCGAGCACGGACAAGCAAGCAAGTGTCGCACAGTGGTCAGTCGCCGGACGAAACCGACCCTGCTGGATTCCAGCTGCGGAGAACCTCTGTCGAAGCGGTTCCTCGGGGTGAAAGTGATTCGTCTGCCAAGAGTCTTGGGCTTCCCTTCAATGTATTAGTCCGGCAGCTTCCTGATGGCCCCGCGAAACAGGTTGTGCGTCTCCGCCGATCTCGTCCTGGGGCGCAGACGTTTGTCACCGATCAGGCGGTTCGGCCAAGGTTGGTGACCAGAACTTCAAGTTCGTTTTCGTCCGCTTATCCTCAGGGCCTTACGCGACCGAAGCCTGTATCAGTCGGCTCGCCCACCGGGCGACGTCGGCAGGCGTGATATCCCCAGTCCCACTTTCAAGCGACGCAAACTGGATGGCGAGATTGCCAATGGTGGAACTCTCTACGGGACCGCGTTTTACCTCGAGGCCCGTATGGTCTGCGATCAGCCGATTGACGTACTCGTTCTGGCTGCCGCCACCCACCACGTAAAGGCGGTGAAACTTGCGGCCCGTGACTTCCTGGAGCGCCTGCAGAACGGCCGCGTAGCGGGCAGCAAGGCTCGAAAAAATCACGCCAGCCATCCGGGGCGCATTCGCAGAGTCTTCGGGAAGCCGCTCATGACCAGCCTTCTCAAGCTCGCGGTTAATCCGCGAAGGCATGTGCCCGGGAAGGATTAGATCTGGAGCGTCGACATTGAAAACGGTTTCGGGAACCGGAAGCCGCTCGCATTCGGCAACCAGTTCGGCCACTGACCACAAGCGAGTTCCGACCGAGTTCCACTCACGGAGGCACTCCTCCAGCAGCCACATCCCGTTCACGTTCTTCAGGAATCGAATGCGGCCACCAACTCCGCCTTCGTTCGTGAAGTTCTCACCTAGCGCCGCGGCCGACGTGCAGGGTTCGTCCAGCACGGCTCCGACCAGCGACCACGTGCCGGAACTGATAAACGCCCAGTTGGTTGTTGCGTCCGGGATGCCCGCCACCGCCGCCCCCGTATCATGGCAGGCAGGGGCAATCACTCGGGCTGATTTGTAGGCGGAGAGAGCGGAAACATCACTACGAAGGGGCCCGAGTTGCGTTCCCGGCGGCACCAGACGCGGCGCGGCGCGGCGGTTGAGGCCGACCTTCTCAAAGATTTCGTCACACCACTTCCGCGTCCTCGCATTGACCAATTGTGTATGAGTTGAGTTGGTGTATTCGGAGACAGCAGCCTTCGGGTCGGAGCCGGCAAAGCGGTACAAAAGATATTCGGGAACATTGAGCCATTGCGCTGCAGGTTCCAGATGGTCGCGAACGTCGGCATAAAGCTGGTATAAAGTGTTGAACCGCAGGAATTGAATTCCTGTCAGCTCGTAAAGCCGCTCCCTGGGAATCTTCTCCCAGACTTCCGGCATCGCCGTCTCGGTCCTCGGATCGCGATAGCAGAGCGGGTCAGCAATCGGCTTACCCGCCCCATCGAGCCGGACATAGTCCACCGCCCAGCCATCCACGCCGATGCTATCGACGCCACGCTTTGCGTCCGCCAGGAGTCTTGAGGCACGTTCAAGGCCTTCATCCGCGCCCCTGCAAAGCTGATCGAGCTGCCACCAGAGATGGCCCTCGCGCTCAACCGGGCCGTTCGGATAACGGTGCGCAAGCTGTACGCTGGCATGACTTCCATCCCATTGCGCCAGCGAAACACGGCAACTGCCCGCGCCCAAGTCAACGGCAACACATTGAAGTTTGTCCATACCTAACCTCAAGCGGCTTCAAGAGGCGCTATCGACGCTTATCGCAGAAACGTCTCGGTGAACCCGCTGTCCCCCGTGAAGAGGTGTCCCGTTGTACAACGGGACACGATCACTTGCAAGAAACAGGATGGCCTCAGCGCAGTCGAGCGGATCGCTCGGGAACCTCAGTCGCTTTACGCGTAGCTGCTGGCCGCCGAGGCACGCCCGGCGCGCTCGCGCGTGATTCGCGCCATGTACCCGCTTTCCCTGAATGCCGCCAGCGGATCCTCCGCAAGCCCCTTGGAGCGCCGCCATTCCTTCACGGCAGGACGCACGTCGGTGTTGAAGGCGTCTTTGAAAATGTTTTCCGCATCGATCAGCCGCTGCTCTTCCTGAGCCTTACTCAGACTCTTGAAATCAATCAGGGCAGCCTTGGCATAGAGGTCCTGGGCCGTCATGACCGTCTGAATCATCTCCTCGATCTTACCCTTCAGGTTGTGACTCTGGTCTACCATGTAAGCGATATCGGCACGCTGGCCGCTCTCCCATTCGTAGAACCGGATTTCGGCAAAGATGCGGAAGACCTGATAAGGATCGATTGAGCCGAGTGTCAGGTCGTCGTCGGCGTAGCGGCGGTCATTGAAATGGAATCCCCCCAGCATGTTTTCATCCAACAGCCAGGCAACGATCTGCTCGATGTTCTGAGCCTGGTAATGATGGCCCGTATCGACCAGCACCCGGGCGTTGGGTCCGGCGGAACGAGCATAAATTAACGCCATGCCCCAATCGGCGATGTCGGTGTGGTAGAACGCGGGCTCGAAGGGCTTGTACTCAACCAGCAGCCGCTGGTTGTCGCCAAGCGCTTCATATGTTGTTTTCAACCCATCCGACATCCAGTGCTTGCGCGCGCGGATATTGGTGGTGCCGGGATAATTTGAGCCATCGGCAAACCACGGCGTGACGTCGCGAGAGTTGAGTTCCTTGGCGACCTTCACCGAATAGAGGATGTGGTCGAGGGCTTGCTTGCGAATGGAGGCCTGCTCGTTCGACAACGACCCATACTTGTACTCCTGGTTCTGGAACACATTGGGGCTGATGGAACCGGGACGAATGCCGTACTGGTCCGCCAGTTTCTTGATGTCGGCAGTGTCTGAACCTTCCGGCGCATCCCACTGCACGTGCAACGCAATAGTGGGACAAGCACCGGTGAATAAGTTCACCTGGCCGGCGTCGGAGAACTTCTCCTCGATGGTCTTGGCGGCGGGTTGAAGAAACTTGCCAAACCGGGTACCGGTGTCGGCAAATGCCCAGGAAGGGACTTCAATTTTCAGTCCGTCGAGTGCCTTTGCAACGGACTCGCTCGTGGAACTCTGGGAAGGATTCATAGCCATGGATTACTTTTGCCTCCTCTGCAAGGTGGTCAAGGACAGGATACAAGGGCAAGTAATTACGATTCAGGCGGGGAATTTAGCAGAGACTTGCTGCTCGCCTATTGTGCCCTCCGTTCGAGTAACGAGCGTTGGTGACCCAAATGATGTCACAATCAAGATGTGCTCGATTCCCGATCGAATTTCTCGGAACACCGGAAATCTCTTCTCGATCATACAAAGTAAGAAATGTGCGTCGCAGACCCTAGTCAAAAACTCCACCAGAATGGCCCTTCGGACCCGGACATTCGGTTTGTTTCGTGGGTACCTACCCTAAAGGATATGCCCTCCTATAGCCAACGCTGCGGCCATTTCGTTGGGTTTCCCCGCTGACAACCGGTCGATCAACTTACGGTCTTCTCATTTATTTTAAGACCTTTAAGATACATCAAGAGGTTTCATTTCTCAACGAAGTGTTTCGCAGTCCAGATTAGGGCTCATGAAACATGCTGGAAGACAATGAGCGGGCCTCTGCTCTGGACTTGCGGGCGGCATTTGCTTTTATCAGATCTTGGTTTGCGGCCGCCAACTTCTTGGGCGAACGACCCTCACGGTTTCCCTCCATTACCAGTGTTGTCCCAGGTGTTGCATCGCGAATCATCCGGGAGCTTCCCTCGCAGCTTATCTTGCCGATTTCTTGCCCCGGCTCAAATCTGGACCAATCGATTGCGACTTCTGTCTTTTCGGCCTGCCCATGATTCAAGAGGTCCACGCTGGGAAGGCTCAAACGCGTCCCCAGCCTCCTACAACTGAAGCGGCCAATTCCCTTTGATTCGGTCCGCGGCCGCTTCAATGAACGCTCGTTCTTCGTCGCTGAGGGCCACGAGAATGGGCTTATAACTCCCCGTCTTTGGCCGGCGTGTGCTGGACCGGCCACCAGGGCTCTTGGTCTTCTGGCTCTTCATAGCTTGGTGCTAACTCTCGGCTAAAGATAGCCTTAGCGAAGAATCGTAGCACCAGAAGAGCCCTTCCGCATAGAGTTTTCAAGGAAACCACAGCTTCCGTGACACTTGGCTGCATTGGAGAAATCTCCTGTGAGATTGTCCGCGCGCCAGCAAATGCTTTGGCGGATGCTGGCATGTTTCCAACGCCTCATTGAGTGAGCACCGAGCGATGAATTCGCTGATTGATGTTCCTTCCAGCCGGGCCGCAACTGTTATGATTTCCAGTCCTGAAGGTGAGAGGACGCCGAACGAGTTCGCCTTTCAGGTCGCGGCTAGCCGCGACCTGAAAGGCCCCAAAGAAGCCGAAAAACTCACTCTGGAAGTGGTCTAAAAAACCTGGGCCGCTCAAAGTGATGTAGACTCTCTCAATTGGATTGGTACAAAATCTCAGGCAGGTCACTTCAGGAGGCCGCCTTACGTCTGGATGAATATATCGGGCAGGTAGTGAAAATGGACTCTTGGGGTGGTTTGGGCACACCTGCGGGCACACCACAAGGGAGTGATCAAAGCGAGGAACGATCTTGCCAAGATAAGTCATTGAATGTAAACATGATTAGGAACCACGCGAAAGTGGCGGAATTGGCAGACGCGCCAGACTTAGGATCTGGTCCCGCAAGGGGTGGGGGTTCGAGTCCCCCCTTTCGCACCAGCTATTTGAATCGTTCCCGCCGCCTTTGATTCATGATTTCTCGGAGTTAGCCGATTACCAATCAGTCGCTGGCCCGTGGCAGGCCAATGTATCGGCCGTGCGTCTGCGCACGCCTTGAAACTGCCCGTAGTTGTCCCTGAATTGGTACCTTGGTGCCATTGAGGCGTTTCGCAGGCGGTGCTTAAATAGACTTGACGCATGTGAAAAGGTTCCACGCTTTAAGGGGGAGGGGAAATGTTATGGGTTTAACATACTTAACGATTTTGGTGCTTCCGGCGATGGCGGAGGCCTTCAGGTTTATGGCTGTTGCGGTGGCTCTCTATTTCCCTTTGGCGCTCCTCGTTTGGCTGGCGATTGATAAGTTGCAGAAGCCCACGGAACAGGGTTCTGAGGTTCATCGGCGGCGGCCGTTTCATGGGTAAGTTGGGTAAGTAAGGTCGACAGCGCTTTCCTGCGAGCCTGCAATACGACTCAAGCCGGCAGGAGGCGCTGGGTGGCCGAGTTTTCGATTAAGTTTCGCGGTATTTCCCTTTCCACTTCTCTTGAAAGCAAGACTTGCGCTCTCAGGTTGACCTGCAGCACAAACCTCCTGGCTTTGTTTCCGGTCCACCCCTGGTTGCTTTTGCCACCCCCAGGATTTTGAGTTCCTTTCCTTTTATGACCTTGCCCCCGGTCGTTCATTGAACGAACCCTGAGCCTGTGTTAAGAATAAATGTTCCGTAGACGGGGTTGCGACCCAGCTGTTCCCGTCCCGTTCAGGGCCTGTAGCGGCCAGCGCCGCAGGATGCTTTGGCAGAGGGACCGGGCGGATCGAAAAGCTGGAATTCATACCGGACTTGGCACGATTCGGCGCGCCAAACAGAACCAGTCGAACATCTGGGAAAATGCTTTCGGAATTTTTTTCCGCTTTTCTCTTGACAATTTTCGGCTGGCAGCGCAAGTTAGCAAATTCTACAGAGTTACCCTACATCATCCAGATAGGGCAAGGAGCGTTGGCAGGAAATAATGAATGTTCGGGTTTGCTTCCATAATCGGTGCTTTGACGGCGCATGTTCAGCGGCGGTGTTTTCCCGTTTTTATCGCGAGGTGATCGACCCCCAGGCGGAGTTCCATTACCACGGATTGCTGCACCGGGCCGGGCAGCTGTTCGAGGATAACATTTTCAATGGCGAGGAAAACGTTATCGTCGATTTCAAGTACTCCAGTTCGCCGCGCTTGACGTGGTGGTTTGATCATCATCAAAGCGCCTTCCTGACGGAAGCGGATGCAACGCATTTTAAGCAGGACGCGAGCGGCAAGAAATTTTACGGGCCGGATTTCCGCTCTTGCACAAAATTCATCGCCCACATTGCCGCGACCAAGTTCAATTTTCAACCTCCCGACCTTGAGGAACTCGTTCACTGGGCCGATCTCATTGACGGCGCGCAATACCCGGATGCCAGAATGGCGGTTGAGATGCGGGAGCCGGCCACGCAGATCACGCTGGTGATTGAAGGGGCGGAGTCTCATGACTTTGCCGCAGAGTTGATTCCGCTGCTGATTTCCAGGCCTCTTGGCGAAATTGCAGCGCTCCCCCATATTCGCTCGGCTTTTCAGCGGTTGTACGAAAAGCACTTGCGCACGATGGAAGTCATCCGCAACCGCGCCGAGCTGCGCGATCACGTTGTTTTCCTTGATATTTCTGATCAGGATTTTGAGGGCTTTAACAAATTCATCCCTTATTACCTGTTTCCCGAAGCTGTTTACAATGTTGCTTTAAGCCAATCGAAGGAACGCACCAAGATTGCGGTGGGCAGCAACCCGTGGAATCCCATGCCGAAGGGCGCCAACCTCGCCTCCATTTGTGAGCAGTATGGCGGCGGCGGACATGCCAAAGTCGCCGCGATTTCATTGCCTCCGGGGGATCTTGAGCGCGGGCATGAGATTGCGGTCGAGATTGTGGGCGGACTTCGGTCCACGCTTCGTTAAGACACCTTCTTCTGATATTTTCAAAGACGGGTCCGTCCTGTTTGACGGCGACGGGTGCGGACGCACTGTCGGCAATGAAGGAAGGGATGCAGGCCTCTTGGCGGCTTGAGCGCGCATCCAATTCTCCATAGTGGAAAGTTCCCGGGGACGGCGATGCCATGTTTTACCGCATAAGTCTTCTCACGCTCCTCATCGCAGCATTCAGCTCCAGCCTTATTGGCCAGGCGCAGGCTCCTCCCGTTGCAAAGCCGCAATCTGCGGCGTCGGTTCAGAATTCATCGCTGCACACGGTGCCTGCGGGCACGGTTCTATATCTGCGTCTTAAAACGCCAGTCAGCACAACGGGTTCGCGATTGCAGCAGGTGGTGAAAGCCGAGGTTGAGCGGTCCGTGCGCGGGCCCGGCGGTGTTGCGATTCCTCTGGGAGCCGTCGTGAGCGGGCGGATCGCTAAATTGATCCCTTCTTCCAGTCCGACCGACCGGGCCAAACTTCTGTTGCACTTTGACTCTTTGCAAGTTCCAGGGGAGCCTGCCATTGCTTTGTCGGGCCACGTCAGCGGAGTCGATAACGCCCGCGAGCACGTTCGGCCTGATGGGACCATTGTGGGGGTGCTGGCGAGCGAGTTGCCGGTTACACTGCTTAACAGCGCCATGCAAAAGCTTGGGAAGGCGGATTCTGGACAGACCCAGCAGAGCGGCGGTTCGGCGCGCGGTGCGCCGAATACGGCCATTTCCTACCCCGCGGGAACGGAGTTCTTTCTGACTCTGGATAAGCCCCTGGCTGTTGTGGGAAATTTTCCGCCCGAATTTACGCGGCAGATTCCTGCGGTTTTGAAGCAGACGGTTCTCGAACTCCTGGCGCACTCCCCTAAGCGCGTCGCCAGCAAGAAGGGAACCCTGGGCGGCGTTGTGAATCTGGTTCTGATTGGGAGCGAGCAGGAAATTCGGACGGCGTTTGCTAAGGCCGGCTGGACTCATGCCGATGAGGAAAAAGGAACGCCGCTCTGGAAAACTCTTCAGGCGGTGATTGTCGGCAAGGGCTATGAGGCCGCACCCATGTCGACCCTGTATGTTTATGGAAGGCCGCAGGACATGGCTTTTGAAAAGATGCTGAACACCTTTGCCAATCGCCACCACCTGCGCATCTGGAAGGCTCCGGCGACTACGGCGGGAGGCAGACAAATCTGGTTGGTCGCTGCCGATCACGACAACGGCATCGACATCCATCCGGGCGTCATTTCCCATGCCACCAATCCCCACGTTGACGAGGAGCGGGCCAAAGTGGGCGCCGATCTCGGCATGACGGGGCTTGTGGCTGCCGAAGAACTGGTGATGCCGCCCCATCCCTTGCACTCGGGGCATACGGCCACCGGCGGCGCATGGGAAACTGACGGCAAAATTCTGGTGATCAATCTGAAATCGCCTTAGGAACGTGCTTGCCAGTGCCTGCCGGGAATACGAAGGCCAGCCGTATGTTCTGAAGGTGGTAGCATTACAGCGCGGTCGCCCGAAACGGAAGTTCTTGTCTTATCCGATGGCAGTGAAGTTTCGTTCTCGTCCCATGAAAGCACGATCTTTCTTGGGCAGTTGAATTCCCGCGCTATAATTCCTTTTGCGGCAATCGCGCCGGCGGACGCGGAGCAGCGGACGCCGGGTGTCCGGTTCCGGCACGTTCCTGACGGACGGGCGGGGCAAGGCTGGCGATTCCCGCGTTTAATTGGCCCGGCCCCTGGCCGACTGGCCGGCGAATGCCAGTGACGAGAACATTGTGAAGAAGAAGAGCTATCGCCAATGGATTTGGTTGGGTGCGAGCGCGGTTGTGCTGGCCCTGATTATCTATAACCTTCGGCAAAGTCCCGAATGGCGCAACTTTGATTGGAAGCGCTGTTGGGAGTCTCTGGTCCATGCGCGTCCGGGGCTTCTGTTGCTGGCGCTGGGTGCCGCTTATTTCACCTACCTGGTGCGCGCCTACCGGTGGAAGTTTTTTATGGCGCCCATGAAGAAGGCGTCGCTCTGGGTTTTGTTTGTGGGCCAGGTTCTTGGTTTCAGCTCCATTTACCTGGTGGGGCGGCCGGGGGAGTTCGTGCGGCCGGCCTATATCGCCAAAAAAGAGGACGTTACGATTTCTTCCCAGGTGGCCGTCTGGCTTCTGGAGCGGATCTTTGACTCGATCAGCCTGGCCCTGTTGTTTTCGGTGGCGCTTTTCTTGATTCCTCAGAATCTGATGACTTCTGCCGGCGGGCATCTGTTGACGGTGATGCACCGGGCCGGAGACGTGATGCTGGCCTTGACCTTGCTGGTGGTATCCTGCCTGGTCGCCTACCGGCTGAAGACCAAGGCGATTATGGCCTGGTTGTTGCGAATAGTCCGCTTTCTTCCCCACCGATTTCAACATCACGCGGTGCATTTTTTGGAGTCCTTTGCCGAAGGGCTTCAGGTTGTCCAGAGCCTGCCAGATTTTGCGGCTAGCGCGGTGCTGACCGTTGTCTTGTGGTGCACAAACGCCACCATTTTCTGGCTGGGTCTCAAGAGCCTGGGGGGCGGGTTGGCACATTTGAGCTGGATGGCGGCCGGTTTGGTGATGTTTTGCGCGTCGTTGGGACTGATCGTGCAATTCCCTGGCATCGGCGGCGGGTATCAGGTGGGGATTATTCTGGCGCTGACAGAAGTTTTTGCAGTTGCCGCCGATGTTGCGGCGGGCGCCTCAATCCTTCTCTGGCTTTTGATGTGCGTGCCCGTCATCGTTCTGGGCCTGGTGCTGCTTATTCCCGAGGGCCTCAGCATTCGGCGGCTTGAGGCGATTACTCAAGAAGAAGAGATGGAACGGGAAGCAGCGGCGGGAGATTCCTAGCGCCAGGCGCCTCCCGGGCGTGTTCCCCGCGGACTGGAAGTTTTCAGCTGCGACCTGCCGGAGCCCGCTCCGACCGGGTGAGAATGAGGTGTTATGCGTTGTCCTTTCTGTGGTTATGCGGAAGATAAAGTCGTGGATTCCCGGGCCGGAAAGATTGGAGATACCATCCGGCGGCGGCGGGAGTGCCTCAAGTGCGAACGCCGCTTTACCACCTACGAGCGGATTGATGAAATCCCTTACATGGTGGTGAAAAAGGATGGCAACCGGGAGAAGTTTGACCGCCAGAAGCTGCTGTCGGGACTTCTTAAGGCTTGTGAGAAGCGGCCTGTTTCCATGAGCCACCTGGAAGAGATTATTGATGAAGTGGAAGCCTATGTGGCGGAGTCCGTGGACCGGGAGCGGCCCAGTTCTGAACTGGGCGGGTTAGTGATGGACCGGCTCCGCAAGTTGGACAAGGTTGCCTACGTTCGTTTTGCCTCGGTTTATCTGGACTTCAAAGACGTGCGCGAATTCATGGACGAACTCAAAGACCTTCTGAAGGCTAAAACCCCGTAGCCCGGAGCCTGCCTGCCCCCGGTTCCCGAACCCTTCAGCGCCTTGGGCGGGCCTTCTCCGGCATCGTCCTTATTCGGGGCGATCCCACACGAAAGCTCCAAACTCCTGGAGAGTCTGGAATCCCAGCCGTTCATAAAGCCGCACAGCGCGGCTGTTCAAGGTTGTTACGGTAAGCGATATTTCCCCGAAGCCCATCCTGTTCAGCTGACTGAATGAATTTCGGAGCAATGCGGTTCCCAGTCCCATCCCCTGATAGGGGACCGCAACCGAAATTTGCGGGATGTGAGCGGTTCCGGGGCGCACCTGAGTCAAGGCCAGCATTCCAGCCAGCCTTCCCGTCCGCCGATGAATGGCGACCGTTGAGGCCTCGCTCAAGTAATCGCCGCAGCCTCGTTGTCGTACGATACTCTCAAGCAGTCGCTTTGATCCCCCAAAAGTGCAGTATTGATCGTTGATAGCGGCATCGATGTGGCCCTGGTAGGCATGATAAAGGAGTTGCACGGCCTCGTGATCGTATTTGCGTTCCCAGGGCCTGAATTGGAAATCGCAGGAAGCCGAGGGCCTGCCGGCGGAGGAGGCGGTGGGTCCGGTTGCAGGGTTGAAGCCCTCCAGCGCCGATTGAAAATGAGAGGTCATAAATTGGCGCCGGTAAATTTGGAACGACCGCGCATGAAAGTATGGGCTGATTTGTTCGATATTAGAATGTGGAAGCTGTGCCTCAATCCGGCGCACTTCCGGCATGCTGATGAGGGTGGCAAGGGTTTGCTCAATCAACCGGGCTGCAGCGTCGTTGCAGGAGTCGGTTGCCAGCACAAACAGGTTTCCGATCGTGCCTTTGGACCCTTCGTGAAAGTAGAGAGCGTAGCCGGTGATGCAGTTGTCGATCAGTGCCGCGAAACCTGATAAGCGTTTTGCGTTGAGGTAGGACGAAATGATTTCCGCCGAAGGGGCATAGTTCCAATGGAGAACTTGCAGCCAGGTTTGGGATTCAGCCTGCAGCAGGTGCCGAAACTCGCGTGCGTTGAAGTTCCGAATATCGACGATCCGGGGCGCCAAATTCCTCGATCCTCCCATGGGCGGGTCTGGGTGCATTTTCAGTATAACGTAAAAAAAGCCTGCGACCCGCCTGCCAGGGTGCCGCTTGCGGGGCTTCGGCCAAGCAGATTTCGCCGCGGGGAATAGGGGTCTGAGCGATTCCCCATTCGGGAGAGAGCAGGTCTGGAAGGCGGCAAAGTTGATGGCAACCTGAGGATCGATTATGCTACGATTCGCTATTCTGTGAGGCTGACGATCTCCTTCTGGAATAGACAAGGGGTTCTTCATGATGACCAAGCGCGGGGGAAGGGTTCAACCTCCGTCTCGTACCTCGTCGGGACTTTTCACTCGATTGATTAGCGGGGCGCTTGTTTTGGGTGCCGGAATGTTTGTGGTGCTGGTCGGGACCGGGCTCTTTTTGACTTACCGCATTACGACGACGCGCGATTCCATTGAGAATGTGACTCCGGCTTCGTACCTGTTGTCGAGTTATGAAAATTTGAGCTTTAAAGATGCCCGGGGCGGCGAGCATGCCGGCTGGCTTCTGGTGGGTTTGAAAGGCGCGCCGGTTATTATTCTTTGCCATGGATACAATTCGAATCGTTCGGAATTGCTTTCCTTGGGTACAACTTTACAGGCGAATCACTTCAATGTTTACCTTTTCAATTTTTACGGTTCGAAGGCTAAAGACCGGTTTTCAAATTTGGGGATTCGAGAAGCGTCCATCCTGAGTTCGGCGATCGCGAGGGTTGCCCAGGTTCAAGGCGTCAATTCGCACCGGGTGGGCGTTTACGGTTCCACGCTGGGGGCCTACGCCGCTTTGGTGGCCAGCGAACGAAACCCCATCGTGAAAGCCCTGGTTGTGGACGACGTGTATGAGCAGCCGGCGCAAATGTTCGATTTGCAACTCGATCGGCAGTTGGGGGGAGCTGGATCGCTGTTTCGCCTCTTATCCCGAGTGGAGTTTCGCCTCTTTACTCTTGGTTCAACGCGCCCGGCTGTCCGCGCCGATCTTTCCAAACTGGCTGGAAGGCCGAAGTTTTTTCTTGTTTCGGAAGACATTCCGGCCTTTAAGAAAGTTGCCGTGGAACTCTACAAAGCCGCTCCTCAGCCCAAGCGCCTCTTGGTTTTGCCGCGCTCTGAGGGTACTCTTGTATCGGGACCTGTAAGGAAAGAGTACGAAAATCAAGTCCTCAGTTTTTTCTTGCAAAACCTTCCCCTGCGAGCCGACTGAGTTCGCCCGTCGAGAATGGAAGCGCAGCCTGCGGGAACGGCGATGAACGGAAGTTTACCAGTCAACGAAATCATCTTTAAAGTCAGCGAGCCTTGGTGAAAGAGAAACAGCGATCCGGAAGCCCATCGTTCCGCTACCAAGCCGAGGTCGCGGTTGCGCGGACCCTGCTGAAGTTTCTGGGTTGGCTTCCGCACCAGGTATCCCGGGCCGTGTGCGGACTTCTGGCCGTGCTTTGCTATGCCTTTTGGCCGCGCCTCCGCCGGGTGGGGCTGTTTAATCTGCGGCTCGCTTTTCCGGAATGGGATGATCGGAAGCACCGGAAAGTTCTGAGGGGTGAATTCCGCAACTTAGGCCGGATGCTGGCTGACTTTGCGCATTTTCCCCATTTGAACCGCCAGAATATCGAGCGGCTTATTATCTACGACGGCTTTGAAAATTATGACGAGGCCCGACGGCAAGGCCATGGCGTTCTCTACCTGACGGCGCACTTCGGCAACTGGGAATTGGGTTCCTTTGCTCACGGCGTGTACGGTTATCCGTGCAATTTTGTCGTTCGGGAAATGGACAACCCGTTGATGGATGAGCTGATCAATGGACAACGTTGCTCGAGCGGAGGCCACGCCATCAAGAAAAAGGAATTCGCGCGGCAGGTGCTGGCTGCCTTTGGACGGGGAGAAGCGGTGGGCGTGCTGATTGACCAGAACATGCTGGCCAGCGAAGGCATTTTTGTCGATTTCTTTGGACTTCCGGCCGCTACGACGACGGGGCCGGCCCGTGTGGCTCGCAAAACGGGCGTCCCAATTGTCCTGGGACTTGTCATCTGGGATTCAAAGCTGAAAAAATACCGCTTGAGGTTTGACCGGATTGATTGGATCAAGCGGGCGGACCCCGAAGAAGAGATTGCGGTGAACACGGCCAATTTTACGCGCCGGATCGAGCAGTATATCCGCCGTTATCCGGAGCAGTGGCTTTGGGTTCACCGCCGCTGGAAAACGCGCCCTCCCGGCGAGCCTCCCATCTACAAATTTTGAGACAGCCGCGGGGTCAGGGCCTGAAGGCCGAGGATGTTATGAGAGTTGAACAGATCGCGCGTTTGGTTGGCGGACGGGTTGCGGGCGACCCTGGCCGGGAAATTGAGGGCGTGGCCTCCCTTGAAACCGCTACGGAGAAAGATTTGAGCTTTGCCGAAGGAGACCGGGGGCTGAAGCGAGCCGCTGAATCCAAGGCAGGTTGCATTTTGGTCCGGGAAGGGAAGCTGCTGGCCGCTCAAACCACCATCGCGGTAGCGAATCCCAAATTGGCCTTTGTCCGGGCGGCAGCTGTTTTATACCCGCCTCAGCCGCCCAGCCCCGGAATCCATTCGACCGCCGTCGTCGCCTCCGAGGCCCGGCTGGGGAAGGGCGTCGCGGCCGGTCCGTATGTTGTCATCGAGCCCGGCGCAACGGTTGGCGACGGAACTGTTTTGGGCGCGGGCGTCTTCCTGGGGCGGGGAGCCTCGCTGGGATCGCACTGCGTCCTGCATCCCCGGGTAACGGTTTATGCCGGAGTTCAAATCGGCAACCGGGTGATTGTTCACGCGGGAACCGTGCTGGGTTCGGACGGTTTCGGATATGTTTTTGCGGAAGGCCGTCATCACAAGTTTCCTCAGCTTGGAGGTCTTGTGATTGAAGACGAGGTTGAAATTGGAGCCAACAGCGCCGTGGACCGCGGTTCGCTTGGTACGACGGTGATCGGTGAAGGGACCAAGATCGATAACCTCGTGCAGATCGCCCACAACGTAAAAGTCGGCCGCCACGCGGTGATTGCTTCGCAAACCGGGATCTCCGGGAGCGTCCACATTGGAGATTACGTGGTGATGGGCGGACAGGTGGGAGTTGGCGAGCAAGCCCGCGTCGGCGCGCGAGCCATGATCGGCGGTCAAGCGGGAATTCTTCCCGGCAAGATCGTGCCGGAAGGGTCAACGATGTGGGGAACGCCGGTCCGTCCTTTGGCGGAATTCAAGCGGTTACATGCTTATCTCGGCCGCTTGCCGGCTCTTGCCCGAAAGGTCAAAGAGCTTTCCAGTCACGTTTCCCGCCGGGAAAAGCCATGAATCACCGGGCCGCCCCGGTCATCATGTTTTTGGGGGCAACCTGCTTGTTTTAACTCAGAATGAACTTTCTGTTGGAAAGTCCCACGTGTCCTGTGATATATATTCTGCCTTAAACTTTGGCGGTTGCATTAACCGAGGGCATCTGGCAACCCGAATGTTAACAGTGTCATCTGTATAGAATTCTGGTTATGTTTGCGTACCCTTCTGTTCACCTGGGGTTTCGCCCGTTATGGTGTGGGGTGGGGCGTTTCAGCGGACGGGTGATGAAACCGTGGACGGCTCTCGGTCCCGGATAGAATATCTTGTTCAACCTTCTCAAATACCGCTCCGGCCAACGCGTAACCACATGGGTTTTGGTTGCGTTGCAGATCCATCTCCTGATGGTCCTGGTGCTGCACCATCACGCCGTGCCCAATATCCTGCTTGAACCTGCGTCGGCTGACGTCGGACACGCAAACCCGCACTCG
Source organism: uncultured Acidobacteriota bacterium (assembly GCA_964459065.1). Taxonomy (GTDB): domain Bacteria; phylum Acidobacteriota; class Terriglobia; order UBA7540; family UBA7540; genus JAMCXS01. Next base: position 4,915 of record CAYWMN010000041.1, on the reverse strand, counting down.
CAGCCTTGTGATAATCCGCAGACTTATTGTACAGCCTGCCAGATTCTCCGGCACAGCGCGGTCCGCCCGGCCTTAGGAAATTCCACGCCGCGGTACTCCGTTGCCGTGAGCTTAATTGCCGACTGCTGCGCTGACAAGGTTCTTTCCAACCAACCGATTACCCTCTGCGGCCGCTCACCTCCCCGAAGTTAATTTCTTTGTCCTCACCATACTTGCTTTGAGTCGACAAGGTTTCCGCCATGCGCAAACTTTGCGTCGATGGCATTTCTTGAAGGGCGGTTTCTATCGAGATGGCTGATGTCCAGTACTTTTCTACATTAAAACGGCGAAGTGTTCCATTCTTAGCTGCTATTGGATTGTGGGTGCTAAGCGGGGGTGCGCGTGCAGCCCTCGCCCAGCAACCGCCTCCTGCCTTGCGCATTGATCTTGCCCAGGCCATCCACCTGGCGCTCGAGCACAATCATGTTTTGAAGGCGTCGGAAACACAGATTGCGCAAAGCCAAGCGGACGAAGTGACCGCTTCTTTGCGTCCCAACCCCGTGCTCACCTGGGATTCGCTTTTTATCCCCGTCTTTAGTCCCAGCCAATTCAATCGGTCGTATCTGAATAATATTACGGAGTTCGACGCCTTATTTGCCTATACGTTTGAAAGAGGACATAAGCGGCGCGCGCGGATCAGGGCGGCGCGCGATCAGACCCGCGTGGTCCGTTCCGAAGTAAAGAATAACGCGCGATCCCTGACCTTCGGCGTCGCTCAGCAATTTATTGGCGCGCTCCTGGCGAAGTCCACGCTCGCCTTTGCGCAGAAGAATTTGTCAAGTTTCCGGCAGACGCTCAAGGTCAGCGAGGAGCGATACAAAAAGGGAGCCATCAGCGAAGGCGATCTTCTCAAGATCAAGCTTCAGATGTTGCAGTTCCAATCCGATGTTTCTTCGGCTCAGCTGGCCTATGCGCAAGCGCTGGTGGGTTTGCGGCAGTTGCTGGGCTACGACTCGGTTCCTTCCAACTACGGCGTGATCGGCCATCTGGTTTATACAACCCTCCACGGGAACAAGGAAGACATGCAGAGCCTGGCTTTGAATTTGCGGCCCGACTTGAAGGCGGCAAAGGAATCGGTAACGGCTGCAAAGAGTAACTTCCGGTTGGCGAAGGCGAATGGCAAACGAGACCTGACGGCGTCCGCGGGCTACACGCGCGTAGGAGCTGCCAATAATGCCAGCTTCATTTTCAATATCGAGATTCCAATCTTCGACCGCAACCAGGGAAACATCGCGCACGCTCGAGCCGCGATCACGGAATCGCAGGAAGATGAAATCGCAGCCCAGGATGCCGTTTTGAGCGATGTTTCAACCGCCTATGATGCGGTCAAGACCGGTGAAAAGGTTGTTCAGCTTTACAGATCGGGCTACCTGAATGAAGCCAAGGACTCGCTGGATATCAGCCGCTACGCCTATCAACGGGGGGCCGTGAGCCTTTTGAACTTTTTGGACGCTGAACGGAGCTACCGAAATACCCAGTTCGCTTACCGCCAGACACTCGCAACCTATATGCTGGCCATGGAACAGTTGCGGGAGGCAGTGGGCACGAGGCGATTGCCATGAACTTAAAAATAAACATAATGAAAATTAAAAGAATCCATCTTCTGTTTCTGGCGGCAGCGGCCAGTTCGCTTCTGATTCTTTCCGCCTGCGGAAACAGGCGTTCTGGACCGAGTGCCGCGCACACCACCGCCTATGGATCGGCGGGAGCCGCGCATGCGGAACTTTTCACCGTGCCTCAAAATCAGATGGGGCACGTTCAAATTGTCACCGCAGAGCAGCAGAGCTTTCCCAGGGTCTTGCGCCTCCCCGGTTCTGTGGCCTATAACGCTTTCCAGACCACGCCCGTGATCACGCAGGTCAGCGGACCTGTGACGCGGGTGCTGGTATACCCTGGCCAGACCGTTCGGGTTGGGCAGCCGATGCTCTACGTGAGCAGCCCCGATTATGCCCAGCTGCGGTCGGCCTATTTCAAGGCTCAAGAGGCCTATCGGCTTGCCCAGACCAACTTGCAGAGAGACCAGGCCCTTTATGCTCATCATGCCATCGCGCAGATGGATCTGATTTCGGCGGAAACCACCCGCAACCAGGCCAGGGCCGATCTCGAGGCTTCTGAACAGGCGTTGCAGGTGCTGGGCGTTCGCAATCCCGCCGCGCTTGCAGGCAACTCGGCCAATCCCATGATTTCAGTGGCCGCCCCCATCGGTGGTGAAGTGGTTGATCGCACGGTACAGCCTGGCCAAGTTATTCAGGCTGGTTCCACGCAGGTTTTCACTATTTCAAATATGAGAACGGTGTGGGTGCTGGTCAATGTTTACCAGAATGATCTGTCTGCCGTTCATCTGGGCGATCCCGTGACGGTTGAGACGGATGCCTTTTCGAGAACTTTTCATGGACGAATCTCTTACCTTGCTCCGGAGCTCGATCCCGACACTCGGACTCTCAAAGTCCGCATTGTTACGAATAACCCGCAAGGAATGCTCAAGAAGAATATGTACGTCACGGCCATCGTGCAGTCGGGAAAGGTTGAGGCGCTTACCGTCCCGGACACCGCTGTCCTGAGAAACGATGTGAATGAACCCTTTGTTTACGTTTTACACGGTGAAAACCAGTTTGCCCGGCAGGCGGTGACGATCGGCCACAGTGAAAACGGAAGAACCCAGATTCTTAGCGGTCTCAAGGAAGGTGAGAAGGTTGTTGGGAACGGCAGCCTCTTCTTGCAGTTCGCCAGGTCCCTTACGTAAGGCGAGGGGGACTTGATTCGGTGAAAGACATTTTCTCAGCCCTGGATTGAACCTATTATGATTCATCGTATTGTTCGTTTTGCACTTAATCAGCGTTTTTTCATTCTCGTTCTGGTGGGTTTTCTCATCATTGCGGGGGTCCTGTCTTTCGAGAGGATGCCCGTGGATGCCTACCCCGACCTTTCGCCGCCCATCGTGGAAATCATTACCCAGTGGCCAGGCCACGCTGCCGAGGAAGTCGAGCGCTTGATTACGGTGCCCATCGAGATCCAGATGAACGGCACGCCGGAGCTTGATACGATGCGTTCGGTTTCTCTTTACGGGCTTTCGGACGTCATCATGCGGTTCCGGTTCAGTACCGACAAGTATTTTTGCCGGTTTGTTGCCTCTCGCCGCCTCCAGCAAGTGCAACTGCCGAGTGGTGTTACGCCCGGGCTGGCACCGCTGTCCAGCCCGAGTGACCTGATTTACCGTTACGTCGTTCAAAGTCCTGACCGCTCGCCCCAGGATCTCAAGACCATTCAGGATTGGATTCTGAATCATGCCTATCGCTCGGTCCGGGGCGTGGCGGACGACTCCGGCTTCGGCGGAACAACCATGCAGTATCAGGTGCTTCTGGATCCCTCGCAGCTTTACAGTTATCACGTCACGGTTCCTCAGGTGCTGAACGCACTCTCAGCCAACAACGCCAATACGGGCGGAGGCTTCTATTCGCGCGGAGGACAATTCTATTACGTCCGTGGCATCGGTCTGATTCGGGATACCCAAGACATCCGGAACATCGTTGTGACAAGTCACAAGGGTGCCCCGGTTTATGTTCGAGACATCGGCAAGGTGGTGATTGGGCATGCGCCGCGCCTGGGCGAATTCGGGTTCATGAACAACAACGACGCTGTTGAAGGCGTCATCATGATGCGAACGGGGGAGCAGACCCAATACGTCCTGCAGCGTGTCGAAAAAGAAACCCGGCGTCTCAATACTCAGGTCCTTCCGAAGGACGTCAAAATTCATCCCTTTTATGACCGCAGCGGCTTGGTGGAATTAACCACATCGACCGTGGAACACAATCTGTTGCGCGGAATGGTTCTGGTTTTCATCGTCCTGATTTTCTTCCTGGTCAGCGTTCGAGCGGCCATCATCACGGCGCTTACCATCCCGCTCTGTTTGCTGTTTTCTTTTGTGTTTCTCCACCTGAAAGGCGTTTCTGCCAACCTGTTATCGATAGGCGCCATCGATTTCGGCATTCTTATTGACGGGACCGTGGTGATGATGGAGAACATCTACCGCGAACTCGGACTGCGGGCAGGGGAACAATACGATTTGAAGGATGCCATCCTGGCAGCTGCCCGCGATGTCGACCGTCCGGTCTTCTATTCGGTTGCCGTCATCATTGCCGGCTATTTGCCGATTTATGCCCTGAGCGGAGCATCCGGCCGGCTCTTTCACCCGATGGCCGATACGATGTCTTTTGCGCTGATTGGCGCTTTGCTGCTGTCGCTGACCCTGGTTCCCGTTCTCATTTCCTACTGGTTTAAGGCAGGCGTTAAGGAAACGGTCAACAGGCCTTACGAGTGGATCAAGCGGGTCTATGGCCGCTACCTGGACTGGGCGCTCGACCACCGCGCTGTGACGATGGCGGTTGCTCTTGCCATCTTCGGTGGCGCCATGATGCTGGTCCCGATGATCGGCGGGGAGTTCATGCCTCATCTTGATGAAGGCGCGTTATGGGTTCGCGCTACCATGCCCTACACCATTTCCTGGAAGGCGGCCGCCAAGATTGCTCCCCAAGTTCGTCACATCCTCATGTCGTATCCTCAGGTGACGGAGGTGGGCTCGGAGCTGGGACGACCCGACGACGGCACCGATTCGACCGGCTTTTTCAATTGCGAGTTTTACGTTGGGCTCAAGCCTTATAGCGACAAGTCCTGGAAAACGGGGCCGATCCGGGACAAGAAGCAACTGATCAAGTCCATTAACAGCAAGCTCACCACCTATCCGGGCATTATCTTCAACTACACCCAGCCGGCTGAGGACGCCGTGGATGAGGCCTTGACGGGGCTGAAGAGCGCGCTAGCTGTTAAAGTGTATGGTTCCAACCTGCGAGTCTTGCAGAATGCCGCCGTCAAAATCAAA
>CAYWMN010000040.1:1273-20930 GCA_964459065.1 uncultured Acidobacteriota bacterium | reverse complement strand
CTCCCCAATTGCGGCCGCACGAAAAGCTGGAGGCGGCGTGGCTTGTAAAAAACAATGGCAAACACATCCATTTAGCAGAATCCCGGGACGTAACCGGGAGCCTTAAAGGTTCTGCCGTCGTGAATGTCCCGCCAGGATACGGCCGGAGCACTCTCATGACATTCATCCAGAGCCCCACGGGAATGAAAGTCAAGCGGCCGGCCCTGGGAGCCGAGGGGCTTGTCTTGGATCATCTCAACCGCAAAGCCGTGCAAACCTACCTTGACTCGGTTGCCGCCAAGCTCCTTTCTGCGGCGCAGGGAAAGGTGCGAGCTCTGCACTCCGACAGTCTCGAAGTTTTCGGCGAGGAGTGGACGCCAGGTTTCCTCGACGAATTCTCCCGGCGAAGAGGCTATGACCTAAGACCGTATTTGCCCGCCCTGGTTTCCGATATCGGGCCCCTGACGGCGGACGTCCGGCACGACTACTGGCGAACCGTGAGCGATCTGGCTTTTGATCATTACGTTCGGGTCCTGCAGGAGTGGTGCGACGAGCACGGCGTTGGGTTCCAATCGGAATCTTACGGCACGCCCCCCGTTGATGTTTCGAGTTACTCGGCCGTCGATTATCCGATGGGGGAAGGCTACAACTGGAAGGTGTTCACGCCGTCACGGTGGGCAAGCTCGGCGGCGCACCAGCTCGGCAAGCGAGTCACATCGGCTGAGGCCTATACGTGGCTGCGCCATCCGCGCTATATTGCCACGCTGCAAGACCTCAAGGTCGGCTCGGATCTGCATTTTGTCTGCGGCATCAACAAACTCGTCGCCCACGGTTATGCCTATTCGCCCCCCGCCGCGGGAGTTCCCGGGTGGGGATATTACGCCTCCGTGATGCTGAATGACAACAACACCTGGTGGCCGTATTTCCATTTACTGGCGGACTATGTCCAGCGCGCGAGCTATGCCCTGAGTCTGGGAAAGCCCGTCGTCGATGTCGGCCTGTATCTCCCTGAAGATGATGTGATGGCCGGTCATCGGCTGGGCCATGGCCTGAACCTGCTCATGGCAACAGAATCACGACTCACCGACAGGAAGTCCGTTCCCGAGTTTGGATTGCCAAAGGCCTATCAATCGGAATCTCCCGTGATCAAGAGCCTTTTGGCCAGCGGCTTCTGCTTCGATGGATTTGACCGCAGCATTCTCCGGCCCGATTTGAAAACGGCAAAGGGCCGGCTCGAACTTGGCGACGTCGCTTACCGCATCGTCGTGTTGCCGAATCTCACCGGCGTTTCCTTGCCCATCCTGGAAAAGCTCCGGGACTTCTGCCACTCGGGTGGCGTGCTGGTGGCAACGCAAAGGCTGCCCAGCCTCGCCTACGGCGTTCGGCGCCGCCGCGCGAACTGCGATCGCGTCCGGAAACTGGTTGCTGAAATCTTCGGCGGCAGGTCGTTTACGGCGATCCACCGGCATGGATATGGCAAGGGCTTGGGAATCTTTGTCCCGGATGAGGAGGAAAGTCTGCGCCAGGTTCTCGCATCGCTCAATCCCCAACTTGGGTTTGAAAATCCCGATGCGGAGCTTGCCTTTGTGCAGCGGCGCGAGGGCGACCGGCAAATCTACTTCATCACCAACACGTCCCCTCAACGCAAGTCTTTCACCGCACTGTTCCGCGATGGAACGGGCACACCGCAGTTTTGCGACCCCATGACCGGAAGTGTTTCGGAGACGCCGCGGTTCGACCGGGGTCACGCTGGAACCAGAGTGCCCCTCGATCTCGATCCGTACGGTTCAATTCTCGTGGCGTTCGACGGCCAGCCGGCAGCGCCGCCAATTCTTGCTACTGATTTTCCATCGTCATCGCTCGCCTTCGACAAATCAAAACGTGCCTGGACCGCTCGGGTTTCAAGACCGGGCAAGTACTTCGTCCGCACCCGAAAGGGCCGGCAGGAGTTTGACGTCAAGGCGCCGGCTTCGCGCATTGCGGTCACGGGACCATGGTGGTTGGCCGTGGGGTCGCGAAACGCTCCTGTCAAACTGAATCAACCGGGGGCGTGGACCGAGTTGCCCCAATACAAGTTTTACTCCGGCGACGGAACCTACCAGGTTGAGGTTGATCTTCCGCGCGAGGCTGTAAGCGATGACTGCGGCCTTTGGATCGATCTTGGCGAGGTTCGCGAAATTGCCCAGGTGACGGTCAATGGAAATGAGGCGGGAGTTTGCTGGAAGCTTCCCTACCGGTTTGACATCAGCCCGTGGGCCAAGGCGGGCAAAAATCGCATTGCCGTTAAGGTGACCAATTTATTGATTAACCGGGTCCTTGGGCAGCCGGAACCCGACTACTCCGGGCTGCCCCATCCACTGCGATTTCCGCTCCCCGATGAAAAAAAGTTGATTCATGAGCCGTTGCCCTCGGGTTTGTTGGGGCCGGTTCAGCTCATCCCCTACCGCAGAGTTGCGATCGGCTAAAGCGTGGTACCGAATGCCTAATCCTTCGGCCGGCGGCACGTAGAATTCAACTTCCCGATCTCGCTTCACCGGGCCTTAGCCTTAGGAGTTGCTGGCGGAACGTTGTGCACGATCTTCAAGACGGCGGCCGGTTGTTTGGAGATCAGCGCCGGTCCCCGCTTCGGAGTGCTTACCAAAACCGAGAATGCGATCGAATAAACCTCGCCCGGATAAGAAGTGAGGCCCTGCGCCGCTACGTTGGTTTTGCCCAGCGGCAGACGGTCGGAAACGCCGGCCTTAGGGAAAGTGCCGTAACCTTCAGGAAGTCCCAAACAGGTGGTGTAAAAGATCCCAAGATTATCGGCGGTATCAATGTTAGCGATCCACCCTTTTGACTTCAGGCTCTTTTGCGGCCAAGTGGGCGATCCGGTTACCAGCTTCACCGGCCACTTGGGATTTTTCTCCTTCCGGAGAGCAGAGCCGGCCGGCCCATATGGCGAGACCAGCGGATACATAAATGCATCGGTACGGTCCGAATAGAGCGTGGGCACTTCGGTGTTCATGATATAGGTTTTCGCCTCGTGATTATGAAAAGTGAAGTGAAAGCGGGCGACGCCCTTCGAGTTGATTCGCACATCCTCCACATAAACCCATCGGGTCGGGTTGCCGGTATCGTAATCCCATGGCTTGACGACCGCATGAAAATGATTGCGGCTGGCCTTCCATCGGACGACCGGGCTTCCCTTTTCAGGGAAAATGACTCCTTTCGGATGCTGGTAAAAACCCTGATATCCCTCCGCTCCAGCCTGAGTAGGGTTGATCATCAACGCTCGACGGCCGTTGATTTTCAACATCAGGAATTGATCCACCTGCAGTTCACGGCCCACGTCGTTGGTATCCACGATGTTGAGGCCATGGGCCACATTTTTATTGGCAACGCCAACCACCACCGCGCCCCACGCCACGTTGAAGGTGACGGAAAGACCACCATTCGAAATGGTGACGTTCTTATCGGCGGGCGGCGGCGGGAATTGTTTGTTGTAAGCTTCCGCCTTGACCCCAAACCCAATGAAAAATACAACCACAAGGTAGGACCACACCCTGAGTTGTTGTCGATAATAATGACCAATTGACATGCTTTATCTTCACCTTTCCTTAGGAAGCCTCTCCTGGCAGCAGCTAACTCGGATCTCCGGACTCGCGGATTTTGATTTTGTTTGCGCCTTTGAATCATACGGCAGCGGAAAAAGCAGATTCTGCATTTCACTCGGAATGACGCCGCGACCCGCATGGGGTGGAATAAATCTTCCGCTATCTTTTCAAGCCGTCACTGAAGGATCAGCAGCCAGCCTTTTGCCGGCTCGACGGGGATTTTCTCTGCCGGCGAAAACGTCTTTCCCTGCTGGAAGCCGGGGATTGCAGGAGCCGTCAGTCTTGCTTTTTTTGCCTCCAAACCCAGGGCCGCCCAATCGATTTCGAGCGGGACGGAAACCGGCTCCTTTGACCAGCTTGCCAGCGAGATGAGCGCGCTGCCTTTTTTTTGGTAGACGGTCGCGAGCACGTCCTTGCGGCCCGTCCTGACCGGGCAGGAGGGATCCCAGTAGCCGATCATCGCCGCGTCCTGAATCCCGAAACTGCTCCACAGATTCCAGATGTGGCTCGGATCGTGGCTGCCAAAGTGCCGCGTGGCCATACCGTAGATCATCCCGCGCCAGGGATTTCCGCCTCCCTGGAGCATGTCACTGAACAGCCCGAAGGGCAGCCCGGAAACCTCTACCAGCCAGTAATCCGGCGATTCGTCGTAGTTGTATCCTTCACCGAACCACAGGCTGTCGATATACGGGAAATGCTCCATGTACTTGTTCGCGGGGCTGATTCGAAGATCGCGGTAACTAAATTCATTCCCCGAATGGAAATCGATCAGGCTGCCCTCGCGATTGCGGTCGAGAACTTTCCGCACCCGCTTCATGACTTCGCGATTGTAGCCGATGCCGTCCAGGTACAAGCCGTCAATCTCGGCCTTCCGCAGCAGATAAGCCAGCCCTTCAAGGTAATAATTGTGCCAGCGGGAAAGGCCCGTCTGAAGAATCGCCTCGTCCACCTCGCCGTTCGCAAGCGTCTGGTGCCAGCCCGGCGCGTAGTGCGAGACAAGGTGCTCGCGAAGCCACGAACCTCCGCCGCCCGGCCCGTCTATAAAGATTTCATGGTCCAGGCTTCGCAGGGCCCATATCTCGGCCACGCGGTTGCTCAGTTCGCGCACGGTGTAGTAAATCTTGGCCTTCATCCCGGCAGCGTGCACTTCATTCACGTAGCTGGCAAGTTGCTCCACCGTCAGAAAGGGATAGTTGATGTACGGATTGAGTTCGTTCCCCTGATGGATGTTGACGATGGTCGCCCCGGAGCGCACCAGTTGCTCCACCGGAACCGCGCCCGGCTCGGGATATCCCTGCTGGTAGTAGCGCTGGCCCCAGTGGTCCGGATTAAGCGGCTTTGCGGGTGTCACTACCAGCGCAAAGTTGAACCACAACTGTTCGCCCGCCTCAAGCGTGCGCTCGCCGCTCGTGGCGCGGACCATCACCCGCCCGGCTTCTTCGGTGACCGTGCAACAGCCCTTCCCCTGGTTGCCCCAGGCTTTCGGAATTCCCTCGGCTTTCAGGTCGAACATGTTCCAGACGTCTTTCGTTCCCTTCAGTTGGAGCTGGAGCCCCGCCTTCACTTCTCCCACCCAGACTTCGTTGTTGGCCCGGTTGATGTCCCACACCCACTTCCACGCCTTCGGGCGGTAGCCGCCTTTGCGCCCCAGGCCCATCATGTAGGTGGCGATCTCCCTGCGCAGGGGAAGCTCAAGGCGGATGTCGCGCACAGAGGTCTTTGCGTTGGCCTTCAGCCGGACGCGGTAGCCGATGTATCCGTCAAATTCCATGCGCGCCCGGCAATCGAGGCTCAGGCCGCCGGCCGTCAGGTTGGTCTCGCGGATCACAGAGCCGGGCCCCGGGCGGCGAACGTCCGTCCGGCCTTCGCTCCAGCGCGTTTTTCCTGCCGCCGTCTCCACCACCAGCGAAACGGGTGCGGCCAGGATTTCAAGGCCGTTGCTCCGAATGCTTTCCGGAAAGCCGCTCGCGGCAAATCGAACTTCCCGCCCAAGGCAATGCACCGTCGGTCCCTGCACCTTCAGCGGCGTGAAGGGTTTTGTAACCTTATCGTCGAGGCCGATTGTGGAATCGAGCCACCTCAGGCGCGCCTGCCGCCACAGATCGGCGTCCCCGGCGTCTTCAAGTACCCGCCCGGAGACTGCGAGGCTCAGCCGGATGGAAGTTTCTTCCGCTCCTTCGGGCCTGAGAACCAGCGTGCCGTGGTAGCTGCCGGGCGTGGCATCCCTGGGAATCTGGATTCCAAACCAGAGCGCCCGTACGCCGCCCCGCGCAACTCGAAAGGTCTTGCGGAAGGGGCGCCCAACCCAGTCGGTTCCGGCCAGATTGAAACACCGCAGCGCCGTTCGCGGAATTCTGCCACCGCGCTCGGATGATAAATCCCCGTACCGCACCGAGAGGTTTGGGATCGCCGCCCCGCAGGCGTAGATGCCCACTTGAAAAACGTAAAATTCTCCCCGGTCGGCCGCACCGTCGAACCTGGTGGCCGGTCCTTTTTCAATCCATCGCAGCGGCAGGTCCTCGCTCATCCGGATGGGGACTTGGCGCGCTTCGGGAAAAGTCAGGTAGGTCCGGCCCGGGTAACGGCTCACCAGATTGCGAGTCTCCTCTCGTGTGGCGACCACTTCCATGGGATCAAAACGGTCAAAGTCGCTGCGAGCCTGGATTTCAAGCACCTTGGCTTCGGGCAGGCGGCGCCGCCCTCGTTCGGCAGAAGCTTCCGCCCCCAGTCCGTGCCGCGCAAGCCAGGCCGCATCCGCCGTCTGTTTCGGAGAAATATAAGTAATGGAATAACGCGAGGGAGCGGTATCCGCGTGGTAGGGCAAATAATAGAGGAAGTAATTTCCCGGCGCCGTTTCCGGCTGGAACGCCAGGTCGCCGAATTCACGGTCGATCGAGATTTCCGCCACGTTCGCGAGGGTTTTGCCGGTTTTGGCATCCACGACGATCACGGCCTTGGCCTGCGGGTCGAGGTCGCGGCGCCGCCACGGGATGCGCACCCGAACCGCGTCCGCCTTGCCGGTTACCCGCACTTCAGCCCGGACGTCGCCCAGTTCACGGGGCCAGCAGGGTCCAATTCCATAACGGGCCTGCGGCAGCGCGAGGCCCTGCGCCGCGGCGTCCGATTGCGCAGCCAGCGCCAGCCGCCCGGCCTCGGCCACGCCGATTGCGCCCAGCGTCAGCTTGGCAAAATCGCGGCGGCTGAGAAGGGTTTTCCAGAACTTTTCAGGACTGCAGAGCGCTTCCCGTTTCCTGGACATCTTGCCTCCCTGTCAATGGCCTATCTTGCGGCTCAAATGCAAACTTGCATTGTAGTGTCTGCGCCCGCGGTCGCGTTGGGCAGGCCAACAAACGGGAAGAGTAGCACAACTGCTGTAAGGATGCTGCGCAGCTCCTCCTCAAGGCGGGTGGTGCATCGGAGGTCAGTGCTTGATTGAGCTGGAAGGCTCCACGATCCACACGCTGCCCGAGGATGCTCCTTTCTTTGTGCCTTCGAGAGTCACCCGCAGAGTGTAGCGGCTGCCGGGGCGTCGTTTGCCGGGGGAAAGCCAGCCCACCTCCACATCGTTAGCCTTATCCACGGGCACGGGTGAAAATACGGCGTGGCTGATCTTGCTGCCGTTTTCGAGCATTTCAACCGACCGCACGTAGACAGAATGCAGACCGCTTTCCCAACGCACGCGGACCTCAACGTCTCCCGTTTCGCCGACCAAGGAACTAATGTCCCAGTTCAACACATGCGGCGTGTCACCCACCAAATCAGACGCCTGCCACGCGCCAACCTTTGTGCCGCTGATCCGCGAGTCATAGTAGGTGACCCCGAGTCTTTGGAGGCGGGGAAATTGACGAATGAGGCGAGCCTTAAAATCGGTCCATTTTCGGCCTTGTTGGGGCGACCAGCCGGTCTCGGCGAGCGCCAGCAGATGGGGGTAGAGCTGGAAGTCAATCGCTCTTGGCGTGATCGCGATCTGGGTCCACATGCAGCCCTCCACTCCGAGAATGTGCCTGGCCATTGCCGGGGTGAACCCCTCTGCCGGATTGTAAGAATAGACCTTCTGCGTCGGCAGACGGCGATAGGTGAATCGAATATAGGTGTAGTCCCGGGGGGACATCACGACGTCATGTCCCAGTTTGGCGGCAGCCAGTCCGACTTGGATACCCCGCCAGGACTGCACGACCGCGCCGGGCGGCAAGCCGCCCTCGATGATGTCTTCCCATCCGGCCATGCGACGCCCTCTGGACCGAATCACCTTGCTGATGCGCTTCAGAAAATAACTCTGGAGTTCGGCGGCATCCTTCAGCCCTTGGGCTTTCATGTAGGCCTGACAGAGCGGGGACTGCTCCCACGCCGTCTTGGAAACCTCATCCCCGCCGATATGAATATACTCGGATGGAAACAGGGCGATGACCTGTGAGAGTATGCTGCGATACATCTCGAACACCTTGTTGTTGCAAACGCACAAGGGCTGCCTCAAATGGTCCTGCAAAGGATGTTCCCCCAAAGGAATCACTTCGAAGGCTGCCTTCTCAGGCAGAGGACAGGCCAGTTCCGGATAGGCGGCCAGCACCTCTTCGGAGTGGCCGGGCATCTCGATTTCGGGCACGATGGTGACGTTCCGCTTCTTCGCGTACGCAACGAGGCCGCGCATCTGTTGCTGCGTGTAAAAACCGCCCCCACCGCCGAAACGCTTTGCGAAATGGGCGCCCACCGTCGTCAGCCTCGGGTAATTTTTGATTTGCAGCCGCCAGCCCTGGTCGTCCGTTAAGTGCAGGTGCAGCACATTCATTTTGTAAAGCGCCATGCGATCAACTGTCTTCCGAAGATAAGCCATGCTGATGAACGTGCGGCTGCAATCCAGCATCAGGCCCCGCCAAACAAAACGCGGGCGGTCCTGAATGTGCACGCATTGGACCTTCAAAGGCTGCTTGATTCGCACCCCGGATTCAATTTCAGGCGGGAGCATCTGGCGCAGGGTTTGGACACCGTAAAACAATCCCGCAATTTGGGGCGCACGGATCTCGATGGCGTCTGGCGAAACACTTATCACATAACCCTCGGAGCCGAGCGCAGGAAGGGCTTGGAGCGAGAGGACAACTGCACCACGCTGCCGGGTCGCAGCGGAGGTTGCGCGGATGGGAACCTTGTGTCCCAACGGCTTGGAGAGCAGCCTGGAGAGATATTCTGCTACCCAGCGAACACCGCTGCCGTTGGTTTCCAGATCAATTTGAGTTCCTGGGCCGAACTCAAACGTGCCGGCGCGAATCTCCATCTTGGCGGGCTTGGGAATAATGGCGAGTTCCGGGGAGGGTTTCCCATGACCGAGTCCCGGAACGCAGAGACATACAAGACAGCAGGCGGCAGCAAACAAATGCTTGATGAGGCTGGAATAGTCCATGAAAGTTTTCTCCTGTAGTCGCCTGTCCGGCGTCGCGCGACATCAGTTTAAGATATCTGATGTGCGGAAGCACGGGCAAAGCGCAGATGCCCATGGCTTGTGGTTCAAGTCAATAGACATCGGGTTCATTCTCTTGGCTCGAAAAGTGCTGCACGGGCTTAGTTTCACCGACGTTTACCAACTCCGGCAGCTCGCCGATATGTTTATCGCCACCTCCAATCCGCAAACTGTTACCTTCCAGTGTGCCAAACGCGAAGGACCGCCGGCGAAAACAAAATACGGATATGCATCCATCAGCAACGAAGTACTGGGAACCATTTGAAGCCGCACGCTCCCGTGGGTCGTGCTATAGTTTTGCACCGTACGCGGGGGAAGCCGCTCAACGCTAAAATTCCCGAAAGGGGGCAGCGACGAATGGATGATTTACGAAAAGAGGGAAAAGACAAGAGTCAACCAACGCGCCGGGAGTTTTTTCTGGAGGTTGCCAAGGTTACAGGCGCTGCAGGTTTAGCTAGCAGCCTGCCCACTCAGGCCCTGGGGCAAAGCGGGCGCGTTGTGGCTCCCGGGAGCACGGCGGCGTTTTCGAGTTTGTCCTCGGAGCTGATCGCGGATTGGCTGAATCCGGCCCATACTTACCGGCCGCACACGCGGTGGTGGTGGCCTGGCAACGCGGTGACCCGCGACGGCATTGCCTGGGAGCTGAATCAGATGCACCAGCAAGGGATGGGCGGCGTGGAAATCATGAGTCCCTGGAGGATGTACGCCAAGGGGAATATTTCCTATCTCTCGCCGGAATTCGTCGAGATGGTGAAATACGCCATTGAGGAAGCCGAACGGCGTGACATGGAAGTGGCGATCACTTTTGGATCGGGGTGGAAATTTGGAGGCTTCTGGGTGCCTCCGACCCAGCGTAGCAAGGTATTGACCCAGGCTTCGGTCGACGTCAGCGGGCCGGGGAGCTTCAATCAGGCCTTGCCGGAGTACCAGCTTCCACCTCGAGCTCCGGTTTTTCGCTCTGACGCACCGGACGAAAATCAGATTGTGGCCGTGGTTGCCGGCAAGGTTTCGGGTAACGGTCTGGACGGGGCTTCGCTGGTGGACTTGACCAGCCAGGTTGAGAAAGGCCAGTTGCATTGGCAAATCCCCTCAGGCGAGTGGCGGCTGATGGTCTTCCGTCTGAAGTACACCGGAGAGCAGAACGCGACGACAGAGAATTTCCCCCGCCGGCAGTGGGTTGTGGACCACTTCAGCAAGGAAGCCGTGCGGAATTACTGCGAATACCTGGGAGGCACTTTTTATCAGGCGTTCGGCGAGCAGTTTGGCAAGACGCTGGACTCTTTTTTCTGCGACAGTTTTGAGATCATGGTTCTTCCAGACACCATTCACTGGAGCAATGCAGCTCTGGACGAATTCAAGGCCTACAAGGGTTACGATCTCACGCGCTACCTGCCCGCCGTGTGGTGGAATATCGGGGAGCTGACCCCCAAGGTTCGCTACGACGTGAATGATTTTCTCGGCTGGCTGGGGCTGGATGCGGCGTTTCTGCCCTTCATCAACTGGTGCGGCAAGCACAACGTGCAGGCGCGCATTCAACCCTATTTTCGATTCACGAATGAGGTCATCCAGGGAGCTGGCCTAACCCCGCGTCCGGAGATGGAAGTGACCACCGACCGTTTTGCAGTGGAACTGAACCCGCGGAAGCAGGTTGCCGCCGGCGGACATCTGTATGGTCACAGGATTATCTCCGCGGAGGCCTACACATTCCTTCACCTGAATCGGTACCGAACAACGCTGGAACAATTGAAGGGCGCGACGGATGCTTTCCTTCGCGACGGCGTAACCCAATTCTATAACCACGGGTACATCTATTCTCCGGAGATGCATGTGGCGCCGTCGCGCGACATGCCTTGGGCCAACCGGATCAGCCACTGGAACGTCTGGTGGAAGTACTACCACCATCTGACGGACTACGTGAGCCGCTGTTGCTTTCTCCTGCGGCAGGGGGAGTTCGCCGGAGACGTCCTGATCTACTCGCCGCAATCAACGGTGTGGACCCAAAACGTGCTGTTTGGCAACAATCGGCGGGTCGTGCCATTCGGTAACCTGGGAAAGACCCTGGTCGCGAATGGCTACGATTTCGATCCGGTGAACGACGATGTTCTTCAAAACCGCTCCCAGGTGGCGAAGGGGCACATCAAGGTGCGGGATCTCAGGTACCGTTTTCTGATCATGCCCCGGACGACGGCGGTGCCGGTAGCCACCCTGGAGTTTATCCGGCAGTTCGTGCTGGGCGGCGGGGTGGTGATTGCTCTGGACGAACTACCCTCGACCTCGGTGGGGCTCAAGGATGCTGCGCAGGACGACGCGCGCGTCAAAAAGATTGTCAGCGAGTTGTTCGGGCCGGATGGCAAGGGGAAAACTCATCCGGGCGGCGGCCGCACCTATTACCTTGCCGGTTACAAGATTCCTGACTACCGGGAGGCTCATGAGGAAATGACTCCTTTCCCGAAACCCTACAAGCCGACTCCTCCACTCACGCCGCCCCAGCAGGCGCTGCTTGGAGCGTTGCGAGAGCATCTGGCGCCGGACTTTGCGCTGGCAGGAAACCGGCAGAGCAACGGACTGACGTTTCTGCATCGACGACTCGGGCAGGACGACATTTATTTCGTGACCAATCTGCAGCCGGAGGCGAGCCACACCAGCGTAACCTTTCGGGTTCCGGGAAAGACGCCCGAACAGTGGGACCCGATGACGGGCCGGATCAGTCCGGTTTTTGTCTATCAGGCACACGCTGCGGGAGTCGAGATCCCCATCCACCTGGAAGCTTTTGCTTCGACCCTTTTCATCTTCCGCTCCCGGGAACCGTCCCTGCACCTTAGCGAGAGCAGCCTGGAAGAAGTGCGGGAGTTGAATGATCACGAAGTGAAGGGAATCGCCGGCAACAACGGTGAGGTTCGGGTGGCGGTGAGAGAAAGGGGGCGGAGCCGGAAGGCCCAGGCGACCGTCTCCGGCTTGCCGGAACCGCTGTCGGTCACCGGCGCCTGGCAGATGGTGCTGGAGGGCCATGCCTTTGCGAGGGTGGAAAAACAAGTCTCGCAGCTACAGTCATGGACCGAGGACCGGCGGACCCAGCACTTTTCAGGGACGGGACGCTACGAGTTGGATTTCCAGGTCCCGGGCCGGTATGTGAGCGAGGAATTGGAAGCGGTGCTGGACCTGGGGAAGGTGGGGAATATTGCCGAGGTAACCTTGAACGGCAAGATGGTGGGAGTGGCCTGGATGCATCCCTACCGGCTGGATGTGACCAAGGCGTTGCAGAGTGGCAGCAATCATCTTGAGATTCTGGTGACCAACACGCTGATCAACTCCGTCGCAGCGATGAAAAAGCTGCCGGAGGTCCCGGCGGAGTTGGTTCCTCACTACGGACCGACGGTCGAAATCTATCACCAGGGAACTGCAGAATGGGAACATCGCGAAAAGGGCTTTCATCCCCTGCCGCCTTCGGGGCTGATCGGCCCGGTGCGCATACTCCCCAAAAAGAAAATTCTGGTTCGATTTTGACGGTTGGCCCACCGTATGGGTTTCCTCACACCGCTCCTTCGGAAAGCACCTCGTTTGAGCCTTAGCTGGCGATTAACAAGCTGGCGGTCCATGGTGCAAGGCCGGACAGGTGGACTCGAACGCAACCCGGGTGCGACGCAAGGCGCTCGCCGGAAAACTCCCTCGGCTGGCGGTCCGGGCTGATTTGTGTAAAGCTCGCGGCGCCGGTCAGCACTCGCAGGGAAAGCCTTTCAACCGGATCGAGCGAAGCGTTCAGCACAACAAGGGCTTTCCGTCCTGCGTCGCCTTCGTGGCACCAGACCACAATTTTTTCAAAGGACTCGACCACGGCCGGCAGACGGTTTCTGCTGAGCCAGGCGCAGACCGATTTCATCTGGGATGATTTTTCCAGGCTGTGAACCTGGGTCCAGGGGTAATATCCCATCACGACCACGCGGCCCCCCAGTTCATTGGTGAAAGCCGTCATGCAGGGGCCGAGGTCGCGGCCGCCGTAGTCGACCATTCGCGCCAGGATTTCCGTTTTGTCATTCTGAAGCTGCAAACGATAAGCTCGCTCCCACCAGAAAGACTGCCGGCAATCTCTGGACCAGCCGGCGAATCTTGTGTTGAGCGGATGCTTTGAAAGGACTTCCGTGGCGTCGTGATCAACATTTTCATGCGCGCGCACTCCGGTCCATTTTTCAAGTCCCAGCCGTTTCAGGGCCTGCCAGGCCTCGACGTCCATCAGAACGCCACCGGCAAACATCCGCCGCAGTTCCTGCCGGGAAAACGCCAACACGGTGGAACCTGAAAGAGCTGTGGCCGTGCGGCCGCCCGGATGGTAGCAGAGAGGAATTCCGATCTGGCCCAGCACGTACATCTTGTTGAAGGTCAGCCCTGATTTTGTGAGCCACTCGCCGTCCGGGTTCACCGTGCTGTAAAGATCACGGTTCCATGCGGGCCAGATTCCCGACACCCGGCTCCGTCCCAGCGCCGCTTGCAGCTTCTGGTAAAAAGATCGGTATTCGGAAATGCGGTCAAACAGACGGGTATACTCTCCGAGCGGGTCTTTGTACATGCTGAGGACGTTAAACGCCGGACCTGTCGTGCCCGAGCCCATGTACGCTGCCGCCTCTGTTACGGTGGCCTGCCGGCTTTTTCGCAACCGCTGATAGGGGAAGCTTTCCACCTCCGACTCGATCGTTTGAATGTGGGAGGGCAGCACCGAAGACTGCCGGCCCAGCGCATTGGCCTTATCAACCATTCCCAGCAACTGGTCATCCGAGTAAAACCCGCCACCCGGACGCCAGCGGACCGGCGCCTGTTGGGGACCCGCCAGCGTTTTTGCCCAGCGCTCGAAGGCATAGCCCTCGTAGAAGCGGTCGCCGGTCATATAACCCAGCGGGAGCCCGGGCCTTACCTGATGCACGGCTTCCTCGATGTTTCGCAACAGGTTGTCGATAACCCTTCGGTTGTGTTCGAGCCATTCCCGGCGCAGATGGAGCCGCTCGTCCAGCGTTCCGGCCGCAAAAGCTTTAACCAGCGTCTGCCGCGTAAACCGAGTTCC
Source organism: uncultured Acidobacteriota bacterium (assembly GCA_964459065.1). Lineage (GTDB taxonomy): Bacteria > Acidobacteriota > Terriglobia > UBA7540 > UBA7540 > JAMCXS01. The sequence continues at coordinate 6,853 of CAYWMN010000040.1, read as the reverse complement.
AACTTGCCGGGAGAACTCCTCAATACAGAGGTTGCAGAAGCAGGTGAACCTGACCGGACTATGACCCTCCAGACGCACATCGTCATCAATCCAGATGAAGTCAGGGTCCGCCTTAGCAATGGTTGAATGAAGCGTTCGGGCGTATTCGATCAATTCCGGATGAGCGGGGCAATACGAGCCACGGCAGATGTTTCCCGAGGGATCCATCACCCGCTGCCAGGGTTTGTTGAGAGAATTTGCCAGGTTTTCCTCATGGTGACCCATCGTCGCGAGGACATTAACACCCGCCTTCATCCCGTGTTGGCGGACGCGAGGAAGTATTGTCTTGCGCAGCCGCGCAGCCCGAGGCCGGATGACTTCCAGGGGCAACGGCGGGTGAGTATCGGATGTGAAGAAGGCAAGTTCGTCCGCCGTTCCAGGATGCCGCGCGAAGAAATCAAGCAGAGCCTCAAAACAGCTGTCCGTCAGCCAGTGCGCGGGAGCAATTCGAAAAGCGATGAGAGGCACTCCGCCGCGGGTGTGCATCGCCTGCGCCTGGCCTTTCAGGCTGAAGGAAACCATGCCGGCCGGCAAAATGACACTCTTCATGAAATCTCGCCTATTCCATTCGTTGCTCATTTGAAGCTCCTTTGTTTAGACATCGCGCCGTCCGCCGTTTGACCGCTGATTTGGTGCGGCAGGTCATTGAGAGTATCCAATCTCTTTCAACTGCTCATCGAAATTGGAGGGAAGCGCCGCAATCGGTTCTTCCACAAACTTTGACGCATCGTCGATAAGGTTGAGGACCATGCGATCTGCCGCCGGGTGCACGTCCAGGTTCTCTAAAACCGGAAAGGTGTTCAACCAGAATCGGCCTGCACCAAACCGGTATGAAGCCAGCAAAATCCCCGACGCATAACCTCCAGGGATCGAATAACCTGCGGCAAACGCCGCCGCTACCACTTCGTCGGGCGTCTCCTGTTTGTCAAAGAGGTGGTGCGGAATCATTGGCCCGTAGTAGTGCCAATCCAGGATTCCCTTGCCCTGCAAGCCGTCAAAAATCGGATGCGCCTTGGCCACGCATTCCTTGTGGTACAGCCAATCGGAAAATTTGTAGCAGCGCCCTTTCTTGGCCAGCGGCAGCCAGCCCACCTTGTCCTTCTGCCGTTGGAAGGCCATGGGCGAAAGGAACACGACCGCGCTCCCCCGCGCCATCCGCCGTGCCAGATCCTTCCACGCATTCCCGTCTGCCCCTGCTTTTGATAGATTTCCCACCAAGATAACCTCGCGCCGGCTGGGTGCGGCCTCTCCAAACTCCACGCACGATACTCCGTGCTTCTTCAGCCAGGCCTGCTCCTTTTCCTCAATCCCCCATGTGGTTACAGTCCGCGTCAAGCGTGGCAGCGCTGCGGCATCAGAAAGGTAGAATTGCCAAATCCTCCCCTTTGGCGCTCCCCCTTGCTCCAGGCTCGCGACCAGTTCGTAGGTTCCTGGCGGCCCGCTCAGCGTTATTTCCTCGTTCAGCACGGGTACTGCCAGAGGCCCGTCATGCCCCACGGCTGGGTGTGGAATGCGCGCCTTGGCCTGGCGTTCCCAGGCGATGCCGGCCGGGCCGCAAATCCTGAATCGCGCTGGATATTCCCCCGGCTGAATCGCTCCGTCGTTGGCCAGCACCGCCTCCACTTTATACGGCCGCCCTGTGTACCCGTGCTCCGGCTGAACAAACAGGCACCAGCGCAGCGGCCACCATCCATCCTGCATGGTGTCCATCGCTCGTGGCTTCCAATCCCGCCAGAACCTCCACACACCTTCGCCGGTCATCACATGGTCCAGCATCCCCGTCAGGTTGAATCCGCAAAGCTTGGGATTGGAGCGGATCAGATTAAAACCCAGCAGCCGGTGACGCGCCATCCGCCGCTGGCTATCCCGAAGCATGTCCTCCAGAAACGGATACACCCCGTCCATTCCCCAGCGGTTCCAGTCAGCAGTGAACCGTTCAGCCATCGAGCGCATCAAGGCGTAGTCTTCAAGGTCGGGTCGGGCGCCCGCCTGCTGGAACCTGCGCGCGTCCTCGATGACGTTCATCATGCTGCCAATCCCATATTCTGAAAGAAACACCGGCTTGCTGTGCTCGCCCAGGGTTCGGATTTCGTGGTTCACTGCCGGCGTCTGGGGCACCTGCGGGTAGCAGTGAGCGTCGCCTGAATTTTTCCAGTAACCCCCCAGGTCGCCTGGTTTTAGTGGCGGCGCTCCCGGCGCTTCCACGCCCCAAACGTGCTCCCATTCCGAACTGCCGGGATTGCTGATTGAACCGATGCTGGGCTGGCCGTCCCATCGCCCGCTTGATAGCAGCACGACGCGTGCGTCGTCGACTCCGCGAACCATCTTCAGTGCCGCGACCGCCGCCCGAAAGATCGGGCCGTTCGGAGTCTCATTGAGCATTCCCCACATGGCGATACAGGGATGGTTGCGGTCGCGAAGCACCATGTTCCGGACCGTCGCGTCATATTGTTCCTTCATTCCGGGGTAGGGCGCTTCAAACCAACTCGCCATGGATTCTTCCCAAACCAGAAGGCCGATTTCGTCGCACAGATCCAGTTGATAAGGGTAGGCAGGACCGGCGATGAAGCGAACGCCATTAAAGCCTGCTGCTTTCGCATACAACATGTCGCGGCGAAGCAGGTCGGGAGCATTGCTCGGTGGAAGAATCTGGCCAATCGGGCAATGGTTAAGCGTGTGAGTACTTCGCCAGTAAAGCCGTTTCCCGTTCAGCCGGAAATAGCCGTTTACGACCCGGAAATCCCGAAAGCCACAGCGCACGGAGCTCTCGTCGCATCCTTCTATCCCCTCGGCTCGCACGCTCGCTTTCACCTGGTACAGGTAAGGGTCTTGAATATCCCACAAGCGGTGTCCTTCAACCTGCAATTCGGTTTTGACCAGTGTATCTCCTGGTGGAAGTTCATGCTGCTGAGAGTTGGCCACAAGCGTTTCTCCGCTCGCTGCCGGGGCCACAGACAAAACAAGACGCCCGCGGCTTGGCTTCCGCACGGCATTGCGGATATTGACTTGTACCTGGATTCGGCCGGTTTCCCAATCCGGCTTGACATAAAGATTCTCCACTCGAACTGCCGGCGCCATCATCAGCTCCACGGGTCCGATGATGCCTCCATAATCAAACATGGCGCCGTTCCGATAGGGAAGCCTCTTGAATTGGTGCGGGGTATCCTTCAAAACAATTCCGTCAATCCGCTTGTTGCTGGGGTTCAGGACTCGAACCACCAGCTTGTTGTTGCGCCGCGGCTTAACGGCATGCGTCGCATCCAGAACGAAAGGCGTATCTCCACCCTCATGACTGCCCACATGGATTCCGTTTACCCAGACGGAAGCCAAATAATCGACATTCTCAAACCGCAGGAGGTAACGGCCCTGTCTGTGGGGATGGGCGGGGGGCATGAACTCGTGCGAGTACCAGACCACTCCGTGATATTCGGGGAAGACTTCCTGAATGATGGACGGTACAACGGTGGCCTGTGCGTCCGGCAAGGGATTGTCATACCATCGCTTCATCTCTCCGGTGTTTTGCGGGTCCGTAGCAAGATACCAGGTACCGTTTAACTCCCGTACCGCTGTCGTTCCTTCGCTGCTTGGATCGTCTCCGGCTTTGCTGGAAGCACCCTTCCTGATGGACCGGACCTTCTCAGAGACCAGGCCAGCCAGGCCTGCTCCTCCCAAAGCCAGAAAGTTCCTCCGTTGAATCCGCCCGTCCTGGTTCTTCATTGCGTGCCTCGCGTGCGAGAATAACCGTCTAATGCTTCACCTGAGAAAATCCTGTGTCGCCAGCGCGGTCTCTCGGCCGCAAGCATCCAACCCGGGCTATCTCATAGCGCTATAAATCAGTAGCCTTGAACCCGGCTTGTTGGCAATATCAAGGCGCAAGCCCGCAGCCAGTTTCTTGCCTGCATAAACCTTCTTGGCGCCGGTATCGAGGTCTTCAAGCTTATAGCGACGCTTGGCGTCTAGCCCCCTCAATTTCACGGTGCATGATTTGCGTGGCGCCTGCTCGCGCCGGAAGGCCATCACCATGCCTTCGCCGAGGTCCGGGCGGTCATACTGGTACGCAAGCCAGGCGTCATTGCCGTTTGAAATCGGGGTGAGCGGGTACAGGTCGCCCGAGTAAAACTTGCGGATGGACCTTTCTTGCCGGACGATTTTCCGCGCTAGCGGCGCGTCAAAACCGGCACGACGTACGTCCCACAAAAATGCCATGCCGGCTCCCATCGCGCTCCGGGCGCGGTCGAGATCCGGTGATTCCCCAACGGCCGTGGCATTAAGAGGAGCCCAAAGCCCCAGGCCCGGCCCCTGCGCCTGAACGCCGGGGCTGGCATTTTTGCCCAGCGCGAAATCCGTCCGCCAGAGCGCCACGCTGCGCGAGATGGTTTCCAGATCGATGCGGCGGCCGCCGCTTGCACAGTTGTCGATCATGAGGTGGGGATACCGTTTTAACAGGGCATCCCAAAACGCGTAGAGCCCCTCAACGTAACGGATCTCTGTGATGCCCTGCCGGTCGGGCGCGTCAGCGCGCTGCCAGTGCGGCAGCGGGTCCATGTTGAAGTCATTGCGGTAAATGTCAATTCCATCTGCTTTGATCATTCCGGCAATGTGGCCGGTCAGCCACCTGCGGGCGTCAGGATTGCCCAAGTTCAGCAACCGTTCCTTCCCTTTGCCCAAGACCCACTCGGGATGCTTCGTATCGAGCCAGGTTCCTTCATGCACGCGCTCTGGCTCAAACCAGACGATGAACCGCATTCCCATCTTGTGGACCGCGTCGCTTAGCGGACGGAGCCCGCGGGGGAAGGCTTCCTTTTTGGGAAACCAATTGCCGACGCCATTGGGCCATCCTCCCTTGAACCATCCGGCGTCAAGCCAGAAGGTGTCGATCGGCATCATCTTCTTATATTCGCGGGCGAAAGCAATCTGGTTCTGTTCCGTAACCTTGTTGCCTGATCCAAATGCAACCCAGGAACAGGCTGAAACAGGAAGGTCCGGCGGAGAACCGCCCGGTCGCGGCGAATGATGAGCAAGCAGAAAACGGCGGAGAAGGTTTTGGCCCCTGATGCGGTCGGAGCCTTGCCAGAACAGAAGCAGGATTCGTGGAGTCCGGATTCTCTCTCCGGGGTTGAGCCGCAGGTGGGTTAATTCCATTCCGGCGTCGGCGCGTACGGACTCCGCCTGGCGGGTAAACGCGGCGGACCATTGGCCGCTCCATCCTACCGCCAGCATCACGCCACCGGGATCGAGGTTTCCGCCTGCGCGCTCACGCGGCTCGGAATCCTTCTCGTCCCCTGGCATCTGAAGGTTAAAGAAAGGTAGCGCCGTCGTGTTGGATGAGCGTCCGCCGACCGGCGCCAGCGACACGCGCTTCCCAGGCTCCAGTGCCTGTTCGCGCGGAGCAAAATCGGTGGGCTGGGCGTTGCTGCCGAGCGCCCAATGGAGAAGGTAACGCTCTTCGCGGCTCTGAAATTCCGTGTCCAGGGCTCGTACCTGTTCGAGGATCGGGGTTGCCTTGCGCCCTTTGTTCTCAAAATACACAACCCATTCCAC
>CAYWMN010000040.1:0-1173 GCA_964459065.1 uncultured Acidobacteriota bacterium | reverse complement strand
TCCCTCCGCCAGCCCCGCCTCGCTCCATCCAAGATGGAGAAGCGGCGCTGCTGCTGAGATCCTGCCTGCTGCACCCAGAAAGGTTCGTCTTGTCATTCGAGCCATCGGAGATTTCCTCCTCACCACTGTCATTGGCTGCGACGCTGATTCCAACTCGGCAGAAAGAACATGCGCCAGCTTTGGGCGGCAGCACTTCCTACGGCTTGGAAGGCGGGTGCCGCAGCTTAACGGAAGCGCAGTTCGTAGCTGTTGCCAGCTGCCGTCCGAAACTCCGTGATGTTACCGCGAAGCTGTCTGAATTTCACCGACACGCCGTTTGCTTTCAACAAAACCTTTCCGCGAGGAGAATGCAATTTCACGCGGCACAGGTTTCCCAGGCGGGAGTGGATTGTTACGCGTTTTTCTTGGCTTCCCTCCCAGTCGATGCCGACCACAAATCCTCCCCGGGCAACCAGGCCTGCGACGCTTCCCGCCGGCCACCGGTCCGGCAGGGCCGGCAGCGTGCGGAGAGTTTCACCCTGGCTCTGGAGAAGCATTTCCGCAATCGCGGCGCTTGTGCCAAGGCCTGCCTCGATTTGAAATATCTTTTTATTGCTATACCAATTGACCGTGAGGCCCTGGTTTCGATAATCAATAATCAAGCTGAGGAGATTATCATTCACACAGCTGCGGGTGAAAAGATCCAAATGCGCCAGCGCTGAGTTTCCATCCGCGAGCCGCGCAAATAGCGCCGCGATCCACGGATAAGACCAACCGTTCATGTGGCCGTACCCATGGCTCAGCCGTTCCAGCAGAGCTTTGCGTGCAGCCGCAGCCAGCGCAGGAGTCCCATCGGGCGTGATCCGGTCGCCCGGAAACAGTCCGTAAAACTTGGACATATGCCGGTGCCCGGGTTCGTCGGACGGCGTGTTTTCAGACCACTCCACGAGTTCGCCCTGCTTGTTGACGGCGGGCGTTGGCAGATCTTGCAGAATCTTCCGCCAGCGGACTGCCTGGCCCCTGTCCACCCTCAGGATTTCGCTCCCTTGAATAAGGTGCGTGAAAATCTCGCGAGCGATTTCCAGGTCGATGGTGGATGACACCGTAGTCCATCGGGTCCATTTGGGATGGCCTTTTACGGGGTTTTCAGGAGAGGCTGATGGAACAATCAGATACTTGCCCTGGGGGTCTTTG
>CAYWMN010000039.1:0-20939 GCA_964459065.1 uncultured Acidobacteriota bacterium | reverse complement strand
GGGGAAAATCAAAATGGCACCTTTTGATGACACCCCCGCCCTCGGAGCAACATAACTTATTGTAAAAACAGCGAGTTATTCCAACTTCCGATATTGGTCTGCAAATTGCGGTCCAATCGTTGGTGGTAGGCGCTGAAACCCGCCTTTGAGGGCGATGCAGCTATCCTCCGACAGGACCCAAGGGGACGCCAGGATCAAAACCAAACGGAGTAGACACCCGTCGCCAGGCAAGGCATGCGCAAGAAATTGCAGCAAGCAATTCATTTGTCCGACCTGGGGGACCTGGCCAGTCCCCACAATGACTGGAGGCACATCGGTCCGCTGGTAGGTGCTGCCTTCTGTTTGCTGGTCTATTACCTCGCGATCTTCTTCGAGGCCATGGCGAGTTTCTACAGCCTCAGACAGCTCCGGGATTTCGGATCTTTCTATGCCTCCGTCTTTGCCTGGTCCCATCACTTGAATCCCTATCTGGCATACCCCTTGACATTCGATATTTACCTCGACATACGCGGGCTATTCGTGCGCTCGGTGAATCTGAACCCGCCCATCAGCCTCTACGTGCTCCGACCGCTTGTGGCCTTGGGACCGATTGCCAGCCGGGAGTTGTGGACCCTCGTTTCAGCCTGCCTCTTCTGCGTGTGCATCATCCTGGTCGTCCGGGCGAATCCCAATCCGGCTTTAAGAACCCGAATTCTGCTGGCTCTTGGGATGGCAGGCGTTTGGACTACGTTCTTGCAGGGTCAAGTCTATATGGTCCTGCTTTTGCTCACCGTTGTCGCCTGGCTGTCGTTCCGGAAAAATAACTTCATCACGGCAGGCATAGCGATCGGACTCATCTGCGCGCTTAAACCGGACTTCCTGATCTGGCCGGTGCTGCTGATTTTAGCCCGCCACATCAAGGCCGGCATCTCGGCTCTATTGACTTTTGCAACCGCTTCAATGGTACCCATCATGTTTGGCAATGGCGCTCTACTTTACCGGCAGTGGCTCGCCGCTTGCAGGCACTATAACGGATTGGAAACAACCGGGAGCTCTGCAATCATCGCAATGTTTGCGCGGCTTGATCCCTATCTCGGCATCACCCATCATTTCAGGGACGTCGGTTTTGCGTTGACGATTATTTTCCTGACCGCTATCACCTGGCGAGTGATGCGCAAGGCTCCGGACGTTTTCAGGGTGTCCGAGGTCGCACTAGTCGCTACCCTGCTGGTCGGCCCAATCAGTTGGGTTGGCTATACAGTCGTACTCATTCCAATGCTGTATGAAAGACGCCTGAACGCGCTGATGCGAATCGGATGGGTCGTCCTCTGCATCCCGTTTTTCACAGTTCCCCGGATCGCCGAGAGCTCCACCATGCATTTTATGATCCTGGGCTCTCCATACTTTTACGGTCTCGCTCTGATCGCGGCCGCCCTCATGCGCGAACTTTATCAGGAGCATCCAGCCAGCCGAACCTTCCAAGAAGCGAAGGTTCCAGCTTCAGAAGCTGTGGTATGGTCAGAGGCCGGGAGCGTCGCTGTGGGCGAGAACACATAAACCCTGGGCAGGCCGCAGGCAGACCGTTGCGACAAGCTGTAACACATGGACCTGGTCTTATTCTTGACTGGGCCCATGCGCCTGGGTGTTGGGCAAAAATTCCTTTCCCCATTCGGTCAGAATCTGTTTTCATAGATGCTGTTATATGCTGGCCTCGGAGACAAAACAGTGGACGACATACCTTTGTGCGTGGATTTGGATGGAACCCTGATCCGGTCTGACCTGCTATTAGAGTCCGCCATCGCTCTTTTAAAAAGGCGGCCCTTAATGGTATTTTTGCTCCCATTTTGGCTATTGGCCGGGCGATCCACCCTCAAACAGAATATCGCGCGCCATGTCGATATGGACGCGGGGAATCTTCCTTACCAGCGCGAACTGATTGAGTTCCTGAAGCGCAAGCATGCCGAGGGCCGGCCCATCGTCCTGGTGACGGCGTCCCATAGGAAATTTGCCGAAGGAGTTGCGAGGAAGCTGGGCTTCTTTGACCGTGTGTACGCGACTGAACAAGGCATCAACCTCTCAGGGTGTGCCAAGCGGGATCTGCTCATCGCGGAGTACGGCGACAGAGCCTTTGATTACGTGGGGAACAGCCATACGGATCTTCATGTTTGGAGTGCGGCCCGAAAAGCTCTGCTGGTAAACCCCGGATTTCGCCTTCGAAAGAAAGTGGCCCATCGGTGCCCTGTTAGCCACATCTTTGAGGATGAACGTCCAGGCCTAAGGACATACGCAAGGGCGTTGCGAGTCCATCAGTGGATCAAAAACACCTTGGTCTTCGTCCCTATCCTGATGCTGCATGAGATTACCAACGTGCAGCTTTGGTTTCACGGACTGCTTGCTTTCGCCAGCTTTTCATTCTGCGCTTCCAGCGTTTACTTGCTCAACGATCTCCTCGATATTCCTGAGGACCGGGCCCATCCAAGCAAGCGCCTTCGCCCGTTTGCTTCTGGCGACCTACCCATCCTCGGGGGAACGGCCATGATGGCGCCTTTGCTGGCTGGGGCCTTTACGATCGCAGCCCTGTGGCTGCCCAAGGCTTTCCTGATGACACTTATGTGTTACTACGCCTTGACGATTGCCTATTCCTTTGGATTAAAGGCGGTCGTTCTCATTGACTCCGAACTACTGGCAGGCCTTTACACTCTACGGATTATTGGCGGCGCTGCGGCCACCCACATCCCCCTGTCGTTCTGGCTTCTTGCTTTTTCTATTTTCATGTTTTTCAGCCTGGCATTGGTCAAACGCTATTCCGAACTGCTCGTCTGCAAGCAAAACTCGCAGCCTAATACTCATGGTCGCGACTACTACGTGGACGATGGGGTAATACTCATGGCCCTAAGCGTGGCCAGCGGGTTCCTCGCAGTCCTGGTATCGGCGTTCTATATCAACAGCGATAAAGTGAGGACTTTATACCGCCATCCCGCGTTTCTCTGGATGGTAACCCCGGCCCTGTTGTTCTGGATTAGCCGCATCTGGCTCATCACTCATCGGGGCCAGATGCACGATGACCCGGTGATCTTTGCCGCCAAAGACAAGGTAACCTGGTTTACCGCGTTTTTCATCGGAGCCTTACTCTTATTGGCAGCCTTATGAACAAGTACTCCTCCTGGGGCCGCTACCCGAAGGCAAATCCCGCGGAAGTGTTCTGCGCGCGTTGGGCGGACGAGGCGCTCCCCGGCACCACACACAGCCTCTTACCCTATGGCAACGGCCGCAGTTACGGCGACTGCTGCCAGAATAATGGCGGCGCTTTGCTGGACACGCGGAGCATGAACAGGTTGTTATCTTTTGACAGGTCCAGTGGTGTCCTGCGCTGTGAAGGGGGAGTCCTGCTCGCTGACATCCTCGCCCTCACTGTTCCGATGGGATGGTTCCTGCCGGTCACCCCCGGCACGCGGTTCGTAACCGTTGGAGGGGCTATCGCCAATGATGTCCACGGGAAAAACCACCACCGCGTTGGCACATTTGGCCAACACGTCTTGCGGCTGGCCGTAAGACGCTCTGACCAGGGAACCGTTCTCTGCTCGCCGGACAAAAATACCGAACTATACTACGCGACCATAGCCGGGCTCGGACTTACGGGAGTGATTCTTTGGGCCGAGTTCAAACTTCGCCCCATTAACAATGCTGCGGTGGACCTTGAAACCATCCGTTTCCCCAATCTGGATGCTTTTTTTGAGATTTCTGATGAGTCCGATCAGGACTACGAATACACCGTTGCGTGGATCGACTGCCTTTCCCGGGGCAAGTCGCTGGGCCGTGGACTTTTCATGCGTGGGAACCACGCCGCCCCTCGCAAAACACTACCCGCCCCCGCAGGCAGAACGTATACTGTTCCGGTAGAAATTCCTTTCCCTCTCGTCAGTCCGTTGCCGTTAAGGGTCTTCAATAGCCTGTATTATTTCAGACAAATTAGAAAAACACATCGGGCAACTGTGCACTACGAGCCTTTTTTCTATCCGCTTGACGGAATATTGCATTGGGATCGTCTTTATGGGCGGCAAGGCTTTCTTCAGTACCAGTGTGTAGTGCCTCCGGAGTCCGCCAAGTCAGCTACCCGCGCCCTATTGGAAACGATTGCGGCCGCACGCATGGGGTCTTTTCTAGCGGTGCTTAAGGTATTCGGCAGCCAGACCTCACCGGGGCTCCTCTCCTTTCCGCGTCCGGGCGTTACGCTGGCATTGGACTTTCCAAACCAGGGGCAGCGCACCCTGCGGCTGTTGGATAATCTGGATCGTATTGTTGCATCTGCCAGCGGCGCAGTCTATCCGGCCAAGGACGCTCGAATGTCCGGCGAACATTTTCGGCAATATTTCCCACGCTGGGAAGAGTTTCAGCGCCACATCGATCCGCGCTTCTCTTCCTCTTTCTGGCGGAGGGTAACGGGAGAAAAACCATGCGGCATGTCCTGATCATCGGAGCCACGTCTGCCATAGCAGAAGCCACGGCAAGACACTTTGCACAAGACGGGGACCGCCTGTACCTTGTCGCGCGCAACCAGGAACGGCTTTCAGACGTGTCAGCCGATCTTAGAATTCGAGGCGCTTCGCAGGTGGAGACTCAGGTAATGGACGCCAACGATACAGCCCACCATCTGGATATGATCGCGCGCGCAAAGAACGCCATGGGAGCGCTTGATACGATCCTAATTGCCCATGGCACACTTTCCGACCAGAAAAATTGCGAAGCTTCGTATGAAAGCACTCTTTCGGAACTGCAGACAAACTGTCTCAGCGTTATTTCTATCCTCACTCACGTAGCCAACCTGTTTGAAACACAACAACACGGCACAATCGCCGTGATTTCATCCGTCGCCGGAGAGCGGGGTCGTCAAAGCAATTATATTTACGGAACGGCAAAGTCCGCTGTGTCCACTTACCTTCAGGGCTTGAGAAACCGCCTCCATCGGGCTCACGTGAATGTGATTACAGTGAAGCCGGGTTTCGTGGATACCCCTATGACTGCCGGATTCCGCAAGAACAAGCTGTGGGCAAAACCGGATCGGGTGGCAAATGATATCTATCGAGCAATAAAAAAGAAGAAGGAAGTCATCTACACGCCTCCTTTTTGGAGGGGGGTGATGTTCATGGTTAGAGCCATTCCCGAATCGTATTTCAAGAGACTACGCCTTTAATGCACAAGAGTGAATAGCTGCCCGCGCGTGGTCGGCGGCTACTGATACGGAAGGCTCTGGATAATGTCCCGCTCGGATCGTGAGGGACGAACGGGCGCGGAAGCCTGGGACTTAAAGTAGGCCTGGGCCATGCCGATTCGAAATTGATCCTTCTGATTTCCCGGCTGCACGGGATGAGGGAAAAGCAGTCCCTGCCCGGATTTACCCGCTCCCAAACCCAGAGCCAGCAGATACTCGCGGCCAGTCCAGGGGCCGGTAGAGTTTGCGACCAGGCTCACGAGGCGGGCGTGGAGGCTCTGGAGCGCCGCCTGGTCCGCCGGAGCCGCCGCGAGACTCTTCTGTTCGTCGGGGTCAGTGATCCAGTTATAGAGCTGCTGGCGACCGCTGTGGTGCTCAATGTACTGCCACTGTGGAGTGGTCAGGCTGATCATGGCGTGCCGGGCCCCGATGTCGTCGAGGGGAACCAGTTCCGAGACGACGTCATCATCAAACGGCGCGGGTTTGAAATCGGGATTCCAGAAGCGGGCCAGACTGGTGCGGCTGAAAGGCGTTTGACCGCCTCCCGCCAGGTCCAGCACGGTCGAGAAAAGCTGGCGGATGCCGACGATGTGTTTGATGCGCACATCCTTGGGCACGCCCGGCCCGGCGATGACCAGCGGAACGTGCAAGACGCCCCGGTAAAGGTTGCGGCCGTGGTCATAGCTGCCGTGCGCTCCGAACTCATCGCCGTGATCGGAGGTGATGATGACGATGGTGTTTTGCCACCCGGGCGTTTGGTGAAGAAAATGCAGCAGGCGCCCGACCTGGTCGTCCATATACGCCAGGGTGTTGTCGTAAGCCGCGATCACCGAGTTGCGTTCCTGCGGGCTGAGCACGGGCCGGCCCTTGTCAAGCACCAGTGCCTGGTGGAATTTCCTGAGCATCCCCAGGGAGGCATGGCCAAACAGGTGGTTGTAAGGCGGCGGACTTACATAAGGCTCGTGCGCGTCATAGTAATTGATAAACAGAAAAAGAGGGCGATCCGGACGGCGCCGGAACCACCGGAAAATCTGGCTATTGAGCCGCGCGGCGTTGCGGCGGGCCATCCAGTCAAAAGACCAGACGTTCTGGTAAATCGGTTGAACCAAGGCGTTGCCCACCAAGGTTTGTGAGAAATTGTGGAGGACGGAATTCCGATAGTCATCGTAGGTTTCAAATCCCTGGGCAATTCCCCAGCCCCGATGCAGGTAACAGTTGTTGGCCACAAACCCCGCTGTCTGGTAGCCCCGGGAACGGAGGATCTCCGCCAGCGTCCAGGGAGATGAAACCAGCGGAACACCGAAGTCGGCTCCATGCTGCTGAGGAAGCAGGCCGGTGAACATTGAAGCGTGGGAGGCCAGCGTCCAGGAAGTGGGCGCGATGGCGTTCTCAAACAGCACTCCGGTGCGCGCAAAGCGCTCCAGATTGGGAGTGGTGGGACGCCGATAACCGTAGGCTGAAAGATGATCCGCCCGCACGGTGTCGAGGGTGATAAAAACAATGTTTGGAGCGCGAGTGGAGGGCGAATCCGTCACAGCGGCGGGCCCGGCAAAAGACGGCCGGGCGGTAAACTTGCCGACTGCCGCCAGCATCACCAAAGCGCCAACGGCGAGTCCCCACGCCAAAGGTTTTTGCCAACGCCCCGTCCAGCGAGTGAAGACTGCAACCAGCCCACCCGGCAGCTTTCCAATCACCAGGAAGGAAACACCCACGCTAAGACACAAGAACGCCAAAGGGTAACCGACTTCTTGATAGTGAAACGGATTGAGCGCGATATCAAAGTGAAACCAGAACAACATCAGCGCCACAAACGCGATCGCGACACCGGCAAGAACGGCGACAAAGGCGTCTTTTCTGGCGCTTCGGCGGGCACACAACCCCAGCCCCAGGCCCACCAGGCCGAAGAAGATCATGTCCACAAGAGGAGCGAGAAACCAGATGACGTATCCGATGTCCGGAACCAGAAGAGGGATAATGCGCGGGGTGGTCCAGAGGCGATAGGCTTCAAACAGGCCGATGAAAAATCCCAGGGCGGAGCCGAAGAGGAAAAAGCGGCTGACGATTGCGGCGTGCGGTGCCGTGCCGGACGATGCTGTCCCATCATGTGCCATGCAGCCGAAACGATTCCCCCTGAGGTCTCCTGCGGTAGTGTGCCACATCCGGTACTCGGCGGCAATAGCACTTTCAGTGCAAAGCCTGAAGGCGAGTGCATGCGGCCTGCGGTTGCCCCGCCCCCGCTAGTGGTAGGGAAGGCTTTCCAGAAGATCGCGCCTTGACAGTGAGGGCCGGACGGGTGTGGAAGCCTGCAACTTGAAATAGGCCTGGGCCATGCCGATTCGAAATTGATTTTGAGGATTTCCGGGCTGCACGGGCTGAGGGAAAAGAAGGTTGCGATGAAAGCCGTTGGTTCCAGAGTCCAGGGCCCGCAAATACTCCCTGCCGCGCCAGGGACCGGTGGCGTTGCTCACTAAACGGATGAGGCGCGTATGAAGACTCTTCATCGTCGCCTGTTTGTTGGGCAGCCCGGCCAGGTTATCCTGCTCGTGGGGATCTGTCCTCCAATCATAAAGCTGCTGGCGCCCGCTGCGGTGCTCAATGTACTGCCACTGTGGCGTGGTCAGGCTGATCATGGCGTGCTGGCCGGTAAGATCCGCTATCGGAGACAATTCTGAAACCACAGCGTCATCAAAAGGCGTCGGTTTGAAATCGGGATTCCAGAACCTGGCCAGACTGGTGCGGCTAAAAGGCGTTTGGCCGCCGCCCGCCAGGTCCAAGATGGTTGAAAAAAGCTGGCGGATTCCAACAATGTGGCTGATGCGAACATCCTTGGGCACGCCCGGCCCGGCGATGATCAGAGGCACGTGCAGCACTCCTCGATAGAGGTTATGCCCGTGCATGTAACTGCCGTGGCCACCGAATTCGTCCCCATGATCACCGACGATGATAATGATCGTGTTCTGCAACTGAGAGGACTGCTGAAGATGATGCAGGAAGACGCCGACCTGATTGTCAAGGTAGGCGATGCAATTGTCATAAGCCGCCGGAAGAGAATTCCGGGTTTTCAAGCTGAATTTGGCGGAACCTTTGCTGACTTTCATTGCCCCAAAAAGATCCCGCATAAATTTGTTGGAAACGGCTCCAAAGCGGTGGTTGTACGGCGCTGAGGTAACGTAGGGGTCGTGAGCGTCAAAATAGTTGATGAAAAGAAAGAAAGGCTCTTGTGGACGGCTCCTCAACCAACGGAACACCCGCTGATTGAGCTGCTCCGCGTTTTCCCGGTCGAAATAGTTAAACTCATCGAAACGCTGATAGAGGGGTTGAATCAGGTCGGTCCCCAGCGTGGTCCGTTCCAAGTTGTGACGTAAAGAATCGCTATCATCTGCATACCAAGCAAAACCCTGAGCGAT
Organism: uncultured Acidobacteriota bacterium; assembly: GCA_964459065.1. Lineage (GTDB taxonomy): Bacteria > Acidobacteriota > Terriglobia > UBA7540 > UBA7540 > JAMCXS01. The sequence continues at coordinate 12,344 of CAYWMN010000039.1, read as the reverse complement.
TCCCCACCCTCGCTGCATGTAGCCGCGGTTTGCAGTGAATCCGGCCGTTTCATAACCTTTCGAGCGGAGGATCTCCCCCAGCGTCCAGGGACTTGATGAAAGCGGCACAGCAAAGTCAGCGCCATGCTGCTGAGGAAGCAGGCCGGTGAACATCGAAGCGTGGGAGGCCAGCGTCCAGGAAGTTGGGGCGATGGCGTTCTTAAACAGCACACCCGTGCGCGCAAAGCGCTCCAGATTGGGAGTGGTGGCCCGGCGATAGCCGTATGCTGAAAGATGATCCGCCCGCACGGTATCGAGGGTGATAAAAACAATGTTCGGCGCGTGAGGGGGAGGCGAGGTGGCTTGAACGGCAGTTGCGGCAAACGATGGCCGCACAACGAAAACTCCTATCCCCGCCAGCCCTGCCACAGCAGCCACGGCCAGCCCCCAACCCAGCGGTCGCAGCAGGGCTCTCGCCTCGCTTTGCATAAAGTCCGAAAGCTGGTCCCAGATCAACTGAAGGAGCGCGAATGAAAGGACAAAACTCCCCGCAGCACACATCAGGGGCAATAAGGTTTCCATGTCAAAAGCAAAATGAGGAGGGCCCGTTATTAAGTGGTACCATTCCAACATGAGGACCACGAACCCGACAGCGATCCCAACCTCCGCAGCAACAAAAACATCTCTCCTCCCCGTTAGGCGAGCCAGATAACCTAGAACGAATCCCACGATTCCAAACAAGACCATATCCACCAGCGGAGCGAGAAACCAGATGACGTATCCAACGTCCGGAACCAAAAGAGGGACAATGCGAGGGTTATGCCAGAGGTGGTAGGCTTCAAACAGCCCGATGAAGAATCCCAAGGCGGAGCTCAAGAGGAAAAAACGAGAGACAACTCCCGTGGGCGTTGCAGTGCCGGACGATGCTGTCCCATCATGTGCCATGCAGCCGAAACGATTCCCCCTGAGGACTCCTGCGGTAGTGTGCCACATCCGGTACGCGGCGGCAATAGCACTTTCTGTCTATGAAGGCTGCTGGTCCCAGCGCCAGATTCAGCCGACCCGTCGAGACCGACAACCGCCATAGCATTGCGATGTCGCTGCCGGCCCTCCGTGACTTGACGGCAATCAATAATGGAACCGGTAACGCAACTCCACGTAAACCTCCCGGGGATTGACGAAGTGGGTGCCGCCGAACGTATTGCTGTTGTCGAGCAGGTAGCGCCGGTCTGCGAGGTTCAAGGCATTGAGCGCCAGCGACCACTTCTCGCCAAAAGACTTGCCGAGCGAGGCGCCCACTGTGGCGTGGCCGGGCAGGTGCGCCGGGCCGTCGCCGTTCAAGAAACCCGAACCGTAAGCCACCGTCGCCGTTGCCCAGGCGTGGCCGGGGAGCGCCGATGAAATCACGGTGCTCAACGTATTGCGCTGGTCGTGATCGAGCCAGAAAAAGCCCGATTCCGGGGGCTCAAAGTCCGTCAGGCCGCCCGTAACGGCGCCGAATCCCTGGGCGAATTGGTGCGAGTAAGCAACGTGCAGTTGAGCAAGGTGAAAGATGGTCGGCGAGCGAAGCGTGGCTTCCCAGCCCTGGATGCGCGCGCCTTGAACCGTGAGCGGCAGGAAAATATTCGAGTTGCCGATGACGTCGTGGTCGAAAAAGTTGCGGGCGTGGGTTCGAAAGATGTCGGCGTCGAGAACCCAGCGATGGAACGGAATGGTTACGCCGGCCTGATATTGCTCATCCCGCTCGCCGCGCAAGGGAAGGAAGCTGAATCCCTGTTGGATCGCAAATTGCGCGAGCGGTCCCGCAACCGTATCCAGCGGAGGCGCCTGATAGTAGCGGCCGTAAAACGCCCGCAGAATCCAGCCGAGCCTGGGCAGCCGAACAGCAGCCCCAATGCGCGGCGAGGCGGCGTTTTCCGAGTGCAGGCCCGCATAATGGGTCAGCCGCAAGCCTCCGTTCAGAGAAAGCCAAGAGGTCATCCGGTACTGGTCTCCCAAGAACGCTGCCTCCAGATTGCCCCAGGGCGTGAGGCGCTGGTTGAGAATCTGACCGTTCGGGCCGGGCTGCGCTAATCCAAAGGATGTGTCATCATGCTGGCCGAAAGCTTCCAGTCCAAATTGCGCATTGTGCTTCCCTTTGACAACTGCGAGCGTCGCTTGCCCGCCCACATATTGCGAGCCGCGATTGTTGTTCAAAATATAGGGCGTATCATTGGGACCGCCTACAAAGTCAGCCCGGTTGAAGTGGTAAAAGGGAGAAACCGTCAGCATCATTCCCGGATTGAAGGTGTGAACCCAGGAGAAATTGATAAAGTCATCGCGCTCCAGATCCAGGTCGCGAATGCCGGCAGCCTGCTGCTCCGGCGTGTTTGGAATCTGGTAATGGTCTCCGCGGGCAGAAGCCACCAGGCGCAGCTGGTCGTTGGGAGTGGCGTTGAAGATCAGAGAACCAAATCCACCGAACCCACTATCCATATCATGGATCACCTGGCTCGCCGGCGTCATCAGGCCAAGATCGGAGCGGTTGGCGCTGAAGCTTCCGAAATAGGCAAAGCGGTCCGTGTGGCTGCCGAAATTCACTTGGTCGTTGGTCTGATTAAAACTGCCGTAGCTGGTGACCAGTTCGCCCCTGTTGTTGTATTCGAATCCGGACCGTGGAATCACATTGAAAACGCCGTAGGTGCGGTTGCCATACTCGGCGGAGTAGCCGCCGGTCTTCATCTCAACATAGTCAATGTCCTTGGGATCGAACTGCGGTCCGACGTTGCTGGCGATGTTCGTGTTGGGCACGGGAACGCCATCCACCGCCCAACTGACCTGGTGTCCGCCGCGGACGTGCAGTTGATCGTGGACGATATAGGCCCCGGGGACGTAATCCGTGATCATTGCCAGGCTGTTCGCACGGTCGGCTCCGGGAGTCCGCACAATCTTTCGGCGGCTCACCAGCGTTTGGGTGCTCGAAGCTTCCGTGTTGATGACCGCGGGAGTTCCTGAAACCTCCACGTTTTCTTTCAGTCCTTTCAAACTCATCTGGCAGTGCAGGATCGGCGCGCTGCCTGAAGTCACGGTAATCGGCTGTTTAAAAGGCTGGAATCCCCTGGCGGCCACCGTGACCACATAATCGCCGACGGGAACCGCGTCGAATTCAAATTCTCCTTCGGCGTTCGAGTGCATCATTTTAACCCAGGCTGAAGCACGCGCTCGAATGGTAACCTGCGCCTTTCCGATGGGCCGGTGCTGGGGATCATGAACAACTCCCCGCACGTTGCCAAAGATCCCGGCATAGCCGGGCACCGCCAAAATACACATCTGCACCAATAGGAACAGGCGCCAGACGTACTTCATGAAACCCTCCTTGGCGTGGGACACGTACAGAATCAAGCCTCCGGGGGCAACCCGCAGGCCGTTTAAGAAGATGTGTCAATCAGGAAGTCAGCGATCTAGGAGGGGGATCAGAGGTCGATACGTTGGGAACAGGCGGCCAGGCGAACATCATCTCGCTGCGATACCGCAACGCCGGAAGTTCGTAAACCAACCCCCGCCTGGGAAGATCAAAGAACAAATCCGAATGGCCGTCGGGCGCGATGGAAGCTCCATGATGCGCCGCCCGGCAAACGCAGTGAATCCCGGTTTGCGAACGCCCGCGGGACGACGCTTTGGAAGCGTGCGATCCATTCGCCGAGCACGTCGCCATCGAACACCTGCAATGTCCGTGCGCACAGCATCCGCAGGTGCAGTGCATACTCTGCCCCAAGATTCCGGGCCCTGCATGCAAAAATGCACGATAAGGAATCCAGATGAGGAACCCCAGGAGTACGGTCCACAAGCAGGTCTTGAACACGTTCTCCCGATGATATCACACAAGGCGAACCCACGGAGTTCCCTTCGGAATGGACGTGGAGCTTGAAAACCGGAAGGTCTTACCTTGGGCGCGTTTCATGAAAGGAGTTGATGGCTTGCCGGGCTGAGGTCCCGGAATCTAAAGCTTCGCCAAAGACCTGGGCGGTAAAGGCCTGGACGATTGCGCCCTGCCGCCAGGCGTCAGCGGGAAGTCCGGCCTTCAGGCACGTTTGTTCGAGAAATTTCTCGCGCTCCCATCCCCATTCCACAGCCACCTGGGGCAGCAGCAACCCCCCTTGGGGTCCTTTTGAAATGTAGAGGCCGTGCCTGCCCACTTCAATCTGCTCGGGAGCCACAACCTGCAGCTCGCTTAAAACAGAAATCTCGATCTGGATCAAAGGTAATTCCTGCGGCGTCACCGGAGAAAAGCGCGGGTCGGAGAGGGCCGCCGCGACGGCACACTCGCGGACGGTGTGATAGAGCGGCTTGTCTGCTTTGACGTGTCCGATACAACCCCGCAACCGCCCTTGCTTGCGGAGAGTAACAAAAGCTCCCAACGGCGCGAGCAGCGGCTCCGGAGCTGCGACCTCATCCAGACCCAAAGCGCCTCCCCGCACCCCCGACACCAGCGCTTCCCAAGCCAACTTGATGAGAATCCGCTGCTGTTCTTCAGTGAGCGGCGGCATCCTTCTCGCCTTCTTTTTCCTTCCCGCCCGGAATCACGACCATCTGGCCGGGAGGGTGCTGCTTCAGGCGCGCGTCCATCTTTCTACGGAAATCCCAAAAGTATTGCGTTCCGGAAATCGTCGCAAAGACAACGACCATCCAGAGCAGCACAGTCCCCACCACCGGCAACAGCGGCAGCCTCGTTTCCAGCGTGATCACGCTAATAGCCAGGACTTGCAGAACCATCTTGGTCTTGCCCATGTCCGATGCCGCCAGCAGAAACCCTTGGGAGGAAGCAATGGAACGGAGTCCGGTCACGGCCAGCTCGCGCCCGATGATGATCACCACCATCCAGGCGGGAACCATGTGGAGTTCAACCAGGGAAATGAAAGCCGACGCCGTCAGAAGCTTATCAGCAAGGGGATCCAGCAGGATTCCAAGCGCCGTCACCTGACCGCGCTTTCGCGCCAGATAGCCATCCAGCAGATCCGTGGCCGCGGCCAGCAAGAATACGCCAACCGCCCACAGGTCCATGTTGTCGCCTTTGGTCAGCAACAGCACGACAACCAGCGGAACAAAGAAGATGCGAAGGACAGTCAGTGAAATAGGAAGGTTCATAAGTGTTGGGACTTCTTCCCCGACGGCATGTCATTGGAAGAGAGACTTTCGGGATCTTTATAAGAAAGCCATTTCAATTTACACCAAACACTATAGCCAAGGGCCTAAAGCGTGTCAACGAAAGTTGGGAACCGCAGGTTATCCTTCCCGGCGTAGAAGCTTCTGCACCGAGGCTCAGGCTTCTTGACGGAAATTCGAGAGCTTCGCGGTCGGCGCGTGGATTGATCCCATGCAGCTTGAATGAAAAAGTTCCACGGCCGGTGCTCTTTCAGGGGTTTCACAACCCCAGGGCTCGAATTGCCGGACCTGCGTGATCGGCTCTCCGCGCAAGGTTTTCTTCCCACCGTCGGGCCTCGCCGGGCCGCCGCACCCCGAACGACGGAGGGCTACAGTGAGAGCCTATGCATTGAGAGGACTTGTTTAACGCGGCTAATCAGCCCTTGCCAGGCTACAACCGGCAAAAAGGGTTATTGCCTCACGATTGTGCAAAACTAGCGGCGGGAATGACCGAACCAGGGGGGTTGACCGGTAGGACATATTTTGTCAAGTGCTTTATCATTCGGCTCGCATCTTATTGCAAACAAGCTGCTTAACAAAAACTTATAAAAATGGACGATTTTGCCTCAGATCAGGGCTTTAAAACGAAGTGAAAACTGCCTAAATAATTTCCACACTTTTTTCCACAGCCCTGACAGGCGCAAAAATAAAGGGAATCAGCGATGGGTGGCCGAATCTCCAGGAAAATTTTTGCTTGATTGAAAGCGCTCACGGAGAGACCTGGCAAGTTGAACTCGCACCCTCACCCGATTGTCCGCATATCTTGCCGAGAGGACGTTCCCGCTGCGATAAAGGAAGGCCAGGCGCTCGCCGTCGCCCGCGGAAAATTCGAATTCCTCCTCCACAATCGGATCCACGTCAAGCATCTGGTCGATCTTTTGCAAGAGCGTTTCAAAACCTTCTCCGGTGCGGGCGGAAACTTCCACCATGCGCGGCCCGCGCGCAAGCCTCGCGCGCATTTCAGGGTCGAGCAAGTCAATCTTATTCCACGCCATCAGGCGCGGCGCATCGACAAGGCGCAAGTCCTCAAGCAAATGCTCGACGGCACTTTCGCGGCGGCCGTGCTGCGGGTCGGAAGCGTCGGTTACCTGAACCAGAAGGCTGGCGCCCTCAAGCTCCTCCAGGGTGGCGCGGAAGGCGGCGACAAGGTGCGGCGGGAGCTTGCGAATAAATCCGACGGTATCCGACAAAAGGACGCGCCGGTGGGACGGAAGTTCGACCACCCGGACGGTCGGATCAAGCGTCACAAACAGACGGTCGGAGGTGGAAACGTGAGCCTTCGTCAAGGCATTGAACAGCGTCGATTTACCGGCATTCGTGTAACCGACCAGCGCGACGGTATAAAGTTCTTTCCTGCGCCGGTGATCCCGGTGCAGAGCGCGCTCCGAACGCACTTTCTCGATTCCTTGCGAAATCCTTTGGATTCTTGCGCGGACCCGGCGCCGGTCAAATTCCAGCTGCTGTTCGCCAGGGCCGCGAGTTCCGATGCCGCCCCCGAGCCGGGAAAGCCGGGTGCCGTGGCCAGCCAGGCGAGGCAGCAGGTAGGTCAACTGAGCCAGTTCCACCTGGAGCTGTCCCTCACGGCTGCGCGCGCGTCCGGCGAAGATATCCAGAATAAGTTGGGTGCGGTCGAGAATCTTGGAATCGAGAGCGTGCTCGAGATTGCGAAGTTGCGATGGGGTAAGGTCGTGATCGAAAATGATGACGTCGGCATGGGCTGCGCGCGCGTCGACCCGGATCTCATGCGCCTTGCCCCGCCCCACCAGGGTGGCGGAATCAGGTTCGGGAGAAAACTGCAGGGCGGAGCCCACAACCTGGGCGCCCGCGCTGGTGGCCAGCTCACCAAGTTCCCCTAAACTCTCCTCAGGGTCGTATTCACCAACGAATCCGGCGCGCCGGCTACGAGCCCAGCCAACCAGGTAAGCCCTCTCCAAGGGCCGTTCCTTCCGAACTCTCACGAACCTCCTGAGGACGGCGGATGCGAAGCAGCGGAATTGGAGCGGTTGACCACCACCGTCGAAATCGCATGCTTGAAGATCAATTGCTCTTGTCCGCTGCTGTCCAAAATCACGGAGTACTTGTCAAAGCTGCGAATTCTTCCAATCAATTTGACGCCGCTCACCAAGTAAATTGTCACAACGCTCTTGTCTTTCCGCAACGAATTTAAGAATCCGTCCTGGATGTTTTGAAGTTTTTCCATGGTCTTTCTCTTTTCCACTGGAGTCCCTGGCGTCATGGCAGTTCTCACAATGATAAGGTTTTGGGTGAATCTACAACTTCGCCCTCGTTTCTTGATCCTAGCATGACGTTGACGGAGTTGAGCACTTGGTCCTGGATCTTTGGATCGTCGCCGAAACCCGAAAACCAGGTGACTTCAGGCTCCCGCCGGAACCACGTCATCTGGCGTTTCGAATATTGCCGGGTCGCCGCTTGAGTTTCTTCGAGCGCTTGCTGCCAGGGGATTTCGCCTTTGAGAGCGGACGCCACCTGGCGGTAACCGATCGATCCCAGCGCTTTCATTCGCCCGGCATCGGGCCGAGCCAGCAGGGATTGCACCTCATCGCCCAACCCCGCAGCGAACATCCGTTCCACGCGCCGATTGATCCGGGCGCAGAGTTCGGGACGGGACGGATCGAGCCCAACCTTGATGCACCGGAATCCCTGCAAAGGCTCCCGGCCGCGCGACTGCAGGCTGGACAGTGCTTCGCTTGAAAGAAGGCAGACTTCAATCGCGCGAATCACTTTTTGCAAATCCTGAGGCTTAATGCGCTCAGCCGAAGCAGCATCCAGCCGGTTGAGCAAGCGGTGAACAAAACGGCGGCCGCGCCGGCTCGCCATGCGCCGCAGCCGGTCCCGCAACAGCTCAGAGCGGGGAGGCCCCTCAAACAACCCCATCAACAGCGCCCGCAAGTAAAGGCCCGTTCCGCCGGCCAGAATCGGCAGCTTGGTCCGGCGGCGAATTTCGTGAATTACTTTCAAGGCTTCGCGCCGGAAGTCGCCGGCCGTGAAGTCCTTCGAGGGATCGAGGCAATCCATCAGGTGGTGCGGAATTCCGCGGCGCTCGGCCGGCGGAAGTTTTCCGGTGCCGACGTCAAACCCTCTGTAAACTTGAACCGAGTCAAAATTAACGATTTCGCCCGTCAGACGCTCGGCAAGCAAAAGGGCCAGTTCGGACTTTCCCGCCGCCGTCGGTCCAACGATGGCAACCAGAGGATAGTCTTCGTTTCGCCGATCATTCATACCAAGTGTAGATAACGCACCAGTAAAAAGCCCAGGATGATCGCAGCGAAAAGGAAAGCCCCCAGTAATTGGGACCTTGACGGTTGTTGCATGGTCCGTTGACAGGCTCGAAAACCTCAATTTGTGGCGGAAGCCGCCACGCTTCTTACCAACAACCCGGGCTGCCCTCTTGGGCCCGCTTCCCTCTAAATTCTATCTGACCCATCAAGGGCATTCAAACTCTTTTATTCAAGACGGGGGAAACGCTCCGGCAATGGGCGGACTTGGGGCTTTTAACGGCATCCGCACGCAGTGCCTGTGGGCGAACCGCCCTCTACGCCGACTGGAACTCCCGCGCCGCCTGGACCAGAGCCATAATGTTGGCCCTTGGCATTCCGGGACTGACGCCTCCGCCAACAGAAAGAATGACGCCACTTCCCTGGGTTTTCCTGAGAATATCCAGGGCGCTGCTTTTGACGTCCTCGGGTGAACCGCGAGTTCCGATCTCCAGGGGAGGAACGTTCCCCATCAGGCAGATTTTGCCCTTCGTTCTGCTGCGAACTTCACTGATGTCCAGGTTGTGGCTCCAGTTTAAGACGTCGAAGCCTGTCGCCGCCAAATCCTCCAGAAAGGGACCGACATTGGCATCATTGTGGTAAACCTTCACCCAGGATTCTGGAAAGCTTCCAAAGATCTTCTTCAAATAAGGATGGGCGAACTCCTGGTATTGCTTCGGCGACAGGAAACCCACAATGTCATCAAGGATAAAGATCCCTTCAACACTGTCGCCGATCACATCCACTTGAGCTTTCAGCCACCCGATGACGGTGTCGGTCGCGAAAGCCAACAGCTTGTGAGCCCCCTCGGGATTGTCAACGATGTCGAGCATCAATTCCGTAATGCCGCGTAGAAACCCGGCCGTGCAGACGGGGCCGCGGGCGGTAGCCATGCGAATCGCGTAACCTGCCTCCTGAATCCGTGATTTCTGTTTCCGATATCGATGCAGCGCTGCAGCCATCAAGCCGTCGGCATAGGGGTCAACCGGCGCGAAACGATCCAGATCCTCCAAACGAAACAACGCCGGCGATTGACTGGGCGGCTGGTCTGGGTGGAAGCAAATCCTCGACCCCAAAGCGGAAGGTTCAATGGCCATGCCGAATTCAACCCACCAGGACGGAAAGGCAATGACGTCGGGAAACTCCTGCATGATCCTGAGATTCGCCTGGAACCATACCTCCGGATCAAAGTAATAATCAAAGTGGCTAATCCCCAAATAACCCGGAATCCATGGGCTGTCGATAATCAGAGCGAGCGGAATCTCTTGAATGGGCTGCAACTTGGCGGCTTTTTTGTAGAGTTCCCATTGTTCAGAGCGCATCGCGTCACCTCAACTTTCTTCGCCAAGCTACGACTTCAGAGGTTCGCGCCGGATAAGCATGGACCGGTACGTGAACCAACTTGACGAGGCTCTAGGTAGATACCTTAGGGCCGGTCCTTGAATTTGAAAAGAGGAAATGCAGATTTACTGGTTCGAGAGACCCATATTGTAGAAGTACATGAACTCCAGAACCAAATGCTTGCCGGTGAATTGCTTCGGCAGAGGCGGAAAAGGGTTGGAAGCGCGAATGGACGCCTCCGCGGCCCGATCCAGCGGCGGCGAACCGGAAGAGGCCAGCAGGCGAAGCTGGGGCACCGAACCATCCTTTAGGATCTCAAACACCAACGCCACGCGCCCTTTTTCGCCCAGTCGAGCCGATTCGGGAATCATCGAGTACCAATTCCTGCGCACAATGTAAACCACGCGGGCAAGATAGGGCCCAAAATTCACGCCGCGGGTGTCGGACAGGATGATGGGCCCCGAAGTTGAAAAATTGGGATGGATATTCTGGAGCTGGTAAGCCGAGTCACCGGGACCAACGGCAGGACCGTGGTTGGGATTCTGCGCGGCGGCCCGGAGTGATTGCTGAATTTCCTGCCCGGGCGTTGCGTCCGGCAAGCGCAAACGGGAGTTCCCTTTGAGCTTGTGCGGATTCACATTCATCAGGCGTAACTCGGCTTCCTGTTGGGGCTGCGATTCCTTCTTGGGAGCCGGCGGCGCGGGAGCCGGCGGTTTCGCAGCTTGAGCCATCGTCTTGGGGCCGGGCTTGGGAGCAGGCGGCGCCGGTGGCGGAGTCGGCTTGTGGCGCCCGCCGGCAATGCCGGGCAAGCGGGAATTGCCCCGCATAAAGGGCATGTGAAGTCCGTTCTGATCAACCTTGGGTGATTTGCCCTGGGCGCGGCGATTTTGATCTGACAGATTATTGGTCGGGGGAGGTTTCCTGGCCGGCCGCGCCAGGGCCGGCGGCAAGTACAAGAGGGTGGCCTGCTGCCGGGGTTTGGGCTTCGCTTCAAGCTTCAGCATCCTGGCCGTCACAGGAAACCAGCTTGGAGCCATAATCAAAAAAAACGCGAGGAGCAACTGAATAATGACAGCCGTCAGGAAAGCGGTCAGCCGGCGCCAGCGCGCAATCTCATTTTCATAGTCGAGAAGCAGCCGGAACTCGGGTTCAGTCCTCATAATTCCCTGGGTCTGCCAGGCGCGGCCGTTTCCTGGCCTAAATCACAATTCCCCGCTGTGCCCCACGGAACGAGTCATGGGGATGTGCACGCGCGCCGCATGTTCTTCGATGCAGGCCATCACCTTATTGGCCAAAGCCAGGGCGTCCCGTCCTTCCCGCCCGCCCACCAGAGGTGGCCGCCGGGTTCGAACACAGTCCACAAACGATTCCAGTTCAGCCTGCAGCGGTTCCTTGCCCTTGGCCTCAAGCTTGCGAAAACCGATTCCAGACGCCGAGCCTTGATGGTTCACATTCAGCAGGAGCGCGTCACGCCGGGAGAAGTCGATGGAGATATACTCGTGGGGTTGAAAATACCGGAATTTTCGAACCTTCTCAGTGCTTACTCGACTCGCTGTAAGATTGGCAACTGTCCCGTTCTCAAACTCGACCCTGGCATTGGCAATGTCAACCTTATCGGACAGCACCGGTAGCCCCACCGCCCGGACTTCGCGCACCGGAGCGCCTACCATCCAGAGTACCAGATCGAGGTCGTGAATCATAAGGTCAAATACCACATCCACGTCCAGGCTGCGCGGACTAAAAACTCCCAGCCGGTGAATCTCAAAAAACAACGGCTGCCGCGTCACAGCCTTGGCCGACAAAACCCCCGGGTTGAAACGCTCCAGGTGCCCGACTTGCAGAATGCGCCCCGTGCGGTCCGCAACCTCGATCAGATTGTCAGCTTCGGGCAAGGTGCTGGTAATGGGCTTCTCCAGCAAAACGTCCACACCACTTTCAAGGGCACGGCAGGCCACGTCGGCATGAGCGGTGGTCGGAACGACGATGCTGACCCCTTCCACAGCCGCGAGCACATCGTCCAGGCTGGTGAAAACCTTGACTCCCAGCTCCGACGCCAGAGCCCGGGCGCGATCTTCACGTTGGTCATAAACTCCGGCAAGTTCGGCGCCGGAAAGTTCGGCAAAAGCATGGGCATGCCGTTTGCCATGCTCGCCTGCTCCAATAACAGCAACGGCTATCTTCTGCAACGTTAAAGCTTTCTCCTTGTGACAAGCCGGGACCGAACCCGGCCGTTGTCCTGTAAAATCAGCCTTCCATGCCCACAATGGCGATCCCGGCCCGGTCGGCTTCCTCAATCAACTGCTCGCGCTCAAACAAAAGCGTCTTCCCGGCGTCCAAAGCCAGCACCCGGGCATTTGAGCGGCGCATGACCCGAATCGTGTTCACTCCCACAACCGGGACGTCAAACCGCATGTCCTGCTCGGGCTTACTCACTTTGACGACGACCAGGCGTTTTCCGTTACTCAACCTTGCCGCCCGCTCAATGGTGGCGTCGGTTCCTTCCATCGCCTCCACCGCAACACAGGCGCGATCAGCTACCACAATAGTCTGGCCAATATCCAGGCCGGC
>CAYWMN010000038.1:0-21107 GCA_964459065.1 uncultured Acidobacteriota bacterium | reverse complement strand
ACAACCCGCAGGAAGTGGGTGCCGACCGCATTGCCGACAGCGTTGCGGCGTTTGAAAAATACGGCGGCCCGTGCATCATCGTCGACTTTGGCACGGCCATCACCTTTGACGCGGTTTCCGTCAATGGCGACTATCTGGGCGGAGTGATTGCGCCGGGCATCGGCATCTCTGCCGAAGCGCTGTTTGCCCATGCGGCGCGCCTACCCCGAGTGGAAATCCGCGAGCCTGACCGCGTGATCGGCGCCAATACGGTTTCAAGCATGCAATCCGGCCTGTTTTACGGCGCCGTCGGGCTGGTGGACGGAATCCTCGATCGCCTTTGCGCCAAAATGGGTCCCAAAACCCGGGTGATTGCCACCGGGGGACAAGCGGCCCTGGTCGCCTCCGCCTCAAAATACAAACCGCCCGTGGACGTTTCCCTCACGCTCGAAGGATTGCGGATCATCTATGAACGCAACCTGCCGAACGCGCGCCGAAAGTAACCGTGGAAAACTATTTCAACTACTTCACAGAAATCGAAGAGTGCTTTCAGCGCGGCCGCGGAACACCCACCCTGCTGTCAACACTCGACTGGGCGCTGATTGAATCGTGGAAGGAAGCCGGCCTGCCGCTTGAGGCCGTGCTCGCGGGCATTGACCGCACCTTTGAGAAATATCACAAACGCCCGAACCGGTTCCGCAAGATCAACAGCCTGGCTTATTGCTCGCAGGAGGTTCTGCGGGCCGCGGAAACCCTTCAAAAAGGCGGCGATCCCGGCGCGGCGTCCCCAGCGCGGGAAGCGGAAAATCCCTTTGCCGAAGACGAGGTGCTCAAGTTTGCCGAGCGCAATGCCGCCCAGCTTCGAAAGGTTGCCGAATCGCTCGCTCGAAGCGGCCAGAAGGTTTTGGCCCAGGATATTCAAGAGGTCGCAGCCGCGCTCGAGCCCATTACGGCCGGGGGCGCAAAGGACCTGAAAGCCGACCCGGAAGAGCTGGAACGGCATTTGACGGCGCTTGAGGAAAAGCTCGCGGCGTCTTTAACGCGGGCGTCTTCAGTGGAACTGCTGGCCGGCTTTCGAGGCGAAATCGAGCGGGCGCTTGCTTCCTACCGCCGGAAGCTCGGCGCCGGCGAGATTGAATCCCTGGAGCGGCAATTTATCAAGAAGCGCCTGTTTGAACATTACCGGATTCCCCGGCTGAGCCTGTTTTACTTGTAGTTGCCTTGGCCAGATTCCTAGGATAGTCTGAGAGGGCTCGCTCGCTCGACGAGCAGGGAGATCTATGTCTTTTGAATTTTTGCCTCAAAAACTGGTATACGGCGGCGAAGCGCTCGGCTATGCGGAAGGCCGAACGGTTCTGGCGCCTTATGCGCTGCCGGGTGAACGCCTGGAAGTGGAGGCCGTGCACACCACCAAGGGAGTGGTTCACGCCCGGCCCGTGCGCATTCTGGAGGCGGCGCGGGAACGCATCGAAGCGCCCTGCCCCTACTTCAGCCGCTGCGGCGGCTGCCACTATCAACACCTGGGCATCGAGCAGCAGGTCAACTGGAAGGTGGAGATTCTGCGCGAGACGCTTCGCCGGATCGGGAAGATCGCCTGGGAAGGCGAGATTCGGGTCCACCAGGCGGACCCCTGGCGCTATCGCAATCAGGCGCAATTGAAGGTTTTTGAAAGCGAGCCGGGCCGGGTTGAGATCGGCTTTTTTGAAGCCGATTCGCACCGGCTGGTTCCCATTGACGAGTGCCTGATTCTTTCTCCGCGGCTCAATAAGATTCTGGGCGAGCTTCGCCGGCCGGAGCGGCTGAGCCAACTCAACCGGTGCCAGGGAATCGAGCTGATGGCCGACGACCGGGATGAGCAGGTTCGCATCACGTTTCACGGACGTTTTCCCAAGCGCCAGGCCAAGCTCCTGGCGGCCGAACTGCTGGAGCAGATTGAAGGCGTCGCGGCCGTCGTCTTTTCAGGCGACCAGGGCGTGGACGCCTATGGTGAAGCTATCTTGACGTACCGGGTGGGCGAGTTTCATTATCAGGCGAGTCCCAGCTCATTCTTTCAGGCATCGCGCCATCTGCTTTCGAAGTTCGCCGGTTCGGTCACGGAAACCGAGCCGGGCGATCTGGCGCTGGACCTTTATGCGGGCGTGGGATTGCTGACGCTTCCGCTGGCGCGCCGGTTCAAGCGCGTGATCGGCGTGGAGTCTCATCCCGCCGCCGTTCGCGATCTTGCCGCCAACGCGGCGCTGCACGGGCTGGACCGCCTGAAGGCAGTCCGCCAGAAGGCTTTTGAGTTTCTCCGGCGCTTTGCACAAACGGCGCCGGACCTTGTCGTCCTCGATCCGCCCCGGACCGGGGCCGGCAAACCCACTCTCAAGCGCCTGGCGGAGTTGCGCCCGCGGCGCATTCACTACGCGGCCTGCAACCCTCCCACCTGGGGACGGGATCTGGCCTATCTTGTCCAAAGCGGTTATCGCCTGGAAAGCGTGGAAATGTTTGACTTTTTCCCGCAGACGTACCATATCGAATGCCTGGCGCGTTTGATTCGCCACGATTAGGGCGGCCCGTGAAAAGTCCGTTACTGATTCTGGCCAGTTGTTTTGCTGTGGGGATTCTGGCCGCTCACGCCTTGTCTTTGAGCGATTTGAAATTCGCCTGGCCGGCCGCCGTCCTATGCCTGCTGGCCGGCTTCATCAGCCTGCGCAGAGACCAGCGGCGCGTCTCAGGAATCCTGGTGCTTGCGACCTTTGTGCTGGCGGGCATTGTCGCCGCCGAAGTCTTCCAGGTTCGTTTTGCTCCCAACCACATTCATCACCTCGCCCGGTGGAACCTGAGCCTCCGCGAACCGCTGGAAATCGAGGGCGTTGTCGGAAGCTCGCCGGTTCGCCAGGGGTCCACCGTCAGCTTTGATATGAATGTCCGCGAAATCGAGGGTCCCGGCCCCAGCCGCACAGTCCAGGGCAAAGTGCAAGTCCGGATGTTTATCCCCCCGGACCGCAAAAGCTGGGCGGCCTTCGATCAACTGGGGCTGCGGTACGGCGACCTGATCCTCGCTCCCATCCGGTTCGAGAAGCCCACGGCGTATAAGAACCCGGGAAGCTTCGACTTTCGATGGTGGATGGAGGCGGTTAAAGACATTTCCTGGGAGGGCGTGATCGAAAGCCCGCTGTCGGTTCAGAAGCTTGCCGGCCGGCAGGCGCCGAAGCTCTCCATGCTGGTGGAGAACGTCCGGGCGCGGTTGCTTGGTGGCATCGACGCTCTCTACCCTCCGTGGTCGCCCGAAGGGCGCGTGGGAGCGGTGCTCAAGGCCGTCCTGCTGGGCGATCGGACCTCGCTCGACTCCAACACGGTGGAGAACTTCCGGCAGTCCGGGCTCTATCATTTGCTGGTAATTTCAGGGCTCCATGTCGGTTTGCTCGCCGCCGTCATTCTCTTCTTCCTGAATCTTTTTCATGTGGGCGACTCCTGGCGCGGGGCCATTCTCATCGCCTTCCTGGCCACCTACGCCCTGCTGGTCGAGCAGCGGGCTCCAACGCTTCGGGCTTCTCTGATGATCGGCGCCTACCTTCTGGCCCGGTATCTTTACCGGGACCGCGATGCCCTGAACGCCGTTGGCTTTGCGGCCCTGGTTTTGCTGGTCTACAAACCCGCATGGCTTTTTGAGGCCGGGTTCGATCTGTCTTTTTCAGCGGCGCTGTTGATTGCCGGGCTGGCGATCCCCATCCTTGAACGGACAACCCTGCCCTACCGCAGGGCGCTAACCGGCCTGGACAAGGTTCACCGCGCTCAAACCCTTCCTCCGCGCGCGGCGCAGCTTCGGCTGGACCTTCGATCCCTCATCGAATGGGCAAAAGCCCGGCTGCCATTTCTAGGCCGCCATCCAGCGCTTGCCGAGCGGGCCGTTACCATTCCGGGCCGGTCCGGCTTATGGATTGTGGACCTGATGCTGTTTTCCGCGATCATCCAGGTGGGGCTGTTCATGCCCATGGCGGCCACCTTTCATCGCATCACCCTGGTCGGAATCGGGCTAAACGCCCTGGCCTTGCCTTTGATGACGGTGCTGATCGCGCTGGCGGTGCCCACGGTAATCCTGAGCGCGACGCTGCCGGCGCTGGCGGTTTTCCCGGGGAAATTGCTGCTGTGGGTGACCAACGCACTGCTCGCCACAACCGAGCTTCACCGGATTCCAGACTGGCTCTCCTATCGCATTCCGGGGCCGCCCGCTTGGGTGGCCGTTGGATTTGCCGTGTCGCTTTTTGCGGTGGCCTGGAGCCTGGGCAGGCGCGCGCGGGTTTTCAAAGTTTCGCTGGGGGCCTTCGCGGTGTTCGCCTGGGTTGTCGTGGCCTATCCTTTCCCTCCAAAACTCCCCCGAGGCAGGCTGGAGACGACGGCGCTCGACTGCGGCCGGGGAGAAGCGGTCTTCACCGTGCTGCCGGATGGGCAAACTCTGCTGATGGACTCGGGCGGCCGGCTAACCTACGGGCCGGGTTCAGGCCGCTGGAATCCCGGCGAGGAGATTGTCTCTCCCTACCTGTGGTCGCGGGGCGTCAAGACCGTCGACATTCTGGTGCTGGGCAACGCGAGCCGGGAAAACATCAAAGCGCTGGAGGCCATCCTCCGCAATTTTAAAGTCCGTGAGCTGTGGAGAGGTCACGGAATCCGCAGTCCCGCCTACCAGCGTTTAGCCGCCACCGCTCGCGAACGCGGCGTAGTAATTCGGCAACTGTTTGCTGGAAATCAGAAGATTCTCGGCCAGACCAAGGCGGAGGTCCTGTGGCCGCCGCTGATCCTTCCACGCTCTCATATGCCTTTGCTCGACGACGCCCTGGTGGTTCGGATTAAGGACTCGAACGGCAGCGTTCTGCTGCGCGGCAACGTCGACGCACGGGTGGCGCGAGCGCTTGCCAGGTCATTGACTCCGGTTGCCAGCAACGTCCTGCAAACCCAGCGTTCACTGCGAGCATCAGCGGCGGAGTCGGAATTCATGGACCGGGTGAACCCGCAGATCGTCGTGATTTCAGGCAAAAAACATTTCGGCCGCGCCGGAAGGAGTTTCCCTGCCGATCAAGCGCTTGGTTCCGGGCACGTCGAGGTGCTATGGACAGGCGTGGATGGCGCGGTAACCGTGGACATCGACGGCGCGCGCTCAAGCGTGCGCTGTTACGCCATGCCGGAAAGCCCCAAGGCCCGGCGGCTGAAGAATTCGGGCGCGGGAGCGTAGGGTTTCCCCCGGCGAATAACGCCGGTGAGCCGGGGAGGGGTTCACCGGGACACAGCCACAATCCTAACTTTAGCCTATAATATTCAGAGGGGGGCAAGGCAGGCGAACCCGCCTGAGCGCGGCGCCGGAATGGGGCAAGAGCATGCCAACAGAAGCGGAAATTCGTGAAGAGGCCAGAAAGGCCCGGAAGGTCCAGATTGCCGTGGACTTTTCCCTGGCAACGCTCCGGCAAACTGATATGCCCGTGGAAGACGCTGCCGAATTGGTGGCCGCAACACGCCGCTACGCCCTCAGCCTGTTCCCCGACAAAGAACGCACGTTCGACATGATTTACCGGCCCCGGTTCCAACGGGTCCTTACCGAAAAATACAAGATTATTTAGGGCTGCGGCTTTGAGCTTCCGGCGGGTTGGCGGCGCGCGCTTTGGCCGCGGAGGCCGCCGGCTGCCGGGAGCCGGGCAGCGAAGTCAGCGTCCCCGTAATCGATCCCACATAAAACCGGGCTTTGATTTTTAGAGGGTAATGATGTTGATCGTCGCTGAACCAGATCGTCATCTTTCCCTTGAACTTCCTGGACAGCGTGCCGAAAACCGTGGGCTCCACGCGCAAAGCGTTCAGGAGTCCCATGGGGGTCCGAATTTTTTCACGGTCCCGGACAACCGCCACCACCGGGGTTGTCTTTGAACCGTCGTTGACCGCCAGGTGAATCCTGTCACCCACCCGTAGAGGCTGGCGGCGCAAATAATAGAAACCTGAAACAACATCTTCCACACAGGCGGGAATCTCGTGTTCGTCCTGCTTGGGAGGGTCGTGGGGCTTGTTTAAATTCCGCTCGTGCAAGCGAGCCACGCCCCGCGCCTGGTCAAACGCAATGTTGATGATCCGATGGCGGCGCCCTTCGTTGATCTGCTTGGAGATGCCACGCGAGCACAGCGTACCTGAATCGATGAGAGACCGGAAATCATCCCGGACATTGTAGAGAACGGAAACAAACCCTTCCGAGCGAGCCTTCGTGTTGATCACCCAGGTGTTCGGCGGGCCTTGAGGGTCTTTCTCAAGGGTGACGGTAATCTGGCCGGCGTCAAAGATGGACCACTTGACGTTATAGTGGAGCGTTTCCCCGGGACTAAAAGGAAGCGGCTCGGTCGGGGCCGTCTGGGCAGGGACTCCGGCGGCCGCCAGGACGAGCATAAGGATCCAAGCGCCAATGATACGCCGGCTGATTTTCATACTTCTGTTATGACCCAGGTTGGCTTGAAAAGGCAACCGGCCTCCGCATCTAGCGGAACAGAATTTTCAAAACCAGAAAGAGGATCCCCGCAACATAACCCAGCGCCGCCTCGTATTCGCGGTTCTTGCGATAGCGCCGCCACTCGAACCGCTCTTTGCAGCCTCTTTGAGCTTTCCGCCCCGGGAAAAACAGAGGCACCAAGCCGGCGTATTTCTCGAATTCCCGCCCGTACTGCTCACGCAGGCCTGCTTCCTCACGCCGCATGACGGTCCCGTACACGAAGAGGAAAAAGAGGGCGAAAGCCACCGCCAGAAACCACCGTCCTCCGGCAATGACAAGTCCCAATCCGATCAGCAGGCTCCCAAGATACAGGGGATTGCGCGTATAGGCGTAGGGGCCGCAAGTGGCCAGCCGCTGCATCTTCTCAAGGTATCCGGCTGCGTAGGCCCGAATCCCCAGCCCCAGCAAAGAAACCAGCGCGCCCGCAACAAGCAGCGGAACGGTGGGTTGGGCGTAAATCAGGTAAGCAACGCCCAGGGCAAACCCCATCGGCACGCGCCAACGGGCGGCAAAAGTTCCAAAGCGATTATTCATGCGCCCTCTGCAATCGCCGAAGCGCCGCCTCCGCAACCGCTTCAGGGCTGACGCCTTCCAGGTAGCTCAGATGCTTTGAGTATGGGTCGCGGCCGGCGGCTGAACGGCCGCCCAGCACGATATCAGCGGGGTTGAAAGGGCCGTTTCGCTCCGGCGTATTCAAAGGGTCCGCCAGGTCAAAGATAGCGACCAGCGGGGTTCCAACCGCTGCCGCAAGATGGAACGGGCCGCTGTCGCCGCCGATCAGGAGCTTTGCGCCACGCGCCAGAGCAATGAACTCCACCAGCGTTGAAGGAAACCACTTGGCCTTCGGCGTTTGCGCCAGGGCGATGATTTCCTCAACCACGGGCCGCTCCTGCGGTGAACCGGTCAACAAAATGTCGCAAGCAAGATCAGGCGCCAGCTTGCGGATGGCTGCGGCGTAATTTTCCCCAGACCAGCGTTTCCCCTTCCACCCTCCGCCCGAATTCACAATGATGTAGTCCGTAGTGCCCAGTTCTTTGAGCCGCTCCCGGACAGCATTCCCGGCTTGCTCGTTTGCCGGCAGCGGAAATTCCCACGCACCGCTCCCGGCTCCCAAAGATTCAACCAGCGCCAGATTCATTTCGATAATATGCTTTCGCCCTTCCGGTGAAACGCGGTCCGTATAGAATATCGCGGCGGCGGATTCCCGCAGGAATTTCGCGCTGAAACCGACGCGCTTTTCCGAACGGCTGACCCAGGCCAGCAAGCCGGTTTTCAGCAGGCCCTGGATGTCGATGGCGGCATCGTAAGAAAAATCCTTCAGATCAGCATAGCTTCGCAGGATTTCCCGCATCGTATCCGCAGAGGCCAAACGCCGCCGCCAACCGAGCGTATCCAGCTCGATCGCCCGGTGAACATAGGGATTTCCCTCCAGCAGCTGCGCGTAGCGTTTCTCCACCACCCAGTGAATGGTCCCCAAGGGAAACGTCCGTCCGAGCGCCGCCACGGCGGGCAGGGCATGGACAATATCGCCGATCGAACTGAGACGAAAAATCAGGAACCGCGGATTGGGCTTTTCTATCATTGACCCGTTCGGGCGGCAGGCCTCCGGGGCCGGCCTTATTCCTTGTTGCGCGGCGCGGCGCCCTTCGACTGATTTCCAACCAGCCGGGCGATCACTTCCCGCGTCGAGTGGGATTTGGGGTCACCGACAATCGCCACCTCGCCGCCCCACTCCTTGATCACGTCGCGCTCAGGAACCGTGGCTTTTGTGTAGTCGGTTCCTTTGCAGTGGACATCGGGCCGCAGGTCGCGCAGAACGGCTTCCGCCGTCAGATCATCGAAGATCGTCACGTAGTCCACCGCCTCAAGCGCCGCCAGCAACTCCGTGCGCTCCTTTTCACTCAGCAGGGGCCGGCCTTCGCCTTTCAATTGCCTGACCGCACGGTCGCTGTTGACGCCCACCACCAGAACGCTTCCCTGCTGCCGGGCGCTTTCAAGGTAGCGGACATGTCCCACGTGCAGCAGATCGAAGCAGCCATTGGCAAACACGATCCGATGGCCGTCGCGCCGCAGGCGGTCGCCGAGCGGAGCCACTTCCGTCCGTAAAATAATTTTGCTGTTCAGGAGTTTCGTACCGCCTCTTTCAGTTCCCGGGCCGTCACGGTCGCGGTCCCGCGCTTCATCACCACAACCCCGCCCGCGCAATTGGCCAGCAAAGCCGCCTGGGCAAAGGTCGCCCCGGCCGCTAAAGCCAGGGTGAAAACCGCCCCCACCGTATCACCCGCTCCGGTCACGTCCACGGCCTGGTCCGAACCGGAAACAGGGATCAACTGCGGCCTCCTTCCCGCTTCAAACAGCGCCATCCCGTCGCGCCCGCGGGTAACGAGAAGAGCCTCGAGCGATTGGCGCTTGAGCATCGCCCGGCCCAGTTCAAAAAGCAGGTCGAGGTTATGGCCAATGGATTTTCCAAAGGCCGCCTCCACTTCCGGCTCGTTGGGGGTGAGAGCGGTCACTTGAGCATAGCTTGCAAGATCGTAGCGTGAATCGACCACCAGCGGCACTTGCCGGCCCTCCAGCCGCAACCGCAGCTTGCCGACTTCAGCGGCGTCGGTCGTCCCATAGCCGTAATCGGAAACCAGCACCGCCCGGGCCCCGGCCAGGCGCCGGCTCAGCAGCTTGCGCAGGCGCGCCCGCAGTTCGTGGCGGCCGTCCGAGGCCGGCTCGCGGTCGACCCTCACAATCTGCTGGCGCTGCCAGTGGGTCAGTCCTCCCAGGATGCGGGATTTAGTGGGCGTCGTGTAGCCGGGCACGCGAACAATGCCGCCTGTCGGCACCTTGTTCGCCTTGAAATATTGCAGCAGCGCATCGCCGGCATCGTCATCGCCGACAATGCCCGCCGGCCTCACCCGCGCGCCCAGCGCGGCCAGGTTGTTGGCGGCATTCGCCGCGCCGCCGGGAAGGATTCTCCTTTCGCGCTGGCGAAGAATCAGCACCGGAGCTTCGCGCGAGACACGGGAGATTTCACCGTAAACAAACTCGTCGGCCACCATGTCGCCCAGCACCACCACCTGTTGCCGGGGGAACCTCCGGATCACGGAGAGCAAGGAAGAGCGAACTCGGTTAGTCAACTTCATGCACGATATCGTGGAAAGCGCGGCCGGCTTCAACTTATTCCGCCGGCGGGCGGTCATGCGTCACTCCCAATTCCTTAACAAGCGCCAGGGCGGTTCGATGGACTTCGTCAACCGTCACCTGCTCCATGCACCGGAAGTCGATGGGACACTCGCGCAGTCCGCAGGGACTGCAGGCGACCGATTGCTTGACAACGCGGGCGCGCGGGCTCAACGGCCCGGTGGCACGCTCGTTGGTGGATCCGAAAATCGCCACCACGGGAAGGCCCAGCGCGGCGGCCAGGTGCATCGGGCCGGAATCGTTCGTCACGATCAACCGGCATTGAGCCATCAGCGCGATCAACTGGCGCAAGGCCGTTTCGCCCGCCAGCACGGTCGGCGTATGCTGCATCGTCCGTGCAATCGTTTCGGCCAGCGGCTTCTCAGCCCGGGAACCAAAGATTACCACATCCGCATTGAGCGCTCCAACCAGGCGGTCGGCAAGATCAGCGTACCGGTCCGGCAACCAGCGCTTGGCGGGCCCGAAAGCCGCGCCAGGACACAATCCCACCAGAAAACGCGGGCCTCCGAGGCCCAACGCCCTCAAATGCCCGGCGGCCCAGGCCTTCTCGGAAGGCTGAACGTTCAGCGTGATTCTTGCAACCGGCGAGGGCCTCTCGATGAAACCCGCCCGGAACAGAAGATGGAGGTAATAGTTGCTCTGGTGGCCGTAAAGAGCGGGCGGCGGAACGGGCACCGCATCGGTCAGCAAGACTCCCCGGCCCTCCAGGTCATAGCCGATGCGAACCGGAATCTCGGCGCACCGGGCCATCCAGGCGGCGTGAAAGGCGTTCTGGAACAGAATCGCCAGGTCGAATTGCTCGGCGCGAAGCAACTGGATGAATTTCCAGAATCCCCGAAGTCCGTGATGCTCCCCCGCCGGATCGTAAATGATCAGGCGCGTGACGGCCCGGTGGTGTTCATAGAGTTCCGCCACCCAGGGCTTGACCACCAGCACAATCTCGGCGGACGGAAACCGCGCCCGCAAAGCTTCGAGCGCCGGCAATGACATGATGCCGTCACCCACCCAGTTGGTTCCCCGCACCAGAATTTTCTCCGGCGCAAGAGCCTCGGTTCCCTGAACAGCCAAATCCGTAACCTCCGTGTTCCGAACCTAATGAGCGGTTGCCGCTCGATCGCTTAAACCGGCAGAAGACACCGCGCCCAGAAGGGCTTGTTCAAACGCCGCGACCGGGGAAACCTCCGCCCGGATCACGCAAGCCAGGAGCGGAAGCCCGGGCTTCCAGAACGAAGGAAGATTCATGACGTCTTTCTCCGTGGTCAGGAAAGCCGCCGCTCCCCCGTCCTGCGCCGCGGCCTGCAACCGGGCGACATCGTGCGAAGTGTAAACATGATGGTCGCGAAAAGCAATTTCCGCCCCAAGCCTGAAACCCCAGCGGCGCAAATCGCCGAAAAAAGCGCCGGGATTTCCAATCCCGCAAAAAGCGCACACCGGCTGAGGGCCGTAACCGGCCGCCGGCTGAAGCCTGCCGCTGCCGATCTCCCTGAGGCCTTGAAGCGCCGTTGATCCGCGGAACAGTTGCGCCCGCGGGTTGAGCGCTCGAACCTGCTTTTCAACCGCGCCGGGATCGCGAAGCTCGGTGCGCGTCAGAACGATCAGGTCCGCGCGCCGCAGCCCCGCCACACGCTCGCGCAAGCGGCCGGCCGGAAGCACCGCGCAGTCTTCAAGCTCCTGCGTCACGTCGATCGCGACAATATCCAGGTCGCGCTCCAGCGCCAGATGCTGGAATCCATCATCGAGAATGTGAACATCCACGCCAAAACGCTTTTCAGCCGCCTGCCCCGCCCGGTAGCGGTCCGCCGAGATCACAATGGGAACCTGCGGCAAGACGCCGGCCAGCAAGGCCGGTTCGTCGCCCACCTCGCGGGGATCGACTCTCCGCTCCGGTTGCGGCTCGAGCGCCAGCAGATCAGCGCCTCGCTTGCGGCGGTAACCCCGGGAGAGAATCGCCGGCTTGAAGCCGGCCTGCAGCAGGGTTTCCGCCACCCGGGCCACCCGCGGCGTTTTGCCCGTGCCCCCGACCGTCAGGTTTCCAACACTGATGACCGGACGCGAAAGCCGGCGGGTTCGAAGCCACCCCCTGCGGAAAGCCTGCTCGCGCAGCGCAGCTCCAAGGCCGTAAACTTCCGCAAGCGGTGTCAGCAAAGGATTCATGCCATCGGTCAAGACGTCGAAATTTCTGCCGCTGAAGGCGCGCCCAGCCATTCCTCCAACAGCTCAAGCACTCGCCTGGTGGCGCCTCCCTGTTCTTCAACCACGCGCCGGGCCCTGGCTCCCAACGCGCGCGCCTGGTCCGGATGATCGAGCAGACGAAGCAATTCCCGGCCAAGCTCACCGGCGTCAGCCACCTGAACGCCGGCGCGGGCGCCTGAAAAAAGCGCCGCCATGTCCCGGAAGTTAGTCATGCTCGGACCAAAAACCATCGGTTTGCCCCAAAAGGCCGGTTCCAGCAGGTTGTGGCCCCCGGTGGGAACCAGGCTGCCCCCCACAAAAACCACGTCCGCCAAACCCAACATCTCCGCCAGCTCGCCCATTGTATCAAGCAGCAGAACTTCCGCCCCTCCCAGCTGCTGAAGAGCCTGGCCGCTATCTTGCGAAAGCGCGCTGCGGCGAAAAAAGCTCCGCCCCTGGGCCTGCAGCAGCTCCCCGACCTGCTCAACGCGCGCCGGGTGCCGGGGAGCAAGAATCATCAGGGCTTCGGGATATTTCTCCCGGACCGCCTGCCACGCCTGAAGCACCAGCGGCTCTTCTCCCGGCATGGTACTGGCCGCCACAAAAACGGGCCGGCGGTTTGCGGCCTCAAGGGCCTTGCCGAGGCGGGCGCCAAAGGCGCCAAACTGCGGCGCGCGGCCGTCAAATTTAAGATTCCCGGTCACGCTGACGCGTTCCGGAATCGCGCCCAGCGCCCGGAACCTTTCCGCGTCCGTGGGTGTCTGCGCCGAGATCCGGTCAATCTTTTCAAGCACCCGCCGCATGAAAGGCCGAAGCATCCGGTAGCCGCGAAACGACTTGTCTGAAAGACGGGCATTTACAATCATCGTGCGGCAACCAAAATCATGGGCGGCACGCAGGATATTCGGCCACAGTTCGGTTTCCACGATCACCAGAACCGACGGCCGAATCTGCTCCATGGCGCGGCGTGTCGACCAATACCAGTCCAGGGGCAGATAAAACCGCCCGGCCAGATTGGGCAGCCGTTTTTCTCCCACCTCGCGCCCCGTCGGCGTCACGTGGCTCAGGAAGATTCGCCTGTCAGGATAGCGCCGCGCGAGTTCCTGCACCAAACCCACGACCGCAATGGTTTCCCCCACCGAGACGGCATGAACCCAGATCGCGCCCTGACGCTCCTGGCGAAAGGATGCGGGCAGCCGGCCCAATCTCTCCCGCCATCCCCGGGACCTGATTCGGCTTTTGCCGCGCCTCAAGTAATAAGGCGCCGTCAAGATTAATCCCAAACTGAATAACAGGCTGTAAAGTCGGTACATTCCGGAATGAGCGCAAGGCGGAGGCTTCAGGTCTTGAAACCAACCAATCGCAATTATAAGTGGAAATACCCTGAACTGCCATCAAAACAAGCCGTTACCTTGCAGCCTGGGGCGGGTGTTGAGGTTGCCGCTGCAAAGTGGCAAAAGCCCCGGCCGGGCTGACGAATGGGCGGAAACAAACGAGCCCCTGGCGCAGGCCGCCGGATAAGCTCGCCCGTCCGCGGGTCTGCCGACACCCCGGCCCAGGCGCACGACGCCCTGCCCGGTCCGGCAGCAAGGCGCACAATTGCCTCCCTGCCGGGCCTATCAGGTTCAAACCCTGGCGATAGTTTCTGGTGATTCCTTTAACTGGTGGCGCTAGCTTATGCGGCCAAAGCTGCGTTTACTTCTTGTAGTATTCAGCGTTAGCTTCAATAAAGCTGTTCCACTTCTCTGGCAGGTCGTCCTGCGGAAAGATTGCCGACACCGGGCACACCGGAACACAGGCTCCGCAATCAATGCACTCGACAGGATCAATGTACAGCATGGGTACTTCTTCAAAGTTTTCCTCGTCTTTGCGAGGGTGAATGCAGTCTACGGGACACACGTCCACGCAAGCAGTGTCTTTTGTGCCGATGCAGGGCTCGGCGATGATATAGGCCATCTTGGCTTCCTCCGTAAGTTCGTCCGAACTAATTTACCCTTGGATTCGAACAGTGTCAATCATAGCCCACCGAGCCCCTTGGAGCGACGACTTAAGTCGATAACAGCTCCTGGGAGTTAACCTCTTCCTGGGCAGAGCGATACCAAAGCCTGACGGGCGAACTCCCAGCCATCTTCAAGCGGCCGGGACGCCGCCGCCAGGGATATTCCGACCCTTATGGAGTGCGGACGCCAACTGTTAAGCAACCAGGCACGGAACAGACCCGTTACGGCCTGAATGCGTTTCCAGCCCCTGCTCGGAGGTTAATTGCTGTAGTACGCGGCGTTCATCGCGATGTAGTTTTTCCAGTCTTCGGGAACCTCTTCCAACGGGAAGATCGTGGAGGCCGGGCAGTCAGAAGTGCAGGCCCCGCAATCAATACAGTTCTCGGGATCAACGTAAAGCTGCGGCGCCTCCTCAAACTTGGCCTCCTCCTTTGTTGGATGAATACAGTCGACGGGGCAGACGTCGACGCATTGGGCATCTTTCGTACAACCCTCAGCAATGATATAAGCCATCCTCATCATCTCCTTATGCAAGTTCCGGCGAGGAAGCTCCGGCCGCCTCGCCCCATGGTGATCATAGGGGGAGCAATACCCTCGTTGCTGTGATTCGGGTCACACTGACTGGAAAAATCGGGAGGCGGGCGGCCGAGGATCGTCGACGCCTGGGACTTGTTTCAGCGAAGCTCTTGCCTCAACTCCCGGGGAGGCCTAGGATATCGACATGTCCTCTCTCGACTCTGCTGCCGCCTTGCGCCGGGTCCTGTTCTTCGCAGCCCTCGGCCCGAATGAGATCGCCAAGCTCGCCGGCCTCTGCGTCGTCCGGCATCTTGCCAAGGATGAACTGCTTTGCGCGGAAGGCGACCCCTGCGACGGACTGTTTGTCATTCAATCGGGGGCCATCAAAGTCTTCAAGGTGGCGGAAACGGGCCGCGAACAGGTTCTGGTGATCGAGCGTGCCGGCTCAACCGTCGGGGAGCTTCCGGTTCTCGACGGCGGCAACTTTCCGGCCGCGGCGGCCGCGCTTGAGGATTCCACCTTGCTTTTTATTCCCAAGCGGGAATTCGTCGATCTGGTCCGCGGGAATCCCGAAGTGGCCTTCGCCATCATCCGGACGATCGCCTGGCGCTTCCGCTACATGGCATCCCTGGTGGAGGAACTCTCGCTCAAAGAAGTCAGCCACCGTCTGGCCCGGTTCTTGCGCGACCGGGCTCTCGAGGTGGGGATGCAAACCAGCCAGGGCATCGCGTTCCCGCTGGAGGAAACCAACCAGCAAATTGCGGCGGAAATCGGAACCGTGCGAGATTTGGTTTCAAGAAACCTCCGGCGCTTTGTGGATCGCGGGATCCTTAAAATGGAACGGCGGAAGGTGATTGTCCTGAACATGGCGGATCTCGAAGAGCAGGCCATGGGCTCCAAACGGTCGTCCGGTTAAGACTTTTAGCCCTCTGCGCAGTCCCCGGCCCGCCGAATCCGCCGCGCCTGAATCTTTCGCTGCCGCTTTTGCTTGCCCCTTGCTTTATGCCGGTTTATCCTCCTACTCTATACTGCTACCCTGGATGGAAAAAGGAGACAACGTGAACGCTGACACTCCGCGCCTTGTGGTTTTTACGGAAAGCGATGAAGGCCCCGTTTGCGGCCTGGACGAAGAAACCATTCGTGCTGCCGGCGGGGCCCTTCGAATGAGCACAGCCTATGACGAGTCCGAGCGCACCCTCATGGCTGAAGACGCTGAAGTCCTCATCGTGAGTTCGGCGCCGATCACCCGCGAGTTTTTGGGTGAGCTTCCGAAACTGAAGGGCCTTGTGCGGCTTGGCATCGGCGTGGACACGGTGGACGTTGATGCGGCGACAGACCTGGGAATCGTTGTGGCCAACGTCCTGAACTTTTGCCAGGAGGAAGTCGCCGAACACGCTTTGGCGCTGATCTTTGCAGTCGCGCGAAAAATTGTCCTGGCGGACCGGAAAACCCGCAACGGAGAGTGGGTGGCGGGCGTGCAGGAATCCATGCTGCCCATCCGGCGGCTGAAAGGCCAAACGCTGGGCCTGATCGGGTTCGGGAGTATCGCGCGGAGCCTGGCGGCACGCGCCAAAGCCCTGGGGCTTGAAGTCATCGCCGCCGACCCTTACGCCCCACCCGACGCGGCCAAAGCCCTGGGGGTGCAGATGATGCACCTTGCCGAATTGCTTTCCAACGCCGATATTATTTCACTTCACGTGCCTCTCACGCCCGAAACCCGGCACTTGATCGATGCTGAGGCCATCTCGCTGGTGAAAGATACCGCCATCCTGATCAACACATCACGAGGTTCGGTGGTCGACGAAGCCGCTTTGCGAAGTGCTTTGACCCAGGGCCGTCTTGCCGGCGCGGGCCTGGATGTGCTTGAAGAAGAGCCCATCCAGCTTCCCCACCCTCTTTTGCATTTCGATAACGTTATCGTGACGTGCCATTATGCTTCCTGCAGCCTGGAAGCCTATGCCGAGATGCGCCGCGCGGTTTCAGACCAAACCGCCCAGATTCTTCGCGGAGAGTTTCCCCAATATCTTGTCAATGTGCAGGTCAAAGATCGCCCGCAGTGCCGGCTGCGGACGATCAAGCCGCAATCGTAGCAAAAACGCGGCGGCCTGCTCGCAATCTCCAAATCTGAATGGAAGCCGTCCATTGGCAAAAGAACAGAAACTGCAAACCCTTAGCGTGGCGCTGATCGGCAAGGTTGCCTCCAATGCACGAGAGATCCTCTTGCCACGCCTCAACACCCCCTGCCGTTTCTTCGCTTTTCCAAATGCCCGGGAGAACCCTCGATTGCTGAAGGCGCTGCCCGGCATTGACGTGGCAGTTGGGAATTATTTCACGGAGCGAATGGTGCGCGCAGCCGCAAACCTCAAGTTGCTCCAGGTTCCCAATGCGGGGATTGACAGTCTTCCATTAGCAACTCTTGCTCCTGAAACAACGGTGGCCAACGTTCATTTTCACGGACCGGCGGTTGCCGAATACGTCATCATGATGATCCTGGCGCTCGGCCGCGACCTGCTGGGGAGCGATTCACTCTTCCGACAAGGCATTTGGCGCGGATCGTGGATTGAGGGCGAGTTGCCGCGAGAGGAAGTTCTGGGGAAAACGCTGGGAATCGTCGGGTTTGGACACATCGGCCGTGAAGTTGCCCGCCGGGCTCAGGCGCTGGGCATGAAGATCATGGTCACGAGCGCCCATCCGCCCGCCCGCAAACCCAAAGGGATCAACTCTTGGAAAGGGCCCGCGGCGCTTGGAGATCTCCTGCGCTGCGCCGATTATGTCGTCCTGGCTTGCCCGCTCAACAACCAGACCGAAGGATTGCTCGGGCCGGAGCAGTTCCGCTTGATGAAGCCGAGCGCTTTCCTGATCAATGTCAGCCGCGGACCGGTCGTGCAGGAAGCCGCTTTCTATCACGCCCTCAAGTCACGCCGCATCGCCGGCGCCGCCATCGACGTTTGGTATCGCTATCCCAAAAACAAGCGGCCCACCCGGCCATCGCGGTTTCCTTTCCACCAATTGGAAAACGTTATCATGACACCCCACCTTTCCGGATGGATGCGCGGCACGCGCGACCAGCGCCTTCAGCTGGTGGCCGAAAACATCAACCGGCTGGCAAGCGGGAAGCCCCTCCTGAATGTGGTTCAGGGCCCCAAGCGGCACCGCCGCTCCATGGGGCATCCCAGCGGCGCCCGATAGATCCCGTCCGCCGCTCACTTGAACGGATCAACTTTCAAAATCCCGGCCTGCACCGGCGGCAGCGGAGGAAACGGCGACGTTCGATCACGCGGCTCCTGGCCGCTCCTGATGGAATAGGCTCGACTCCGCTCCGCGCTTGGCGTTAAGCTCATTCTTGGACACAATGAAAATGCCTGGAGAAGCGCAGCGCCAAGCCGGAGTGCGTGACCTGGCCAGTGCAACCAATGCTCTGGTCAAAGTCTTCCGCCGATCGCTTGCTGACGGCACGACGCGGGAAGGCTGGGTTGCAACGGAAGGGCCGCATATTCTTGAAGAGGCCGTGAAATCGAATTCGCGCGCCTCGGTCCGCAGCGTGCTGGCGAGCCAAACCGCGTCGGTTCGGCACCGCGATCTGCTGGCGCAACTGCCGCCGGAAACGGAAATCGCCCGGGTTCCCGACCGTCTGTTCCGCCAGCTTTCACAAACCCCGGCGCCCCAGGGAATCGCTGTGCTCGTTGAGCTGCAACCGCCGGACTTGGAGTCGGTCCTTTCGCGTCCCGACCTCATTCTGGTGGTGGCGTGCGGGCTGCAGGACCCCGGCAACCTGGGCACCATCATTCGCAGTAGCGACGCGCTGGGGGCTTCCGGAATCGCCACGCTTGCCAACACCGT
The DNA here is from genome assembly GCA_964459065.1 of uncultured Acidobacteriota bacterium. Lineage (GTDB taxonomy): Bacteria > Acidobacteriota > Terriglobia > UBA7540 > UBA7540 > JAMCXS01. The sequence continues at coordinate 2,906 of CAYWMN010000038.1, read as the reverse complement.
GAGCCCCTTCAATCCCAAGGCGGTTCGTTCCTGCGCGGGCTCGATTCTTCGGCTGCCGGTCTTCGCAAACCTTCAGCCCGGTTCTCTTTTCAACTTGCTGCGCGCCCGGCACGTGCAGATTGTGGCCGCCGATGCGCACAGCTCACAGGCCGTCTCCGGAGCCGACCTGCGCGGACCGGTTGCGATTCTGATCGGAAAAGAAGCCGCGGGCTTGCCGCCGGAAATCCTGCGCGAAGCGGGCCCGTTGCTGCGAATTCCCATCCGCTCCGAAGCCGATTCCATCAACGCCGCCACCGCCGCCGGCGTCTTCTTGTATGAGATCGCGCGGCAGCGAGGCTTTCCGTATTCGTCATGAGCTTGTTTGAAACCCATCCCGCATCGCCCGAGCGCACGCCGGGCCGCCGGCCGCTCGCAGACCGCATGCGTCCCGAGACCCTCGAGGATTACGTCGGCCAGCTCCACATCCTGGGTCCGGGCAAACCTTTGCGGCGGCAGATTGAGCGCGACGAGGTCGCCTCCATGATTCTCTGGGGACCGCCGGGATCAGGAAAAACGACGCTCGCCATGATCGTGGCCCGCCAGACCAAGAGCGACTTTGTGCGCTTCAGCGCCGTGCTGGCCGGCATCCGGGAAATCAAAGACGTGATGGCCGCCGCTGAAAAGCTGCGCCACCTCGGACGCCGCACCATCCTTTTTGTCGATGAGATTCACCGCTTCAACAAAGCGCAGCAGGATGCTTTCCTGCCTTATGTTGAGCGGGGCGACATCATCCTGATCGGCGCCACGACGGAGAATCCCTCCTTTGAAGTGAACGCCGCGCTGCTCTCGCGCGCCAAGACCTATATGCTTTCCGCGCTCTCAACGGACGAAGTCGAGGCGCTGCTCCGAAGAGCGCTCGCCGACGAGAAGCGCGGCCTCGGCGATCAGAACATCGTGATCGCTGATGAGCTGCTGCGCCAGATCGCCGTCTTCGCAAACGGCGACGCCCGCACGGCCTTTAACACGCTCGAGACCGCCGCGGCCGCGGCGCCGCGCGACGGACAAGGACAACTCGCGATCAGCGAGAAGATCGTCGAAGACGCGATCCAGCGCAAGATGCTGCTCTACGACAAGAGCGGCGAAGAGCACTACAACCTGGTCTCGGCGCTGCACAAGTCCGTCCGCAACTCGGATGCCGACGCGGCGCTCTACTGGCTGGGGCGCATGCTTGAAGCCGGCGAAGACCCGCTCTACGTAGCGCGCCGGCTGGTTCGCATGGCGTCGGAAGACGTCGGTCTCGCCGATCCCCGGGCGCTCGAAGTCGCGGTGGCCGCCATGCAGGCCGCGCACTTTGTCGGGATGCCGGAGGGCAACCTGGCGCTCGCCGAAGCGGCCGTCTACATGGCGCTCGCGCCCAAGTCCAACGCGCTCTACGTCGGCTATGGCGAGGTCAAGCACGACGCCGAGCACACGCTGGCCGAACCGGTTCCCATGCACCTGCGCAACGCCGTCACCGGCCTGATGGCCAACGCCGGTTACGGCAAAGGCTACCAGTACGCCCACCAGTCGCCCGACAAGTTGACCGACATGACCTGCCTTCCTGAGAGCCTGCAGGACCGCCGCTACTACCGCCCCACCGAGCAGGGCCTTGAGAAGAGGCTTCGGGAGAAGATGGAGGCCATCCGGGAGTGGAAAAAGAAACAGCAGGGCAAGTAGGGTAAAAATTGCCCGGTGTTCCACAATGAACCAACTTTTGCGATTAGCGCGTTTTTCCAACCGTTAAAATTTAACTAAGTTATTGATAATAAAGGTTATATAAAATTAAGGATTTTTGTCCCAAAAATCCCATTCGTCCCATTTCAGGCTTCCGGCTTCGTTACTAGCCTCTAAATAGAGCCTACAGCCGCCGGCAAACGCGCGGCGGGTTCCGGGCGCAACTCTATTGCCGAATGGCGGTATAAAGCCGCCGCGATGCCGCAGTCGCGCATACCGCAAGCACCCTGGTCGGCGCCCTGCCCGCGAAGGTGCGTTCATTCCGAATGCTGGTTGACTTGCCTGTTTGCGGAACGGATAATCGCTTCCAACGATTCATCGGGACAATCGGTTCTTTGTAGGGTGAAGGATGAAGAAGCGCACGCTCTCAATCGCACTGACCGTGGGCCTGATCATGGCGGCGGCATCGGCTGGTGCGGCTTCGCGCAAGGCGCGGACGCTCACGCCGAAGCAGGCCAGGCACCACGTGGGCGAGACCGCCACGGTCTGCGGCCGGGTGGCGAGCGCGCATTTGGCCTACAGAAGCCGGGGCCAGCCGACCTTCCTGAACCTGGGCCGGCCTTATCCCCACCAGGTCTTTACGGCGGTCATCTGGGGCCTGGATCGCGGCAAGTTCGGCCGCCCGGAAGAGCAATACCTCCACCGGCGCATCTGCGTCACCGGCCGCATCAGGGACTACCGCGGCCAGCCGGAAATGGTTCTCAAAAACCCCGTGCAGGTCGAAGTCAAAAAGGATCGCTGACCCGTAGCCGATTGCGCGTGATCCTGGAGTAGCGCTGGCCTCCGGCCGGCATCAGCGGGGTAGCGAAGAGGTACGCGCTCTTTGCGTTCCTCTGCGGCTTTTCCTCAGAAGTTCCGCGGCTTTTGCCCGGTAGCCGTGACACGCCGGAATTTCGTTTGGAACGTCGCGGCGGGTTGATCCCGCCGTGCCGGTTCGCATCACGGGGCGATTCGTAAATCGCTGCAGTCTTTCGCCCCTCCGGGGCTGGGAAAACGTTTACCGCCGGTTTCGATTCCCACGGCTTACGCCGTGGGCTAAAAATCTATCGGCCCTCCGGGCCTAGGTAAAATCCTACGTTACAAAACAGGTGCCGACGACAGCGGTTCTCGAACGCCGCGGCAAGATTACAGAATGTTGGAGGAGCCCCGGCAGG
>CAYWMN010000037.1:0-21277 GCA_964459065.1 uncultured Acidobacteriota bacterium | reverse complement strand
TATTCATCGTCGGTGCAACCCTGGAAGCAGGGCGCCATGCACATGCGCATCTGGGAATAGATGCATCCGGGATGCGTGGGGTCCGGGTCGAGATCTTCAACGCAGCGCCGGATTTTGAACAGGTCGAGGAATTCCGCCGCAAAACGCTCCGCCGCGGCGCGCGACGGGAAGGGGCCGTAGTAAAGCGCTCCATCGTTGGCAATGCGGCGGGTGGGATAGCAGCGCGGAAAACGGTTGGAAAGATTCAGTTTGAGCAGCGCGGGCGGCTTCAGGCGCAGGCGCGAGCGATAGAGCCGGGGATAATAAATCCTGTTGAGGCCGTAAAGCAGCCATTGGGCTTCAAAGCCCGAGCCCACGTACTGGTATTCAATGCGGCGGGTGATGGTGCGCAGGCTCAGCAGCTTGCTCGGCCGCTCGCGCTCGCCCAGCAGACGAATCAGCCTGCGCCGCAGATCGGCCGTGCGGCTGATGTAGGGGCGCTGGTCCGCCGCATCGCGCTCGTCCGGGAACAAGATGAAAACGGCCGGACGATGCTGGAAGCTCTCGAAAAAAGTTTCGGCACTAGCGTCCGTGTCAAACAGGACTGTGTCTTGAAGTCTCATCCCGAGCCTCAGCGGCGGTCCGCAGGTCCGTTCGGCGAGTTTGCCTTGCCCCATGAAGGCGTCAAACCGCCCCTGCTTCAAAACGGCCCGCGAAGCCTGCGTTGGCAGTGATTGTAGTTTTCCCGGTAAAGGAAGGTCAAGGCGCGGTCACTCGCGGAAGTAGCCGATGAGCTTATCGTAAGTGGTGGAAAGCTCCTGCGGCTCAACGCGCGTTTCTCCAATGACCGTCATGAAATTGGAATCACCCGTCCAGCGGGGCAGCACGTGCAGGTGGACGTGGTGCTCGACGCCCGCCCCCGCACAGCGGCCGATGTTCAGCCCCACGTTGTAGCCTTCGGGGTGGTAGGCGTCGCGCAGGGCGCGCTGCAGGCGCTGGGCCAGCGCCATCATTTCATTCACCGTTTCAGCGGGAAGCTCGGCCAGGTCCGCGATGTGCGCGTAAGGAGCAACCATAACGTGGCCGGTGGTGTAGGGGTAAAGATTGAGCAGGACAAAATTGAAGCGGCCCCGGTAAAGAATCAGGTTCTCGCGGTCCTTGGAGGCGCCGTCGGAAACCATTCCGCAGAAAACGCACTCGGAGTTCTTCCCCGCGTCGCTCACATAACGAAAGCGCCAAGGGGTCCACAAGTAATCCATGGTTGTTCCCGTACTGACAGCAGGATCAGTTTTCAGAAAAGGCCGGGGTTGAAGGCGGGTTTTCCGGAGGCTGCGGAGTTGCCTCGGCAGCAGGCGCCGCCCCAGGCGCGGGCGCCGCCTGGCCTGAATTGACAAGGTCTTTTAGTTCCTTGCTGGGCTTGAAGTAGGGAATATCTTTGGCCGGCACATCCACGCGAGCGCCGGTCTTGGGATTGCGGCCGATGCGCGCATTGCGATGCCGCGTCCGGAAGCTGCCAAAACCGCGGACCTCGATCTTGTCCCCGACTCGCAGAGACTTGACGATCCCTTCAAAGATGGTGTCAACAATCACTTCCGAGTCTTTCCGGCTCAACTCCGTGGCCCGGGCAACATCTTCAATCAAGTCGGCTTTGGTCATGCTTCACTCCTCAGATGGTTTTTGGCCTCGCTCTTTCACCAACCGATTCCGGAACGCAACCGCGCCCTGCTAACTGTCGCCTTCCTCCGCCGCGCTTCCCTGCGAAACCGTCTCCGACGTTATGCCTGCCGAAGACAGCGCCTCCGCCATTAAGGAAAGGCTCGGCTTCGCAGGCTGTTTCTTGTAAGCTGCGGGAGCTTCCGTTTCCGACAACCTCATGCTGAGCGAAATCTTCTTTTCTTCGGGATTCAGGCGGATAATCCGAAAATCCGACTCACTGCCGACTTTGGGAACGCCCGCATCAGAGCCGGAGCGGTGGTCGCTAATTTCGGAGATGTGGCAAAGCCCTTCAATGCCCTCTTCGATCTCAACAAAAATCCCAAAGGAAGTTTTCCGCGTCACCTTGGCGTGCACCACGTCTCCCACGTTGGTTTTGCCGAAGAAGTTCTCCCAGATATCGGGCTGGAGCTGCTTGAGTCCCAACGAAAGGCGGCGGTTTTCCGTGTCCACATTCAGCACCACGGCTTCAATCTGCTGGCCCTTGCGGAGCACTTCAGAAGGGTGCTTAACGTTCCGGGTCCACGAAAGGTTGGAAACGTGAATCAGGCCGTCCACTCCTTCCTCAACCTCGACAAAGGCGCCGAATTCGGTAAAGTTCCGGACGCGCCCCTGCACCACGGTTCCCTCACCCATGCGTTCGGGCAATCCCTCCCAGGGATCGGGCAGCGTGTCCTTCAAACTCAAAGAAATCCTGCGCTGGCCGGGACTAACACCCAAAATGGCAACCTCGACGCGGTCATCAACTTTCAGGACTTTGGACGGATGTTTGAGGCGCTTGCCCCAGCTCATTTCAGAAATGTGGATCAGGCCCTCAACACCCGGGGCGAGTTCAATAAAGGCGCCGTAATCGGTCAGGCTCACCACGCGGCCTGTGGCGCGATCGCCGGGATGATATTGCGCAACGATCTGCTCCCAGGGATCAGGGGTAAGCTGCTTGAGCCCCAGGGAAACCTTTCCCTTTTCCTTGTCAAACTTCAAGACCTTGACTTCCAGCTCCTGACCCACTTCAACCACGTCTGAAGCCTTGGGCACACGCGTCCAGGACATATCGGTAAGGTGAAGCAGGCCGTCAATGCCGCCGAGATCGACGAAGGCTCCGTAAGCGGTCAGATTTTTCACGCGGCCCTCGAGAACCGCCCCTTCCGTTAACTTCTCCAGGGTTTCCTGCTTGGCCCGCTCGTTTTCCTCCTCAAGAACCTTTCGCCGGCTTAAAACAACGTTCCCCCGGCTCCGGTCCAGCTTGACGACTTTGCAGACAATCTCCTGCCCGATCATATCTTCCAAATTAGGATGGGTTCGAAGGTCGGCATGAGAGCCGGGAAGAAAGGCCTGGACCCCGACGTCAACCGAAAGGCCGCCTTTGACCCGTCCGGTAACGCGGCCCTGGATGGGCGTCTCCTCGTAGAAGACGCGCTCGACCTCTTCCCATATCTTCGCCTGGAGAGCTTTGCGGCGGGAAACGACTGCCATGCCCGACAACTCGTCGAATTTCTCGACAACGACATCAACCTCGTCCCCGGTAGCAACGTTCAGTTCGCCGTCCGAGGAGACAAATTCGCTGCGGGGGATCATCGCCTCGCTCTTGATGCCCAGGTCCACAAACACTTCTTCATCGGTCAGCTTCAGCACCCGGCCCTTGACAACTTCACCCACGGTCAACTGGGGCGCCATGCCCACCGTCTCCATCAGATTCTCGACCTCGCCGGGATCAAGATTCTCCGTCGCAGCTTCAGCGTCCGGGGTGGGAGCTTCCGCCTCGGCCGGGGCCTGCTGGCCGGGAACTTCACCTGCGGCTTCCGGCGCTTCAGCGGGGGGCTCGGCAGCGGACGCGGGCTCCTGGTTCGGAGCGCTAGAGACCGGCTGGGGCTCTTCTTCAGGCCGAGCCTCGGGCTCGGGGCCTGCGGCTTCCGGGGCTTCAGCGGGGGGCTCGGCAGCGGACGCGGGCTCCTGGTTCGAAGCACCAGCGACCGGCTCCGGCCCTTCCTCGGGCCGAACCTCGAGCTTGGGGACTGCGGCGCCCGACTCCTGGCGCATGGAGCTATCCCCTTCATTTTGCGCTTCCGGAGAAAGAACCGCCTCACTCCAGAAGGCGCGATTTTCTTGCGACGACATTGCTTTGCCTCCCAAAACCAGACCCGACAAAAACCAGTGTTGACCTTGTATTGTACCGTTCCCGAAAAAGGGAAGTCAAACACTCAACACGGTTGTTAACCTTCAATCTTTCACTCAATATGAAACCTGAAGCCAGCCTGCTTGATGGCTTTGCGGTAATCATCCGAGCTGATTTCAACCAACTTGAACATCTCATACAACCGCGACGAAAGGGTGGCGCACAACTGACCGATCGACCGGTCGGCATCGGGGACCACTTCACCCGACGGCATTCGCACATTCCGCCGACCCGAAGTCTGACGAGAAGCCAACGTTGTCGTGATGAGAGTTACCTTCTTTTCGTTGTACCTGGAACTGATAATATAAGCAAGCGTTTCTCTTACCCAGTCGGTCGGGTCCGAAGCCGTCAGGTCATCGAGCAGCAGGACTTCGGCATCCAGCACCGGGCGCAGAACCCTCAGCTCCGAGGTGTGCGATACGGGATTATAGCTGTCCCGAATATCTTTAAGCAGTTTCAGAAAATCATAATAAAGGCACGGAACAGCTTTGCGCAGCATCAACTCACGCAGGACGGCGATCCCCAAATGGGTCTTGCCCGAGCCCGTGGGCCCAATGAACAGCAGCCCGAAATCGGTGGGATATTCTTCCACCAGTTTCTGCGAATAAAGCTTGGCCGCCACCAGGCTGCGGTTGGGCTCGCCGGTCCGCGAATCCTTGCGGATATCAAAATTTTCAAAGGCGCAATGCTCGTACCGCGGAGGGATTTGCGCCCGTTTGAGCAGGGATTCACCCCGCTGAGATTTCTCGCACTCGCAACGGGCCATCTTCCGGACGCCGTTCGACTCCACAGCCTTCCAGCCCGTGCCCTGACAGATGGGGCAGTCTTTTTTCGCCATATCTCAGCCTGTAAGTGATTCTAAATCAGTCATGGAATGAAGGGAATGGAAATGATGAGGAAATTCTCAAGTCAATCAATGATGGCCGGTACCCTGAAATCTTAGCGTTGCCCCTTGGAAGGCCGCCTGCGAATCAGGTAAGGCGGAATGACGCGCACCAAAGCATTGCGCATTTCTTCGCTGGACTCTTCAGGCCGGCTGAAGATTTCCTTTTCGACATACTTCACAAACGCCTGCATCTCCTTCTGCATTTCCTCCATGCGCTGCCGCATGTTCAGGATAATTTCCACGCCGGCCAGGTTAACGCCCATGTCGCGCGTCAGGTTCAGAATGGTTCGGAGAGCTTCCAGATCCTCTTCCGTATAAAAACGGGTATTGCCCTGGCTGCGGGAAGGAATCAGCAGCCCTTCTCGCTCATAGAGGCGGAGGGTTTGCGGATGAATATTGTACATTTCCGCCACGGCGCTGATCATGTACCCAGCCTTACCCCGTGTTTTTCTCGCTCGCCTCGCCATACTTCATTCCAGATTCTCCGGGTTTCCAAAGGCTCGATCCTTCAGGGCACCCGGTAATATTTTTTCAACTCGCTGCGCGGATCGCCAGGGTTCAGACGTTCCAGCTCTTTCAGGATCTCCTTGCTCCGCTCGTCGGCTACCCGCGGGACCCAGACCTGCACCTCCACAAACTGGTCTCCCCGCAGGCTGGACCGCAGCGAAGGAGTCCCTTTGCCTCGAATGCGCAGCTTCTGGCCGCTCTGCGTGCCGGGCGGAATCCGGATCGTGGTGGGGCCGTCAATCGTGGGGACTTCAACCTTGGTTCCCAGCGCCGCCTCGGCGACGGTGACGGGAACCTTGACGTAGAGATTGTCGCCCTTCCGGTCAAAGAAAGGATGATTCTCCACTTCGGTGAGAATCAACAAGTCGCCGTGCGCGCCGCCATTCACGCCCGCATTGCCCTTGCCCGCCACCCGCACTCGCGAGCCCGTATCAACCCCCGGCGGAATCCTCACGTCAAAGGTCTCCGGCTTGCGGATGTACCCGGAGCCGTGGCAGGCGGGGCAGCGCTTCCTTTCACGGCCGGTGCCCTGGCACTGAGGGCAGGTCACCGAAAAGCGCATGGTGCCCGCCGTACGAGTGGCCTTGCCGCTGCCCCCGCAGCCCGAGCAGGTTGTGGCCGCCCCGCTTTTTGTTCCCTTGCCGCCGCAGGATGAGCAGACCTCATCCCGGCCCACGGTCAGCCGGACCTTGGTGCCCCGCACGGCATCCCAAAAACCAAGGTGCATGCTGTGCTCAATGTCGCGGCCCCGCACGGGCCCCTGCGCCGCGCTTTCCGGCTCTCTGCCGCGGGAAAACATCTGGGAAAACAGGTCCGAGAAGGAAAAGCCCGCTCCGCCCCGCTCCTCCTGAGGGCTGGAGTCGGAAAAATCAAAGCCGGAAAAATCCACGGTCGGGCCTCCGCGGGCGCCGGCCGGCGGCCGCGTGTAAGCCTCGTAGCCGCCCGCCGGAATGTTGTCGGAATAGAACCCATATTGATCGTAGATTTTCCGCTTTTTCTCGTCGCCTAAAACCTCATAGGCTTCCTGGATGTCTTTAAACCTCTCTTCCGCACGCTTGTTGCCGGGGTTGACGTCGGGATGGAGCTTGCGGGCCAGCCGCCGGTAGGCCTTGCGAATTTCATCGGCCTTGGCTTTGCGGTCCACTCCCAGCGCCGCATAGTAATCTTTCTGTTGGGTCCCCACTGGCACGGTTGTTTTGCCTCAAAATAGAATCATTCCCAGACCACCTTCAGTTCTTGCTCAACTGCAGGATCGGTCCCAGGTGGTCGGGACAACGGGAGGCAATCCAGACCTCAAGCTGGCGGCGGATTTCCTGCACAGCCGGCGAGTTTGCAACCGGCTGCTCCATCTGAATCTCCAGGAATTGCCGGGCGTGGCACTGCGGGCACTCCACTCCAACTTGCGCGCGGTGTTCCATCACTTGAGGTTCATTCGCTTCATAGGTCATCGGATTGCCTCCCTTCCTGCACCGGAGCGCAGGCGATTTACGAACGCATTTCTACTCGCCCTGCTGCTTCTTGTCTTCGCCTTCCACAACCTCGGCGTCGATCACTTCTCCGTCGCCTTTGTTTTGCTCGGCGGAGGCGTCCTGGCCGGAGGGTTCGGAAGGCTGGGCTTCGGCGCCCGGAGCGCCCTCAGCACCCGGGGCCTGGCCGGTCTGCTTGTACATGGCCTCGGCCAGCTTGTGCGAGGCCGTCGTCAGGCGTTCCACGGCCTCGTTGATGTTGGACACATTGCCTTCCGCGATGGCCTTCTTGGCGTCTTCCACCGCGGACTCAATGTTCTTGGCATCTTCCTCCGAGATCTTATCCCGGTTGTCTTTCAAGGTTTTTTCAACCGAGTAAACCAGTGAGTCCGCGCGGTTCTTGACCTCCATTTCTTCCTTGTACTGGCGGTCTTCGTCCGCGTGGAGTTCGGCCTCCTTGGTCATCCGCTCGACTTCGTCCTTGGAAAGGCCGCTCGAACTGGTGATGGTGATCTTCTGTTCGCGGCCCGTGCCGGTGTCCTTGGCTGAAACGTTCAGGATGCCGTTCGCGTCGATATCGAAGGTGACCTCAATTTGAGGAATCCCGCGCGGCGCCGGAGGAATCCCGACCAGATGGAACTTGCCAAGCGTGCGGTTGTCTTTGGCGCCCGGGCGCTCACCTTGCAGGACGTGAATCTCCACCGACGTCTGGTTATCAGCCGCCGTCGAGAACGTCTCCGTCTTGCGGGTCGGAATGGTGGTGTTGCGCTGAATGAGCGACGTCATCACCCCGCCCAGCGTTTCAACCCCCAGCGTCAGCGGCGTGACATCCAAGAGCAGCAGGTCTTTGACCTCGCCGCCCAGCACGCCCGCCTGCACCGCGGCGCCAATCGCCACAACCTCATCCGGGTTCACGCCTTTATGAGGCTCCTTGCCGTTGAACAGGTCTTTGACGATCTGCTGGATGCGCGGAATCCGCGTGGAACCGCCTACCAGAACCACTTCATTGATCTGCTCGGGCGCGACGCCGGCGTCGCGGATGGCCTGCTTCACCGGCCCCACCGAACGCTGAAAGATGTCTTCGCACATCTGCTCAAAACGCGCCCGGGTCAGCTTCATGCTCAGGTGCTTGGGCCCGGAGGCGTCGGCGGTGACGAAGGGGAGGTTGATCTCGGTCTCCAGCAGCGACGACAGCTCCATCTTGGCCTTTTCAGCCGCTTCCTTCAGCCGCTGCAAGGCCATGCGGTCCTTGGAAAGATCAATGCCCTGGTCCTTGCGGAACTCATCCACAATCCAGTCGATGACGCGCTTGTCGATGTCGTCGCCGCCCAGGTGCGTGTCGCCGTTGGTCGATTTCACCTCCACGACGCCTTCGCCCACTTCCAGGATCGAAATGTCGAAGGTTCCGCCGCCAAAGTCATAAACCGCAATGGTCTCGTCCTTTTGCTTGTCCAGGCCGTAGGCCAGAGCGGCCGCCGTCGGCTCGTTGACAATCCGCAAAACCTCAAGCCCCGCGATTCGGCCGGCATCCTTGGTGGCCTGGCGCTGACTGTCGTTAAAATAGGCCGGAACCGTGATGACCGCCTGGGTTACCTTTTCGCCCAGATACTGCTCGGCGGCGTCTTTCATCTTTTGCAAAACCATGGCCGAGATTTCGGGCGGCGGATATTCCTTGCCCAGCGCCACCACGCGGCAGTCGCCATTGGGCCCCGAGGCGACTTTGTAGGGAACGGTCTGAATCTCGCTCTGAACTTCGTTGAAGCGCCGCCCCATAAAGCGCTTGATCGAGTAAATCGTGTTCTCCGGATTCGTGATGGCCTGGCGCTTGGCAACCTGGCCGACCAACCGCTCGCCACTCTTGGTGAACGCGACCACGGACGGCGTTGTCCGGCCGCCTTCCGGATTGGTGATGACTTGCGGGTCCCCGCCTTCCATCACCGCGACAACCGAGTTGGTCGTCCCAAGGTCAATACCGATAATCTTTCCCATTTCCTGATCCTCCGTTAAAAATCTTCAGCCGGACTCGACGGCCCGAAGCGTCCTTAATTCAATCCCCACCCACAACAACTGATAAGATGCACCGAGTCATCATTTAGTTCATCGTAATAATAAAGTCTTAGCGTGTCATTGTCAACTTGATTTTTTAAGCTTATCAGGATAAACAACTTAGCAAACCTAGATGATTGTAAATTAAGTGATTTCAGAGTCGATTTTCCTGGAAACTGGACTTCCGGGGAAATTATTCACTTGCCGGGGTGCCCAAATCGCCTTTTTCCGGCTACAGTAGATACCGATAGCTCAGTTCAAATCTTTTTGAGGTTAACCATGGCCGCAAAGCGATCCGCACCTGAATACACACCCCAGCATGCCGCGTCGGGGGTTGCCGCAACTCTGCCGGAAATCGAGACCTGGCCGAACCAATACCAAGGCTACGAAATCACCATCTCGGTCCCGGAATACACCTCGATTTGCCCGCGCACGGGCCTGCCGGACTTCGGCACGATCACGATCCATTATCTTCCCCTCAAGCGCTGTCTTGAGTTGAAGTCGCTCAAGTACTACCTGCTGGCCTACCGCAACATGGGAATCTTTTACGAAAACGCGGTCAACCGCATTCTGGACGATATCAGCGCCGCCTGCCGGCCCAAATGGGCTGTGGTGCGAGGGGAATTTACCACCCGCGGCGGAATGCACACCACCGTCGAAGCGCGCTATCCCCGCAAGAAGTGAACGGGTTTTTTCCTGGAAGATGAGAGACTTCAAGCCGCTCTGCAGATCAGCCGGACGCGCCGGGCAGGCTGGCAATGGGGACGGCCGCGGTTAGCGGCCCGGCGGCAAGCCCGGCGCCTTGCGAAATACTTTTCTACAGGTGTTCAAGAATAACCGCTGCCGACCGGGGAGCAATCTCGAGGCTGCCGGTTGTCGCTTTGCCCTCGGGCGCTTCCGGCGTCACCACCCGAAGGCGGCGCGGGTTGGGGATTTCCACTTTGGCGGAGATGGTTTTCGTGGGATTTTGATTCACCACCACCACGGCTCGTTCCCCTTGCCGGGTTCGAAACACCGAATAGAGCCGATGGGAAGCCCCCTCCACCGTAACCCTGGCCCCAAGCGTGTCGCGGTATTCAGCGTCCCACAGCCAGTGCTGGTAGCGCCGGCGCAAGGCATCAATCTTTTTCCCATACTCGAGGGTCAGCGGAAAATCCCGCAGCCGGCCTTTAAAGTTGTGCGGTTCGTAGCTGATGATGTAGCGGTACATCAGGATGCGGTTCAGCATCTCGCGGTCGTCGTATCCGGTGACGGCAATCATCAGCGGCGCCTGCGAGTCGATATAGCGGCAAATGGGCGTATGCTGGTCGTCAATTCGGAAATAGGAAAGGGGATAAGCCTGCAACACGACGTCCTGGGGGGCTTCTCCTGCCATCAGGAACTCCGGATTGTGGTGCGTCACCCGGTCCAGTTCCTCGCCCATCGGAACGTCGCCGGCGTACATATATCCCGGAATCGGGTGGCCGTGGCCGCGCGCAAAGCAGTAGAGCGGAGGTCCGTGGTGGCAGACTTCATCATAGAGAAACCCCGACGCGCCGAGTGCGGTTACCTTCTTAAACTCCCTGCCGGCAATGCGGAGATAGGCCGGGTCAGCAAAACACATGCAGGCAAACCGCCGGGTGTTGACGCCCGCCCGCTGGACGGCGGTGTCGTAGCTATAGCCGCCGGCCTGGTAGGGGATTCCGTACGGATCTTTGGTTTCGTATCGATAGAGCTCGTCGCGGTACCATTTGGTTGTCAGGTCGGCCCAAAGAAATTTCCCGAATAGGACGATTTTCACTCCCTTCGCCTGCACCTGGGCAATCGCGTCGTGGAGTTCCTGCCATGTGCCCAGGCGCGGGTCCGTATCGAGACAAGGATTGCCGCGGTCCTGTCCGCCGCGGTTCCACCCGACCAGCTGGATGGCCTTCACGCCGTTGCGTGCGCAGTCTTCACCCAACTCCACAAGGTCGCGATAAGAGTAGCGAAGCGAGTCCTCGGGCGAGTTGACCTGAATCTGCTGCCAGGAGTGCACTTGCTTGGCCCAACCCGGGATGGGGCGTTGATGGTACCAGGTCTTCCGCCACTCCTTGTAAAGGTCGACCCCAGCCTGCCAGTTGCCCGCGTAGCCGCGCAAAACAACAGGACTGAGCTTTCGCGTGGAGCCTGGCGCCGCAAACAGGAAATGGTTTGTCCCGAATTCAAGGTGCACGGGAGTGCCGGCAATCGCGCCTTCTTCCGGAACCCGATTGGAGATGGACTCAAGATCGCCGGGTTTTTGCTCAAAAGTGTACTGGACAAGGTAAGTCGCGGCGGGATCGTTCACCTGGACGTAGAGGCCGTGGCTGGCCAACTGAATGAGGCAAAAAAGGCTGAATCGCGCACCCGCCGTCTGCACGGGAGACATATCCCCCCAGTAACCCTTTTCGTTGCGAAAATGGGGATGGATTTCGTCCAAGTGGAGGTTGGCGTAGTTCATGTAGCGGCGCCACATCCGAGCCTTCGGCGTGGGAGCGCTCAGGTCCCCCAAATAGGGATATTCCACCGTATTGATCATCAGCTTCGAATGGTTTTCGAGCGAGGATTCAAACCTCAGAGCACCCTTGTCCAGCGTGACGGTCGCTCTGAATGTAACCGGAAGCACTCCCGCGTGTTCGCTCGCCAGATTCTGCCATTCGAGATGGACCTGATTGCCCCGCTTTTCGACTTTGGCCGCGCGCTGTTTGCTGCCCAGAATAAAGTTGTCGTGCCGGCCGGGCATCGGCGCCTGCATGTGGAATGAGACTCCCAGTTCAGGACGCCGATGGATCACCCAACCTTGCGGCTTGTGCACGAGGCCGGTGATAGCGCCCGAAGCCCGGTCAAACGTAACGCGCAGGTCCGAATCTTCCAGGGTGACGCTCGCCGTCTGGGAGGCGGCGGACTCGGCGCCTTGCGCGGCGTCAGGCGGCGAGAGTTGACTGGCCACCGCTGCACCGGCGATTTGCTTGAGCATCGTCCGCCGTGTCGTTTTTTCAGGAAGCAACTTATCGCCCATCGTCCCACGCTCCAGCTTAGAATAGTGGCGGCGTTCGCCGTCCGTTTTCCGTGCCACGTTAACACAAACGCCTGCTGCAAGCCATGAAAAACAAAGGCGCAAAGGCCGAATACCTTAGCGAAAGCACGGCTGCTTTTGGTATGATGTTTAACAACGGACAGCCGCAGAGGCGAAGGAAATAGACTGAGAGGAGCGCACCCACATTGATCAGCTGGATCATCATCGGCATCATTGCCGGCTGGCTTACCGGAAAACTGACGCGGGGAGCCGGCTACGGGCTCCTGATGGATCTGGTGCTGGGGCTGGTGGGCGCCGTGATTGGCGGGTTGATTTTCGGCCTGCTGGGACTCCACTCTTACGGTTTTATCGGCAGCCTGACCACAGCCACCTGCGGAGCGGTGGCGCTGGTGGTGGTTGCCAACCACCTGAGCAAATAGCCGTCGCTGGCGCTCTGCCACGCTGGCTTATCCCTGATTTGAAAAGTCCTGAGTTGACCGCCTGACCCGGCCGCACGACGCCGCGGGTTGGGAAAATGCTGCCGCCAAAAACGGAGCCGGGCGCCCCAAGGAGGCCGGGCCGCAACCCGCATGGAAGTAGCGGCCCGGGATGGCAGGCTAAAAGATTCAGGAAACGCTGGCCGCAAGACTCGCGGAAGCAATTTCTTCCCGCCGGTGGAAACCGGCGGACACTGAAGTTGCGGTGTAGCGACTAAAGCGATTCGTCGCCGCGCTGGTTGTCGCGAATCCGGACGGCTTCAGCGACGTCGTAAACAAATACCTTGCCGTCGCCGATCTTGCCGCTGCGCGCCGCCTTGACCACGGCCTCCACCGCCTGGGCGGCAAGGGAGTCGGCCAGAACCACTTCCACCTTAATTTTGGGAAGCAGGTCAACGGTATATTCGTGGCCGCGGTAAATCTCCGAATGGCCTTTCTGACGCCCGTGGCCGCGGACTTCGCTGACCGTCATGCCTTGAATGCCGACTTCGTACAGCGCTTCCTTCACGTCGTCGAGTTTGGAGGGTTGAATAATAGCTTCCAGTTTTTTCATCGTCTTCCGCCCTTTCTTCCGCCCTTTACGGGAAATTAAATTAAGCCCCAACGGTCCCTGAGAGTTGTGAACCCAACGCCCGACTTACGCATCGGGCGAAACACTTTCCATTGCGGCCGAAGGCACCGGAGCATCCAGCGCCGCCGGTTTGCGAGCAAATAAGAAACTGAGCAAAGGCGGAGTCACCAACGTCGTCGCCAGCACTAAGACAACGACCAGTGAATAGATCTCTGAAGAGACCAGTCCCGCCGCCCAGCCGATGTTGGCGGTGATCAGGCCGACTTCCCCGCGCGGGATCATCCCGACGCCGACAATCAGACCATCCTGCACCGACATCCCTTTCATGCAGGCGCCCAGCCCGCAACCGAACACTTTGCCAATAATGGCGATCACCAAAATAAGAAAGAAGAATCCAAAGTGGCCTCCCATCGACCGGGCGTTGATCTCCAGTCCGATGGAGGCAAAGAACAGCGGGCCAAAGAATGAGTTCGTCATGGACCGCAAATCCGCAATGACCTCCCCGTGAGTGGGGCTTGCGGCAATGAACAAACCCGCCAGATAAGCTCCGGTGATCGCGGCCATTCCCCCGGCGTACTGGGCCAGGAAGGCAAACAGGAAGCCGATCGCCAGCGCCGCCGCCAGCGGCGTGTGGGGACCGCGGAAGTGCCGTGCCTGCCGGAAGGCGAACCGGATCAGCCGGGGCCCCAGCCAGAACGCGAAGGCAAAGAAAAGGAGCATCCGCCCGATCGTTCCGCCAAAACTCAACAGCCCCGAGCCGCCGGCGTGGGCAAACTGCGACTCTTCGGCAATCACGAGCGAAAGCACCAGCAAGCCGAGAACGTCGTCGATGACGGCGGCGGCCAGAATCGTGGTCCCGGCGCGGGAGCGGAGCTGGTTCAGGTTCATGAGCGTCTGGGCGGTAATGGAAACGCTGGTGGCCGTCAGGATGGTGCCGATAAAGACCGCCTCGGTCCACTTGAACCCCAGGGCGTGGCTCACAAAGGTGCTGCCGACAAAGGGAAGAATCACGCCGCCGCAGGCTCCCCAAAACGCCGGCCCGAACGCCCGCTTCATGGCCTCGATGTCCGTTTCAAGCCCCGCCAGAAACATCAGGACAACGACGCCGACTTCCGCCAGAACGCTGACGAAGCTGGCGAGCGAGACGTGAAGATGTCCCGTCGTCGTGGTGGTGGCGGAAAACCAGGAAAACCTCCAGACGTTGATAAGCGTCGGGCCCAGAATCACTCCGGCCATCAGCTCGCCCAGAACGGCGGGTAATGCAAACCGCTCCGCCAGGCCGCCGGCGGCCTTCGCCATCAGGATCAGCAACGCCAGGAAAAATAGAACTTGAAGCGAAATATCCATGTAAATTGTCTCTCGCTGCCGGCGGGGCCCTCGGACGCAGCTCACCCGTCCGAGGATTGTGTCCCTTTTACAGCAGGTTGAAAGAATGCCTTACCTGTTCAAAACCCGCCGCAGGCAACTCCAGAAAACCAACATCGACACCGACCCTCCACAACCCAGCAGGATCGGCTGATAGGGAGCGTGAAAAACGCCGATCGCCATCACCGCCACGGCAACCGCACAGACAATCGCCACCCGGCGCTCCTTGACGGACTCCGAAAATGCTGTACCGATATTCACACCTAGCGACTCCATCATCATAAGTTTCCTCCCAAGTTTAATGCACGCTCGCAAAGAACATATAAAGGAGCGGAAGGGCAACCGAGGCTGCGACCAGCAGCAGGTTCTTGCGGGAAAACGGACGGTTCCACGTGGGCCGCGCCAGGCCTTTCTCTTCGCGCTTTTTCTGCTCGTGAATCAACTGCCCCACCAGCTTGCGTTCCTGGAGAGAGGTGGCGCAGTCGAGCGCTTTCCGCATGGATTCGTATCCTTTTTGGGGCACGTGCAATTTGAAATAAAGCTGCCCCAATTTGAAATGGGCGAAGAAGTTATCCGGCTCGAGATGGCCGGCTTCTTCCAGATGGTCCAGGGCCGGGTAAACCCGGCCGCAGACCGCGTCGGCGATTCCCAGAGCCACGTGGGCGTCAGCATATTCCGGGAAGCTCTCGACGATTTGTTCAAAGCAGGTGGCGGCGGCGGCGGGTTCTCCCTGGTCCATCAACTCCAGGCCCTGCGAGAACTGCCGCGTAACCTCCACCGGAAGGGTTGTGCTTCGGGTTGCAATGGCCACCGTGGTTTCCGGAGCCGCTTCCACACTGTCGTGAACCATCAAATCACATTCCAGTACCGACATTCGATTCTCCTTTCCGATCCCCCGGGGGATTCAGGCAAGGTGCCGCGTGGTTACGCGACACCCGTTGCCAGTCCTGTGCCCTGCATTTTGAGGACAAACTCCGGATAACCCACAGCTCCCATTTCAGGGATATCCAGACCTTCGATTTCAACCTGCGGGGAGACCCGCTGCCCCACAAAGTAGTCGACCAGGACGTTGAACACGAACGAGAGGGTGAAGACGAAGCCGAGCAGTGTGACCACGCCGATCATTTGGGCAACCAGCTGTCCCGGATCGCCGTAGAAAAGCCCTTTGACCCCGCCGATACCGGTTCCGTCGGCGAACAATCCCACCGAGAGCACGCCCCACAAACCGCAGGCGCCGTGAACCGAAATGGCACCCACCGGATCATCGATGTGAGCCACCCGGTCAATGAACTCGACGCTGAGGCAAACCAGCACCCCGGCGATCAGGCCGATGATGGCGGCCGCAATCGTATTGACGAATCCGCTGGGAGCCGTAATGGCCACCAGTCCGGCCAGCAGGCCGTTGCCGCCCATGGAAGCGTCCGGCTTGCCGTAACGAACCCACATGTAGAAGATGGCTCCAAACGATCCCGTGGCGCCGGCCAGCATGGTGTCCACGGCGATGGTGGCGATCCTCAGGTCCCCGCCGCCCGAAGCGCCGAGCGTGCTGCCCGGGTTAAACCCGAACCATCCGAAAGCGAGGATGAAGCAGCCAATCAGCACCATGGTGATGTCGTGGCCCGGAATGGCGTTGGAGGAACCGTCGCGGTTGTACTTGCCGATGCGCGGGCCGACGATAATGGCGCAGGCCAGCGCCGACAATCCCCCGACGGCGTGGACTACCCCGGAGCCCGCAAAGTCCGCATAGCCATTTCCCAATCCGAAATTCGATCCCAGTTGCGACAGCCAGCCGCCGCCCCAGGCCCAGTTGGCAAACAGCGGATAAGTGATGGCCGCCAGAAAGACCGACGAGACGGCGAAGGCAGCGAACTTCCAACGCTCGGCGCAGCCGCCGGTGACGATGGTCGCGGCCGTATCCATAAAGACCATCTCAAACAGGAACAGAACCATGACGGCAACGTCGTAAGTCCCCCCTTGAGTCAGGAAAAAGCCGTGGGTCCCCCACAAACCCCACGCCTTGCCGGCAAAATTGATCGCGAATTCGCCGCTGAGGGGCGCGGCGCCTCCAAGGCTTGAGACCCCGGCCGCGCCTCCCATTTGCAGGGCGAAGCCGCAGACCCAGTAGGCAAATAAGCCGAAGCCATACACCATGAAGTTCATCATCATGGTGTGGTTGGCGTTCTTGGCCCGGCATAAACCAGTTTCGACCGCCGCGAATCCGGCCTGCATGAACATGACCAGGAATCCGGCGATGAGCGTCCAGACAAAGTTGATGGCGACCATGTTCTGGCCCACTTGACTGATCGCATCCCCCAGGGTGAGTCCGACCTTCGGATTGGAAACAGGAACGTCCCCGGCGTTTCCTGTCAGCGTTCCGGAAGGGTCCCCTTTAGCCATCTCGGCCGCAGCCGGCGGGTGGATCCCTTTCACCGGCAGCGCCGTATTCAGAGCTGGGGCGGGGGTGGCCTGGGTGCTGGTCGTCGGTTGGCTAGGTGTTTGACCCCAGGCCGGGACCCCGCATAATAAAAAGGTCATAAGGATGACCTGACTGACTAAAACATTGAATTTCTTCCGCCGCATGCATGTCCTCCGTTTTTGAGGGCCGGCCAAGCGCCGGTCGCCTTTATGATTAATGTGGAAGGTCACCCTTATTTCTTCCAAATTGCATCCTTCACGTACGCAGGGTTGAGAAAACCCAGGATCCCTGTCAAGCAAAGCCCCATGCCGATGAGCGCCAGGATAAAGCGAATCGCCAAGGACGAAGTCCAGGTCAAACCCGCCACCGGAAGCAGCCACCCGCAAAGCGTGATGAGCAAGCCTAAAAGTTTCATTTCAATCTCCAGATAGTAGGATTTCTTCAAAGCCGGCCGTCCCTCCTCCGGGCGCGCCCGGAAGGTCCAACCGTCTAACCCATGTCCGTAAATTCCAGGTGTTTAATTCCGCGGAAACCGAACAGGGAATAAGCAAGCAAGATAAAGCTGACAACCGTCACCGCGATTCCGATCCCCGTATCGCCTCCCGACCAAAGCACAAGTCCGGCGACGAAACCCGTGAAGGCGGATAGGAAAACCGTTAAATACTTGCCTTGTTGCCGATTTGCTGCCATGCGATCCTCCCGATTAATGAATTAGCCAAGCTGAGTTGCGAATGCGGGAGCCCACCCCGCGTTATTCGGCTTTGTGAATGTCGAACACGTACATCAGACCGATATCCACCGTGTTCTGGTTCTTGGAGAGTTCCGCCACGCCGCGCGGGAAGAAGGGCTGGTTCGACATATCGCGGCGGAATTCCGCCCGGGTAATGAAGTGTTTAGCAAACGTCCGTTCCAGGGTAAGGGTGTATTCGTTGATGTTCTGGGCGACCCCGGTGGTGAAGCCGTTGTGGTCGTCATAGTACTCGTAACGGACGGCGAAGGCGTACTTGTCGTTGAACGCGTACCGGGCATAGGTGGCGATGCCTGTCCAGTTGACCGAGTTCGGGTAGCCGACCGGCATGCCGCCGACTCCGTAATCAAAGTTCTCGAGCAGTGAGAGCTTGGGAGTCACATTGATCTGCAGCACGGTGTCGGTCAAGTGCCGCCAGTGAGAGTTATCGTTCGGATTTTGCGGCCCGCCCAGGTAGTTCTCCGTCAAGCTCACCTTGGAGCTGGGCGTTAAGGCCAGGCTAAAGCCGTAGGTCTTTCCGGTGTTGGGCGCCACAATGTCATTCCAGCCGTTCACCAGATATCCGGTCAGAGCGACCTTGGGATTAAAGGTATAAGCGGCGCGCAGCCCGAAGTGGTAAAAGGGAATGGCGTAGCCGAACAGGATGCCCCGGCTGTAGTTCCAATTGGGCGCTGACTCGATAACTTCGGCACCCGCAGGCGTCACAAACTTACCAAAATCAATCTCCAGCCCCTTGCCGACGGGAGCCAGGTAGGAAAGGTAGGCCTGCTCGACATTCCGGTCAAAAGAAGCTCCCACCACGGGCTCCGAACCGTTGACAACATTGATGGCGTTGCCGTACCCGAAGGTGAGGTTATAACCCAGGCGGCTGGTGCTCGCATCCGGCGTGCGCTCAATCGTCAGTTCAGCCAGGTTCAAACCAAATTGGTTGGTGTAGTTGTCAAAAACCCTCAGACCCGCCTGGCGGTCCGCCGGGTGGTTGAAATCAAATCCATAGTAGCCGTCCACGCTGCCGCTGATTGTGGTGGAATCAAATAGCTTTTCTGCCATCGTCGGCTTGCTCGCCACTGGAGTGGCCGCAGGTTGCGTGGAGACGGATTCGGACGCCGTCGAGGCCTTAGCCTTTTTGGCTTCCTGCTCTTTTTTCAGCTGGTCAATCTGAGCTTTCAGCTGATCCAGCTCCGTCTGAAGTTTCCCGATTGTTGCCGTGTCCCCTGTCGCCGCCGATTGGCTCTGCGCTCGCAGCACGGGCACAACCGTCACCGCCAGCAAAAAAGTCAACAGGAACACGAAGCCGCCCCGAGAGGTTCTCATCTTTACTTTCCTTCCATGTTTTTTGGGATACCAACTTCAACCAGCACGACTACCTTATTGGAAAGGGTATTTTGTGTCCAATTAATAGTTCTGTTGCACGTGATAAAAAATTTGGAAATAAATAAATCTTTTCGTGGTCATAAAAAAAGGCGTGGGTACGAGGTCTTTTGGCAGCTCCAAACGGCGCGCGGAGGGTGTTTTGGGAGCGCCCGGCGGCTCCCCATCAGGCAGACGCGGGCGGTTTTGGCCGAAAGCGGGACGCGATGTTTTTCTCGCGCGCTGACAGCGCACTTTTACCCTGGGAGGGTGAAAGTCAGGGGTGGCTTATCCAAAGGGAAGGGGCGAATCAGGATCGTGGCGGGCCTGGCTACTGCCGGCGAACCTCGACAAACGTGCCGTAAATGGTGTTCCGGGATTTGCGGTCGGCCCACGGAATGTTGTACCAGCCGAAAGGAACGCTGTCATAAACCACCAATAGTTTTCCGGGCGCGACTTCAACAAAGTCCGTATAGTGGGTGCTCTTGCCGGTAAAAAGCGGAGTCACGTGCGACCACGTTTTTCCCGTGCCGTCCAAACTGAACATCACGACCACCGGCCCGGGCCGTCCCGTGGTGCAGGCCAGCACTCCATTCGCCAGGCGCCTGACGCGCAGCGCCACTCCTTTGTGAGGAAGCATCGCAGGAGCCGTCCAGCTGCGCCCGTCATCGGACGACCAGGCGGCGCCGATATATCCGTCCCCGCCCGTGCGAAACATGGCAAACAGCCGGCCATCCGCCAGCCGGACCATTCCGGCTTCGCAGGGACCGTTATTCCCCATGCCCGGCCAGGGCTTGGCCGGGTCGACGGTGGCGATGGTAGAAGTCTGGCGCCAGGAGCGGCCCTGGTCGTCGGAGCGGATCAAGGCCAGCCGGTAGTAGCGCTCGTCGTCCCGGGCCTTATAGTACGCGGGAGCAATCAAAGCTCCGTGCCGCGATCGAAGGATCGGCCCCCACATCATCACCACCGGCTCCTGAGCCAGTTCGCCATCCTGGACGCGCCGCCCAAACAACCGGGTGGGCGTCGTCTGGATGTTGTCCGACATGTGGAGAGGAATTTCGCGATGCTGCTGGAACTCCATTCCCGATGCGGAGAACCTGGTCAGCGTCAGGTAGAAATTGCGGGAAGAGTCCGGCCGCTGAAGATCCGTCCAGCCATACAATTGCCACAGGGTTCCATCCGGCTGCGGCTGCTGGGACCAGGCGCCGTCCACGTTGGCCCCGGCGCCCATGGTGTAGCGGCGGCTCCACGTCAGGCCGCGGTCTTTGGAGATGCAATACGCGGAGAAGTCGCCCTCGGGATTAACTTCGTCGGGGCTCATGCGCATGGTCGCCATCAGGTCGCCGTTTGGGAATTGGTGAACGGTTGGAAACCAGCACCTGCGAAAAGAATGGGTGATCTCGACGCTCTGGCCAACCTGGACGGATAAGCCCGCTTCCCGGCCGCCGGGCGCCGTCTCGCTGCGGTCTGCAGCTACCTGGGATGGGGTGCCGCGAGCGGCGCTTGGGGACAACCACGCCGTCCCTCCTAATCCGAGAAGTGCGGTTTTGGCAAAGTCGCGCCGTTTCATAGCAGATTCACCTCGCAAGTTTTGATTCCCCGGACGTCAGGGCGTGGGAGAATTTTCTTAAAACTCTCGCGCGCCTTCAAGCCAACGCTGCTGAAGCCGGCAGGCGCAACACCTCCGCCGGCGGACGGGAACATTTCTATGGCCTGACAGTAGAAATCTTTCCGACTAAATAAAGATCCGGGTGGTGGCCGTAATATTCACCGTTGATCACTGCTCCGCCCGTCTCACCGCCAATCAGGTTGATCTGGCTCCCTTGCAAGACCGTTAGCGGGTCATTGTTGTTCAGCGGCAGGGGATCGGCTCTGCCGAATTGATTCCTGACAGTGTCATAGACGAAGACGTCACTGTCATAAGGATTGTGCTGATAATGATGGAAAACCTTTCCGAAGGGCGGCCGGATAGTTCCCGAAGGGTTTAGGACGTTTCTGTACTGGAATCCGCCGACCAGCAGAATGTAGCGGTTTTGAAACACAATTCTCCCGCTCGGAAAGTTCCCGCTTGCAATGGGCGTGTCGGGCAGGCGCTTCCAGGCATGCCGCGCCGGATTGTACCGCCAATTATCGACAACCGTACAAGTCTGGCCGGCTGGGTTATCGGCTCCCGTGGCGCCGCCAATCGCGTAAATCTTTCCGTGGACGGCCGCAAGGGCGGCGTCCCAGCGGGGCGTGCCGGGACAAGTGGGCAATGGTTTCCACGGCGCGTCTTTACTTTGGGTGTTAAAAACCAGCAGGCGCGCTCCAAGCTGTTTCGTTTTCCCTCTTCGGTCGGAGTTTGTATAGAACTGTTTGCGGTCATAATCGGCTCCGCCCATCCAATAGATTCTGGGCCCGATGGCGCAAATACCGGCTCCGGCAGCGCCCCAGGGCAGATCCGGCAGCCGGCTCCACGTCCAACGGCCCCGGACCGATTGCAACCTGTAGCCATCGTGGTAAATGTAAGGTTTGGAGTAGCTGAACCCGCCCCAGCAATAGAGCGCG
>CAYWMN010000036.1:3887-21945 GCA_964459065.1 uncultured Acidobacteriota bacterium | reverse complement strand
TTCTTGGGGCCGGAACCAAAGTAAATAAAATTGTCCCAGTAAAACGATGTCAGCAGCAGCGTAACCGGAAGGCCCATGTCCGTGAAAATGTGATTCGCTTCTCCCTTGGCGTCGAGGTGCGGCACTTTGTACTTGTCCATCAGCGTGGGCATGCGATTATCGCTGAGCGGCACCCACTGGCGGGTGTCTTCGAGCGTGGACCAGATCACGTGCCGGAGTCCCGCGTCCTTGGCCGCCTGGGCCATGAGCGTGGCTTCGGCCAATTCTTTTTCCGGCGAGAAGTGCGCCCAGAAAAACGTGACGCAGAAGGCTCCATAGGCGCCCGCAAAGGCGCGCTTCAGGCTTTCAAGATCGTCCACGTCGGCGGCGACGACTTCCGCGCCCTGCTGCGCAAGCGCCTTGGCCTTGTCGGAATTCACGTCTCGCGTGAGCGCGCGCACCGCAAAGCCGCCGCTGGGATCGTTCAGAATAGCGCGCGCGAGCCCGCCGCCCTGCGCGCCCGTCGCGCCTAATACCGCAATGATCTTTTTTTCTGCCATCACGAACCTCCCTGTGGGAATTAAGAATGCGCCGTGAAAAACCACCCGCTGCCGTCGCACCAACAACCTTGTGCAGGCGCAACTCCGGTGGGGCCGCGCGCGGACGGCAGGACGGGTAGCCGTTGTTCAATCCGTTGGGACTAGGCCCACTTTTTGCCGAGAGCATCCAGGCCCGCTTTGGCCAGGACCTCGGGCGTCATCACAATGTGGAAACTGCAGTCGGCTTTGAACTGCAAAAACCACGGTTCGGCGAGTGCCGGAACTTTGGAGGGGTCTTCCAAATTAACGATCATGATGACGCCCCGCTGCCCATCAATCTCCGTAAAATAAACAGCCTCAGGCTTGGTGTCTTCAAGAATACTCTGGATCTTTTTGCCCACGCTGCCGTCCCGCACCGCAGCGTTGAAGGGATCAACAGGAAACTTGACCTTCAAAAGCATTTGCATGGTTTTCGCTCCAAAATGAAATAGCGGAGTCACCCCCTGAGCGGCAACTCGCGCCGGGGGAATACCCCTCTGGTTAGGTTGGAAATGCCCAATCGCCCCACGGGGAAGCATATCACAAAGGATACCAGCGGAAAGTCAAAAAGCCCGGCCATTCAGGCCAGGAAATATCAAACTCATACGCTGTAAAGATGCGGTTCTTGGTATATAATCGCCTCACGTACCCTTGGGCATATAATCGTTGCAATAGTTGGGCACCATGACAACCCATGTTGAGTCCGTTTGGGCCCCTGCCAACCTACAGGTGCGCCTCGAAGACGGGCACAGTTTTTTTGTGCTCGATGTGCGCAACCGGGAGGAGTTTGCAAAGTTCCGCCTGGAAGGGACACAGGCCTTGCCGGCTCTCAATGTCCCTTATTTTGAAATGCTGGAGCTTGGCGGCCAGGACGAAATGGTGGATTCGGTTGTTGCCTGCGTTGAGCAGCACCTTGCCGGCCAGCTTCCCCGGGCCGGAATGATTTTGTGTGTCTGCGCCAAAGGCGACACTTCAGAATACGTCGCGCAGGGACTTCGCCGCCTTGGATATGAAAGCGCCAATCTCAAAGGCGGCATGAAGGCCTGGGGCGAACACTATGCAGCCCTGGCCGTTGTCGAGACTCCGGCTCTGGCTGTTTACCAGGTGAGCCGGCCGGCGCGCGGCTGCCTGAGCTACGTGGTTGCCAGCGAAGGGAAAGCGCTGGTGATTGATCCGCTGCGGCACCTTCACCCCTATCTGGACCTGGCCCGCAGCAAGGGTTTCAAGATCGAAGGGGTGATTGACACGCACGGCCACGCGGACCACATCAGCGGAGGATTTGCCCTTGCCTCCCAGGCAGGCGTTCCGTACTACCTCCATCCCTACGACGCCATTCATCCGATCGACGTGCTCCCCGCAAAGATTCCTTACCAGCCGATTCGGGACGGCCAGGTTTTCACGGTAGGGAAGATCGGATTAGAGGCGGTGCACATTCCCGGGCACACGCTCGGACTGGTCGCCCTGCGGATGGACGATCGGTATCTCTTCACAGGCGACAGCATTTGCATCGGTTCGATTGCACGGCCGGACCTGGGCGGGAAAGCGGAAACCTGGGCGCTTCTGCACACGCGCTCACTCCGCAAGCTGCTGGAGCTTCCCGGAAGCATGGCGGTGTTGCCGGGGCACTTCAGCCATCTCGCGGAGCAAAACGAAACGGGTTTATTTGCGGCAACGATCAATGACCTCAAACAGCGCAACCACGGGCTGCAGGTTCTGGAGCGCGAAACCGAGGAAGACTTTGTGGGCTACCTGCTTCGAAACCTTCCCCCGTTTTCCGCTGAGTACGTTGACATCAAGAGGGTGAACGCCGGGTTGCTGACGCCTTCGGAAGATCAAGCCTCAGAGCTCGAATTGGGCAAAAACGTCTGCGCCCTTTCCGAAGCCAACAAGACTTGCAATGGAGAAACACAATGAGTACAACTTTTGACAAACTGCTCGACGCCCGCGGCCTCAATTGCCCCATGCCTTTGGTGAACGCGCGGAAAGAAATCGGAAACCTCGATCCCGGCCAGGTGCTCAAGATTGTGGCCACGGACCGGGGCTCGATCGCCGACTTTCAGGGCTGGGCCAAGATCGCCAAAAACGTGGAATTGATTGCCCAGGAAACCGAATCGCTGGACGGCAGCGACGTTTTTGTCCATTACGTCAAACGAACCGTCTAAAGAGGTGTACCGATGGGGATGAGCCTTGATATGCGATCGGACTCAAACTCTTCCCGCGTTCAGGCGCTCGAAGAAAAAGTCCAGGAACTCACCCGGCGTCTAGCGGACCTTGAGGAGCGCGCGCCGGAAGACCGAGTGGCGATTGTGGTCTTCTCAGCAGACCTGGACCGCGTGCTGGCAGCCTTCGTGATCGCCACAGGCGCCGCCGCCATGGGGCAGCAGGTCAGTATGTTTTTCACCTTCTGGGGACTGAGCGTTCTCAAGAAGAATACGGAACTCTCCGGCAAGACCCTCGCCCAGAAAATGATGGCGATGATGTCACCCGCTTCGAGCCTCGATCTTCCCGTCTCCAAGATGAATTACTTCGGCGTCGGCGCCAAAATGCTGCGGTCCATGATGAAGGAGAAAAACGTCAGCTCCCTCGAGGACATGATCGCGCTGGCACGCGATCTGGGCGTGCGCACCATTGCCTGCGAGATGTCGCGGGATGTCATGGGCATCCGGCAGGCCGAACTTGCCGAGGGCCTCGAATGCGGCGGGGTGGCGAGCTTCCTGGCGGATTCACTGAAGTCGAGAACCAGCCTGTTTATTTGACCGGGCCGGCAATCCAATCTTACTTGTGAACCGGCACCTTTTGACGCCAACGGGTTTCATTCTCTGCGGCTGAACCGCCAAACCGCAGGGACCGGCGCCAGCTGCGCGGCGCTGATCCCTTGCAACGCGTCCTCTGCTTAGGGTTTCATCTCTTCACTGCAGATCTGCACGTCAAAGCCGTTCGGATCGTGAACGTGGAAACTGATATCGCCGTCCGGCGTGGTATGCAGGCCCAGGCTCTTCAGTTTCTCTTCGACTTTTTTCCTGTCGAAATGCGCGATCGTATACCCGATGTGATCGACATACGCCTTCCGCGTCGGATAGTTCCGCGGGATCAAGACCGTGTCATTGGGGCCGAACACCAGAGCACATTCTTTTCCGGTATCGTGCCTGACCTTCATCCCGAACAGCTTGACGTAGAAGTCCCGGGTCTTGGCATAATCGGGGACGCGGTAGGAAATGTGATTGATGGCCACAGCCTTGAAGGCGGGGTCGCCGGTTGCGGCCGCTCCGGCGGTGGTGGCGCCGGCTGCCGCAGCCGTGACGGCAACGGTCAGACTCTTAATTAATTGCCGGCGGGTGATGCCGCCTTTTTCGAAATCCTGAACCAGCTTCTCCACGATGTGCTCCATGGTTGCCTCCTCCTGAAAACGTTTTGTATTGGTCCGGCAAAGCCACGGAACAGTCTATCCCAACTTGCGAGGGCCCGGAAAAATTTCCCTGGGGGAAGCCTGCGGGCTACCCGGCAGCACGCTGCGTCCGGAGCCGCTCCCGGAAAGATCCGGCAGGCCGGGCCGCAGCTCCGGACGGAAAGGATAAGCCTTTGAAAGAGAAGCTCCTCACTGCTCCATCCAGGTTTTCTGCCGGCCGACCGTTGATTTAGCTCCCGCTAACCAGTAACATAGGGCCTAGCCAGAGGGTGCAGAAAAGAGTTTTTGACGGTTTAATAAGCGTCGGGGTGGGTCACCGATTGAAAACATATCCAACGAGGCCTTTCGTTCCGGGTGAACGGTATCGCGGCCGGCGGCGTTTTAGCTTCGGCCTTTTTCACAACCTGAGTTTTATGTCGCGCTACTCCCTGGGAGCACGGCAAGGGGCCTTGGTTTCGATCCTATTGCTGGCCGTGGCATGGCCGGTGAAGCTGGCGGCTCAGGCCCAGGGCGCTTATCAGGTTGACACAAAAGCCAGCCACGTTGAAATTCATCTGTTTCGGAGTGGGTTCTTGAGCATGCTCGGGAGCAACCATTTGATTTCGCTCACCCATTTCAGCGGCGCGGCGGAATTGTCAGCGGACAAACCGTGGTGGGTTCGCATGCTGGGAGATGCAACCTCCCTGAAAGTGTTGGACCCTGGGGCTTCGGAGTCCGACCGCCGCGAAGTGGCGGATATATTACTCGGTCCGACACAACTCGACGTAAAGCGTTATCCTTCCATCAAGCTGCAATCGTCTTCCATTGTGCCCGGCCGCCAGGCGGAACAGTGGCGTCTGCTGGCAAACGTGACCCTGCATGGCGTTACCCGGCAAGTGGAATTCCCCCTGGACTGCCAGGAAGACGGGAATCAATTACGAGTCCGCGGAAAGGCAAACCTCCACTTACGCGATTTCAACATCAAACCTTTTAGCACGGCGCTTGGGGCTTATCAGGTGAAGAACGTATTTGCAGTCACTTACGATATCACCTTGAAACGGAACCGATAAAGATTTTCGCCCCCATTCCAAGCTCGCGATCCGCACGAAAACGGCGGATCCCGGAAGCCGGGCAGCCGCGATCGCCCTTTGAAAAGCGCCCGTGCGTTGCAAAGAGAAACAGAAACCTGTTCCGGAAAGGACCCAGTGGACCGACGCAGGGTTGTGGTGACGGGGATTGGAGCCGTAAGCCCCAACGGCTTGGGCCGCGAAGCGTTTTGGGCTGCCACCTGGCGGGGAACGAGCGGCGTGCGGCGGATTGAGCGTTTTGACACCTCCTCCCTTCCCGTGCGAATCGCCGGGGAAATCAACGACTTTAATCCTGCCTGCTACCTCAGCGCCAAGGACGCTGCAAACGTCAGCCGCGTGGTGCCGCTGGCGATAGCGGCCTCCGAAGAAGCCCTCCAGGATGCCGAGCTTGACGCCTCGCAGATGACGCTTGAGGAACGGCGCAAAATCGCCGTGATGCTGGGTTCGGGCGGAGGCGGCCAGGAGTTTGTCGAGCGCCAATACGGGCTTTACTTCTCCGGGCACGTCCGCCAATGCAGCGTCTATACGGTTCCGTCCGCAACCATCGGGACGCTGGCGAGCGAGATTTCCATGCGCTTTGGATTTCGGGGCTTCAGCCACCTGATCTCGACCGGCTGCACGTCGTCCACGGACGCCCTGGGCTATGCCGCGCAGAACATCCGGTGCGGAACGGCCGACACGGTGATTTGCGGCGGCGCGGATGCTCCGCTGGCGCCCTTGATTCTAAAGGGCTTTACGATGATGCGCATCATCACCACCTCCTGGAACGAAGAACCCGAGCGCGGCTCCCGGCCCTTCTCAAAGGACCGCGACGGCTTTGTTCTGGGTGAGGGAGCCTGGATGTTTGTGCTGGAGGATCTGGAGCGGGCGCGTGCCCGGGGCGCCCACATTTACGGAGAAATTACAGGCTACGGCTCAACCTGCGAGGCCTTTCACCGGGTGCGTCTGGGCGAGGACGGCGAAGAGCCCTCGCGCGCGATTCGGCTGGCCATGGAAGAGGCGGGCGTGGGTCCGGAGCAGGTGGATTACGTCAATCTTCATGGCACCTCGACCGTACTGAACGACCGCATTGAAACCCGGGCTCTCAAGCTGGCGCTCGGCAAACGCGCCTCCGCCGTCCCCTGCTCCGCGCTGAAGTCGCTGATCGGGCATCCGCAGGGGGCGTGCGGCGCAGCCGGCGTGGCAGCAACGCTGCTGGCGATGCGCGACGGGCGAGTCCCTCCGACGATCAACCTTGATGTGCCCGACCCGGAGTGCGACCTGGATTACGTTCCCCACCATTGGCGGCAGCTCGACATTGAACACGCGGTTTGCAATTGCATTGCCTTTGGGTCCAAAAACTCCGCCCTGGTCATCTCCCGGGCGGCATAGGAATCATTCGACGATGCGCCGCGTCCCCTCCCAAGAATGGCTGGACGACGATCTGGGAACTCCCGGGGAAATCGAGCAAAGCTTCGACGATCTTTGGCGAATTAACCGCTGGCTGGGAGGAACCTCGGGCTGCCTGCGGCTGCTCGGTCAATTTTATGCGCGAACCGGCCGCCGTCACGCGCGCATCCTTGAGGTGGGTTCGGGAGATTCCCGGCTCGCAGCCTACCTGCGTGAACAGTTGGCAAGGCGCAGCCTGAGCGCGGAGTTTGTGGTTGTTGACCGCCGGCTCAGCCACCTGAGGAATAGCCGTCATTCCTGTCAGGGATTATCCCGGGTTGTCGGCGATGCGCTCGAGCTTCCTTATGCGCGGGAAAGCTTTGACGCCGTGATGTGCAACCTGTTCCTTCACCATTTTTCCGGCGAGCAGGCCGCGGAATTGCTCCGGCGCCTGGCGGAGGCAGCCACGGGAGCGGTGCTGATCAATGATCTGGAGCGGCACATCCTTCCCTATTTGTTCATCCGCGTTGCGCTGCCGTTTGCGCGCAGTCGCATCACCCGGCACGACGGGCCGGCGAGCGTCCGCCAGGCATACACGCGAAATGAACTGCGGGCGCTCGTCCTACAGGCCGGGTTCTCGAAATTTGAAATCGAGCGGCTTCCCGCATTCAGATTAGGCGCCACGATTTGGAAAACTTGAGCAGAAATCGCACCCCGTTGGATCTTGCGATCATCGGCGGAGGTCCGGCCGGCACGGCGGCGGCGCTTGAAGCGCGGCGGCGCGGCCTGCGGGTCGGCATCTGGGAACGGGACCCCTTTCCCCGCCACAAGGTTTGCGGCGAGTTTATTTCCGCAGAAGCGCTTGGGTGGCTGCGGCGGCAGATTCCTCAAACCGTGCAGCGCGGTTCGGTAATCCGTGAGGCTGAGTTTGTCTGCGAGAACGGTCGCGCGCGGAGGTTTGCTTTGCCGCGCCCCGCCCTGGGGCTCTCCCGGTTCCTGCTGGACCGCGCGCTTTGGGACGCCGCGCTCCAAGCCGGAGTCCTGGCGCACGAAGGCCAAAGCGTCCGGGCAGTACGGAAGCGGGGCGACTCCCCAACTGGAGAGGTTTGGGAACTCGAGGCGGCCGAGGGATCGATCAGCACGGCAAGGCGTCTGATCATCGCCTGCGGGCGCTGGTGGAACCTGGAGGGGGTTCCTTCTCCCGCCCGCCAGCAGCAGGCGGCCGGGTCAGGAAAGTGGGTTGGGGCCAAAGCTCATTTCACCGGCCTTGAGTCCCGCGGCCGGGTGGAGATGTACCTGTTCCGGGGAGGCTATTGCGGCCTGGCGCCGGTTGAAGACGGCAGGACCAACGTTTGCTGCCTGGTCCGCCGCGAACGCCTTCGCGATTTAGGCATCAGGGACGCCCAAAATCTTGCGGTCTGGCTCGCGCAGGTATCGGGCCACGGGAAACTCCAAGCAAGGATCGAGCGAGCGCGCCAGGCTTCGCCAACCGTCACCACGGCTCCGGTGCGGCTGGCGCGAGACTCGCCGGCCGCCGAAGGAGCGCTGCTGGTGGGCGACGCTTCCGGATTTCTGGATCCTTTCACCGGCGAAGGGGTTTCCAAGGCTCTTAATGGCGGGCGATTGGGCGGCAGGGTTATTGCCGAATCGCTGGCGGCAGGACTGAGCTCTGAGCAAGCTGCCGAGATTTACCGGCGCAAGCTGGAACGCGCTGTTGACCGCAGTTATAAAACCGCGGCGCTGGCGCGAGCCATGTTTCAGGCCCCGTCCTGGGCGCAGAATCTGCTGGCAACGCCTTTGCCATGGCTGGGAAGCTGGCTGTTCAGCCAAACCCGCTGGCGAACGCTTACAGAGGATGAAGCCGCTTAACACAGGCGGCTTCCCCTAATCAGAATCCTAGCCTAAAAGATCTCGAAGCGTTCCTGGTGGATCGAGGGGTCGCTTTTGATGATGAGGTCCTTGTGGGTCAGCGCTTCAATTTCGGCGACCATCGATCCATCTTTTGATTTCAAAGCGTGGGCGACTTCCGGATTGACCCGCAGGGTGATGGCTTTCCCTTCGATGTCGCGGGACATTTTGCGGGCTTCCGAAAGAATCTCATAGCAGATGGTGTCAACGGACTTGATCCATCCCGAACCGCTACAGTAAGTGCAGGGATCGCAGAGCGTGCGCTCCAGCGACTGCTTGACGCGTTTGCGGGTGACGGCGACCAGGCCGAAATCGTTGAAGGACAAAACCTTGGTCGGAGCCCGGTCGCGCCGCAAGGCTTCTTCGAGCGCCTGCACCACCTTGTTGCGGTTGCGGCGCTCGTCCATGTCGATAAAATCGACCACGATAATGCCGCCCAGATCGCGCAGGCGGATTTGGCGCACAATTTCATTGACGGCGTCCACGTTGGTCTTGACGATGGTGTCTTCCAGGCGATTGGTTTTGCCGACGTACTTGCCGGTGTTGACGTCGATCGCCACCAAAGCCTCGGTCTGGTTAATCACGATGTAACCACCGGACTTGAGCCACACCTTGGGCCGGAGCGCCTTTTCAATTTCCGCCTGGATGCCGTGTTCTTCAAGAAGCCCCGTGTCCCGGGTGTGCAGCTTGACCGAGCCCACCAGCGTCGGTTGCAGGCGGTTCACAAACTCCACAACGCGCTCGTAATCCACCTCATTGTCCAACCAGATGGACTTGAAGTCGGAGGTTACCAGATCGCGCATCAGGCGCTGGGCAAGATCCAGATCCCGATACAGCAGCGAGGGCGCCTTGACGCGCTCGGCCTTGCCTCGAATTTCGTTCCACAGGGTAGTCAGAAAGTTCAGGTCCGCCTTGATTTCTTCTTCCGAGCGGCCTTCCCCCGCGGTGCGTACGATAAAGCCTCCGCTGAGCGAGCCGCGGTTTTCCAGAATGACATTCCGCAGGCGCAGCCGTTCCCGTTCCGAAGCAATTTTGCGGGAAACTCCAATGTGGGAAATGGTGGGCATATAGACCACATAACGCCCAGGCAGGGCCACATGGGAGGTGATCCGGGCTCCTTTGGTTCCCAAAGGCTCCTTGGCGATTTGGACGATGATCTCCTGGCCTTCTTTCAACAGTTCTGAAATCTGCACTCCATGTCCCGTCTGCTGGGTGCCGGCCGAACGCGAACTCTCGTGACCGCCATGGCGGCGCGTATGCCGGCCTCCCCGGCGACGCCCTCGGCGGCTTCGGCGTGGAGCAAAGCGCGGACGGGCATGAGGCTCGCGCACCGTGGAAGAGCGCTCGGAGGGCTCGGCCGAGCCTTCCGACGTTTCACCGGATTCTTCCCCGGCTTTGGCTTGCTCAGTCTCCGCCTCTGAAGATTCCGCCGTCGCAGGGGCTTCTTCAGAACTGGCAGACAACTGCTCGGAATCGGATTCGGCGGCCTTCGGCTGCTCATCGGCAACATCGGAAGGTTTCTCCTCCGAAGGAACCTCGGACGGCTCGGCGCTTTCTGCCAAGGCCACGGCTGCCTCATCGGAACTTGCTGCTGCAGCCGGAGCTTCAACAGACTCCTCGGAGCGGGCGGCGGGCGGCGGGGCAGCACCGGATGTCTTCTTGGCTTTGGCCGGCGCCTGTTCCTGCGTTTCAGGATTCTCGGAGACCGGAGAAACATCCGTCCCGGTGGGGGTTGATTCAGCCAAACCTTCTGAAGCAGAAGTTTCTACAGCCGCTTCCGGGGAAGGGGCAGATGCCGTCGCATCCTCAGAATCGGCATGCGCGTACTTGGCCAAGCTTTCGCCAGGGAGAGGCTCCAGCGCCTGGGTGGGGGCGGACTCACGAACTTCCGGGGCCGTTTCCTGCTCAGTACGGCGAGCAGGGCGGCGGTCGCGGGAATCCCCTCGGCCCCGCCGACGCCGGCGTCTTCCGCGATGAGAGCGATGCCGAAAGCCCGACTCGCCATCGGCGGACCGGGACGGACGCGCCGATTCCTCGCCGCCAGCGAGGTTTTGAGACCCGGCTTGCTCGCTTGACGCCTCGGCAGCCGCTTCTCCGGTGGCGGCCTGTGGGGCTTCCGTGTTGGAATCTTCGGGACTTGGGGCTGGCTGGGCGGCCTCGTCCGGCTGGGTTTGTTCGTCCGCGGTTGCGTCTTCGCCTTCGGATCTTGCTTCAATCTCGATTGCGGCCCCGCGGCCGGGTGAGTCTCCCAGAAGGCCTTCAAACTCTTCCTGATCCTGGAGGGAGAAATCGGAAACGTAGAGAAAAGCGTCCCGCTCAAGACCGATATTCACAAAGGCGGATTGCATGCCGGGAAGCACCCGGCTGACCCGCCCTTTATAGATTCCCCCGACTAAACCCACGTCGGTGTCACGTTCGAAATAAACTTCAACCAATTGACCGTCTTCACACACGGCCACCTTCGTCTCGTGGGGAGACGATGAAATAAACATCTCCTTATTCATGGAAACTCCTTTTTTTCCGGGACCAACGGCAAGGATCAATCCGCGCTGGCGGAGATCAACTCCCGCAGCCCCTCGTCCAGCCGCCCGCAGTCCTTACACGGACACCCTCGCGGGAGCATCTCCGGCCGACTTGGCAACGGAGTGCCCGGGCAAGGCCGTCGGCAAGAGGCGAACGGACTTGGACCTTTCGATAAAAAATGTACGGCTCCTGCGGAGCCGTTGGCAAACTCTGGCTTTGAGATTTGAAGGATAAAGCGGTTTGCACTTCCTTGACTCTCTCCACCATTTAAAAATTCACGAACCGCTGCATCTTAACGCTCATGGCAAGCCCAAGTCCCAGAAAAATAAACAGCACTGAGGACCCGCCCTCGCTCATGAGAGGCAGAGGAATACCCGTGATCGGGAACCAACCAATCATCATACCGACATTGACGGCGACTTGAAAGAAAAGAACTGTGGCGAAACCGGCAAGGACAAACGACCCCGCACGGTCCGCCGAGGTCTGTGCAGCATCAAGCAGCCGCAGGAGCAAGGCAAAATAGAGCAGAAACACAAATAACGTGCCGACAAACCCCCGCTCCTCCGCAAAAGCGGCAAAGATTGCGTCAGCATGCGAAACTGGTATGAAACCCAACTGACTCTGTGTCCCGTTTCCCAACCCTCGACCCCACAGGCCACCGGACCCGATGGCAATTTTTGTCTGGGTCACTTGGTAACTGGAACCCTGGACGTGTTGCTTTGGATGGATGAATGCTTCCAGCCGTGCACGTTGATAAGGACGCATGAACTGCCAACCAATCGGCAGTATCAGCGCCCCGACTAAGCCCAAGGTGACCACCTGCCGGCGCTCAATACCCGCTAAGAACGCGCCGACAGCTACAATGGGGAGGTAGGTAAGCGCCGTCCCGAGATCAGGCTCCAGCGCCACCAGGATTCCCGGCACTCCGGCCAGGATTCCTAATTTTAACAATTCCCCCCAGGTAATGGCTTTACTTCGCTTCTCAGCGAACAGAGCCGCCACTCCCAATATTATAACCAACTTGACAAGTTCTGACACTTGCAAAGTAAATCCGCCGAATTTGAGCCAACGGCGCGTTCCGGCGACTCGCGGACCCACCACCAGGATAGCGGCCAGCAGTCCAATACTGGCCAGGAAGAACCATGGCACGTGCTCCACAATAAGATGGTAATCGATTTGGCTCACAACCAGCGTCAGGACACATCCAAGCAGGATCCATAAAATCTGTTTTTTATACTGGCTGGCCAGCGGAGTCTGGACCGTGGTGCTGTAGATCTCAACGATCCCCATGGCGGCAATCGCCAGGGCCAGCCCGAAGAGCCCCCAATCAAAGTCCCGGAAATTTATACCTTTCCGCATGATTTGCTTCCTATCGCGCCTCTGCGACTGTCTCCCAATGGCCCGGATCCGGCTTTTTCTTGCCGGATACCATCTGGGGCGAAGGCGGCTTGACACCCTTCTCCCGGTAATACGCCTGGATCACATCCCCTGCAATGGGAGCCGCTGCCGAGGAGTGCCCGCCGTGAAATACCAGGACAGCGACCACGATTTTGGGGTCCGGCGAAGGGGAATATCCGACGAACCAGGCATTATCTCTGTATTTTGCCAGATCGGCGCCATGCCGGAATCCTGCGTTGACCACTTGTGCCGTTCCCGTTTTTCCCGCAATGTCCAGTCCGGCGCGCTTGGCGCCATAGCCGGTGCCCCCGGGTTGGTTGACAACACCCCACATCCCGCCCGTCACCGACTTCACCGTTTCCGGTTGGAGGGGAAACCGCACAACCGTCTTGGCAGGAGGGTGGAATCCCAGGCCGACCAGCTGGCGGCGGTAGGCCAGGTGCGGCCGGTAAAAAACTCCGCCGGAGGCAATTCCTCCGATGGCGTAGGCAAGCTGGAGCGGGGTCACCTGAACGGCGCCCTGGCCGATGGCCACCGAGATCGTTTCGCCGGGCCACCAGCGATGATGAAAATACTTCTCAACCCAGGCCGGGGATGGAATCAGGCCGGGTTCCTCATTCGGAAGATCAATGCCGGTCCGGCGCCCCAAGCCCAGATGGTCAGCGAAATAATCGATCTTTCGAATTCCGAGAAGTTTTCCCAAAGTATAGAAATAGACGTCACAGGAAACGACAATGGCCCGGTGTAAATCCACTTCCCCATGGCCCCGATGTTCCTTCCAGATCCAGTCGTGGAAGATATGCCCGTAGATTTTAATCCATCCGCGGCAGTCAACCGTGAAATCAGGCTGGATGGTCCCGGTTTCCAAGCCAGCCACGCTCATGATGATCTTGAACACCGACCCGGGCGCAAGCTGCGCCTGGACGGCTTTGTTCATGAGAGGTTTCAGGGGATCGGTGGTAAGCTGCCGCCACTCCTTATAGTTGATGTGCCGGGCAAAGTCGTTGGGATCAAAACCGGGATGGCTGACCATGGCCAGAACATCACCGTTCCGAGGGTCTAGCGCAACGACAGCACCCGGGCGGTCACCCAGGGCGGCTTCGGCCGTCATCTGGAGATTCAAATCGAGGGTCAGGCGCAAGTCGTGGCCGGGAATCGCGTTGATCGTGCTCAGAGTTCCGACCTCTTGTCCCCGGCTGTTAACCACCACTCTCCGCATTCCGTCCTGGCCGTGCAGAAGCGAATTGTATTCTCTTTCAATGCCGAACTTTCCAATAACATCGCCCGGACGATAGGGAGAGTTGGGCATGGAGATGTCACGGGGCGAGACTTCGCCCACGTAACCCAGCACTTGCGCCGCAACTTGATGCTTGGGGTAAAAACGTTGCTGGGCTTGGATGATATCCAGTTCGGGGAATTCAGACCGGTGAGAGTCGATGAAGGCAACATCCTTCAGCGTTGCGGATTGTTTGATAACAAGGGGCTGAAATCGCGGGAGTCTGGCCGAGTGCTTCAGCAGGTCTTCAAGGTCGCCTGAGTTCAGGTCGAGCCCTTCAGCAATTTTCCGGAGCTCTGCCGGGTTAAGCTGGGAAGCGTTTTCGCGGTTCAGCAGAATCGTGAAAGCCGGGAAGTTGTCAACGAGAACGTTTCCGTTCCGGTCGAGGATTCGGCCCCGCGGGGCAATGATGGGAAGGGTGCGGATTCGGTTGTGTTCGGCCTGCTCAAGCAGTGCCTTGTGCTGGCCGATTTGGAGCCGCCAGTAGCCGATCAAGAGAACCGCGAGCGAGGCTGCGATAACCGATTGGAGGAAGGTAATCCTCCAAGCCGGCACCTGCTCGTCTTCCCTGAATCGAACCTGCATTACCTATGATCTTCCAACCGGATCTTGCGGCCGCCGGCCCCGACCGGGCATGCCCCTTCCCCATGCAAACCCGCTTCGCAAGGCAAAGGGACTGCAGCGAATTGCCAGTCTGCCCCTCCTTCAGCAACCATACCACACGCCCCTCCCCCATAAAAGAAGATAGGGGTCTCGAAGGTCCGGAGGGGCTCCGGCCTCCCGCCGGTTCCCGGCGCCCGGCCGGCACGCCGCCGGCGCTGCCCCGCCGCTAGGCTGGCTGCTTGAGACGGTCAAACAGGGGGAACAGGATCAGACCAAGCGCCACATTCACCAGGATGCTGGCAAGAAGCTGCAACGGTTCAAACGGGGCTGGAAGCCCCAGCAGCCCGCGGACAAGGAGATAAAGGAAAGCATTGTGGATGCACACGAGCGTGCCGATAAGAACTCCCCGCACCAGCAGGTTGTCAAACTCGAGCCTGAGCCCGGCGGTCGCCGCCAGATATCCCACAAGGGCCTTCGCCATGCCCATTTGCCCAAGATAACCGTGAGAAAGAGCGTCCTGCAGCAGTCCGATGGCGGTTCCAAAGGCAATGCCGTAGATCTGGTTTTCCCTCACCATGGAAAAATAGACCACCACCAGGAGGGGAAACTGGAACAGGTGGGTCAGCGGCATGGCCGGCGGCAAGGTGACTTGCAACAGAACAGAAGCAAAGACAATCAGGGCCAACACCGCCGGGTGGACGCGGAAAACCTCTTTGGGTCTGTGACGGTAAATATCCATGAAACTCGATGATCCGTATAGGGGAAAGCGGCGGAAGACCCGATGGCGGCGGGCCGGGTCGCCAACCTCAGGGGTGCCCGACAGTCATTGCTTGCCGTTGCTCTGGTCCGTTCTTGAGAAGAACCAGGACGTTTTCGAGCCGGCTCAGGGAGACGGCGGGTCTGACGATGATGCGCTTGTAGATGTTTCCCTCTTCCACTTTAACGACATAGCCCACCAGCAAACCCTTGGGATAAATCTGGTCAAGACCCGAAGTCAGAACCGCTTCATCCGTTGCAACCTTCTCCTCATCCATCACATACCGCAACTCGCAACGGGCTTGACTGTTACCCTTCAGAATGCCCTGGAGGCGGCTTTTTCCCAACATACAACCCACGCCGCACGAAGGGTCTGTAATCAACAGAACCTGAGAGGTATGGGGATAAACTGCGACGGTTTTCCCAACGACTCCTTCCGGCGTGACTACCGGCAGATCGACCGTGACGCCTGAATCCTGACCCCGATTGATCGAGACAACCGTTGAACCGATTCCGGGGCTGGAAGCGATCACTTCGGCCGCAATGCTGCGATAAGAGAGCTGGGCCTTGAAGTCGAGGAGTGACTTGAGACGGTCCACTTCCGCGGCTTTTACGGAAAGTTCCTGAATTTGGGCCCGCGCCAACACCAATTGAGTGCCCAGCTGCTGGTTTGCCTGGTGGTCGGCCCACAACACATGAACCGCGTTCCAGCTTTGAGCCGTTCCCTCAACAACGTCATGGAATCCCCGCTCGAAGGGTCCGAAAACCGTTGCCGTCCAAACGTGAATCAATCTCACATTTTGATCGCGAGTGATTTGAACCGAAAGCAGCAGCAGTTGAGAGACAAGAACTCCGAAAAGGACAAACAGGGACGGATGCCGCCTGATGATGGCAGGCACCCGGGGGTTTCTGCCGAGATGTGGCCGGGCAAACAATTTCAAGAGGTACCGTTCATATCAAGCACTGAAAACGTGCTGGACGACCTTTATTCCGGAAGCATAACACACCTTGTTGCGCGCCCCGCCCTGTTCATTATTCAATGGCGACCCGGCGCAGCAAATTGAAATCCGTTAACATCCGTCCGGTACCCAAAACCACCGAAGCCAGCGGATCTTCGGCAATGGAAACCGGCAGTCCTGTTTCCTCACGAATCCGTTTATCCAAATTCTTCAGCAGCGCGCCGCCCCCCGTCAGAACGATGCCGCGGTCGGAAATATCCGCAGAAAGCTCTGGCGGGGTCCGCTCGAGCGCCACGCGGATGGCGTTGATCATGGTCGCCACGCATTCGGAAAGGGCGTCGCGAATTTCCGCATCGTCGATGGTGATGGTTTTCGGCACCCCTTCCAGCAAGTGGCGGCCCTTGATTTCCATGGTTTGGGGCTTCTCAAGGACATAGGCAGAACCCACTTCCATTTTGATCTGCTCGGCCGTCCGCTCGCCCACCAACAGGTTGTACCGGCGCTTCAGATAGGCGGTAACCGCCTCATCCATCTCATTGCCCGCCACGCGAACGGAACGGCTGTAGACGATGCCGGAAAGCGAAATCACTGCGATATCCGTGGTGCCGCCGCCAATATCCACAATCATGCTGCCGGAAGGCTCGGTGATGGGCAAGCCGGAGCCGATGGCGGCCATCATCGCTTGTTCAACCAGATACACTTCACTGGCTTTAGCCCGAAAGGCCGAGTCCTGCACGGCCCGCTTTTCCACCTGCGTAATCTCGGAAGGAACTCCGATCACGATCCGCGGGTGAACAAACACTTTTCGGTTGTGAGCCTTCTGGATGAAATAATTGAGCATCTTTTCCGTCACCTTGAAATCCGCGATCACCCCGTCTTTCAAGGGACGAATGGCGACGATGTTGCCGGGCGTTCGACCAAGCATTTCCTTGGCTTCGCGCCCCACGGCTTCAATTTCACCCGTCAGCTTGTTGATGGCTACGATGGAAGGTTCGTTGACGACAACCCCTTTGCTTTTTGCAAAAACCAGGGTATTGGCGGTGCCCAGGTCGATAGCCAAATCGGAAGAAAAAACACTAAACAACGAACGAAAACTCATTCCTTTGAAAAAGCCCTTTCTCAACTCAATTGAGGGAATTTTGGTTGTGTCTACCTATTCAATCACCACGGTCTTCCGGATCGTTTTAGTGCGGCCTTTCCGATCTTGCGCGGTGATGGTAATTTGATTCGAACCCGTCTTGGGAAACGGCGACGTAAAATGCCGAAACGTTCCATCCGGCGCAATATTGAAGACCTGCTGATTATTAATAATCACGGTTGAACCGGGTTCGGTTCGGCCTACCACCTCCACGACTCGGCCATGCTGAATGATATTGGTGATTTCAAGAAAGGCCTGATGCTCTTGCGAAACCTGCTCAACCACGTCGAACCGATTGGCAGCGGAAGGTTGGCTTTGATTTCCCTTTTGATCAATGGAAGCGGCAATCCAGTAGTAGATCCCTTCATCGAAACCCGGCACAGAGGTTGAAGTTCCTTTGACCTTCTTGTCCACCACAAGGTTCGAGAACATCCCGGACGGCGAAACTTCCAGACGGTACGCTTTGGCCCCGGGTACAGCCGACCATTTGAAGTCGACTGGAGTCTTGCGAGGATCCTTGGTCACCGTCAAAGCCATGTTGGCGGGCGAAACAAGGACGGGAGGGGCAATCACTTTCCCTCGCACCAGCCCGGGTTGGTTGGCGGAAAAGGTGACCTTGTCGTATTCCCCCAGTTGAAGGGTGGTTGACCCGCGGGTGACCTGCGCCTCGCCGCGGTTCACCGTCAGTTGGTGAACGTTCGCTTTGGGATCGTTTCGGACCACGGCGCGGCTCGCTGCGCCCAGGCTGGCCACGGCATCTTCAAAGGCGACCTTGGAGGTTGAACCGGGAACCCCGAATTTCCCCGTGGACAGGTCCACCGTGCCCGACGTAACCTGCACCGCCACGCGAGTGGCTTTGGTGACCGGGTCCTCGGTGCTCTGTTCCACGACAATCAAAGAATCCGGCTTCAGCACGTAGTTTGTTCCATCGGCAAAAATAATCCTGGCCACCGCGTTAGCGCTGGTCTGGACAAAATCCCCGCTTTCCAGGCTGGTATTGTAGTCGGCCCGAATCCATGGCGAAGAATGCACCTTTTTGACGCGGACATCGCCGTCCAGGTTGACAAAATGAGCGTCCCGTTTGGAGGTGGCAACCAGC
>CAYWMN010000036.1:0-3877 GCA_964459065.1 uncultured Acidobacteriota bacterium | reverse complement strand
TCTGCACCTTCGCCGTAAAGTAGTTAGGAGCGATCAGGTAAAATACAAAACCCGTCACCAATAACCCGAGACCTGCGTAAAAGGCAATCGTCCGGTAAGCGACAGTAGTCCATTCTACCTCGACTTTGCGTCCTTGCTCGGGGTCAGGGGCTCCAAGTTTCCCATTCATGGGCAATACCCTAGAGCATTTTTTACCAAAGGGCATTTCGGGTCAAGCAGATTCCGCATCAATCGTCCGCGGGAGCCCTCCGGCGGCGCAGGCCAGGTGAAAGGCCGCCTTTAAGTTGTTCCCTGCCGAGAGACTAGCATATAATAGAAAGGTTAAGTTTACGCATCCGGAGTCTTCATGTTCAGACTATTCAAGAAACACCGGGAGAAGGTGTACAAGTACCTCTTGGTATTTTTCCTGGCCATCGTTTCTCTCGGCATGATCATGGTATTTACGCCCCTGGGGGGCGGTGACGTTCAGCAGGAACAAGCCAACGTCCTTGCACATATCGGCAAAGTGCGCATCACGACCCAGCAGTTGATGCAGCAGATTGACAGCCGCATGCAACATTCTTCACTCGGCCAGGACCCGCACCTGGTGCCTCTGATCGCCGGCCGGATGCTCGACAATATGATCCTGCAACAGGCGCTGACCCTGCAGGCCAAGAAGATGGGCCTGGAAGTTTCAGACCTCGAGCTGCGCTCCAACCTTGAAAAAATCCCCTGGCTCTATCCCAACGGACATTTCGTAGGCATGGAGGCGTACCGGAATGTTGTGCAGCAGCAGACTGGACTCTCCACGCCGGAATTTGAAAGGGAGGTCCGGGAAAGCCTGCTGATCCAGAAGATCCAGGCGGTGGTTTCCGACGGCGTGGAAGTCACTCCTGCTGAGGTCAAAAGTGCGTTTGAGCGCGAGAACATGAAGGCGAAAATTCGCTACGTGGTTTTCGATCCCAGCAAATTCCTCAAGGCTGTTCAAATCAAGCCAAAGCCGCTTGAAAGCTTTTTCAAAAAGAACGCCTCCAATTATGAACAGAAGGAGCAGCGCCAGGCCCGCTATGTCCTGGTCACTCCGGATGACGTGCGGGCGCAGGTCAACATCACCGAAAATGAAATGAAGCAGTACTACACCGCTCATCTTGCCAACTACCGGGTCCCCGACCGTGTGAAGGTCGCCCATATCCTCTTCAAAACCACTGGGAAAAGTCCGGCGCAGGTGAAGGCTTTGGAAAATACCGCCAAGGAGGTCC
The DNA here is from genome assembly GCA_964459065.1 of uncultured Acidobacteriota bacterium. Classification (GTDB taxonomy): domain Bacteria; phylum Acidobacteriota; class Terriglobia; order UBA7540; family UBA7540; genus JAMCXS01. Next base: position 2,639 of record CAYWMN010000036.1, on the reverse strand, counting down.
TGGCCAAAATCAAGGCCGGGGCGAACTTTGCCGACCTGGCCAAGAAATACTCCCAGGATACCAGCGCCTCCAACGGGGGAAATATCGGCTGGATTGTTCACGGGCAAACCGTGAAGGAATTTGAAGACGTGGCCTTTGCCATGAAGCCCGGCCAGGTGAGCGGCCTGGTCCACACCGTCTATGGGATCCACATCATCAAAGTCCTGGCCAAACAAACCGCACATCTGGAGACTTTTAAGGATGTCCAGGATTCCATCCATCAGGCCTTGATGAGGCAGAAACTTGCCCAGGCCGAGCAGGACTATTCCAATAAGCTGGAGGCCCAACTCAAGGCCAATCCCAAGCAATTCGCCGCCATTGCTCAAAAGGCGGGGCTTAAAGTCAGTGAAACACCGCTGTTTCAATACAATCAGACGATTCCGGACTTTGGTTCCAACGACGCTTTCCAGAACCTGGCGTTTGAGCTTAACTTGAATGAAGTCGGGCAACCCATCACGGTTCCCAAGGGTACAGCGATCATCCAAGTCACCAAGATTGTGCGGGCGCACGTCCCCCAACTCAAAGAAGTGCAGGCGATGGTGGAAGAAGACTACCGGGCCAAAGAATCGAAAGTTCTCGCCCACCAAAAGGCGGTGGCTTTTGCCGCGCTGGTGAAAAAGGGGAACTTCCAGAAGGTCGCCCGAGCCAAGGGTTATGACGCAAAGGAAACGAAGGACTTCACCCGGCAGGCTTCAATTTCGGGCCTGGGACCCGCGATGTCACTGCCGGAGGCGTTTAATCTGGCGCCAGGCCAGTCGAGCGGCGTACTTTCGGTCGAAGGTAACGACGTCGTGATTCAGGTGGTCTCCCATACTCCTGCCGATCAAAGCAAGCTGGCTTCACAGCAGGAGAAGCTTCGCCAGCAACTTCTCCGTCAAAAACAGGCTTTGGTGTTTGAGCTATACGCCCAGAACCTGAAGAAGCAACTCATGCGCGACGGCACGCTGAAAATCAATTCGGCCGGACTTAAAACGTTCCTCGCCTCGTATCAAAATCAATAGCGAGCGAAGCAGGGGCCGTCAAAAAGGTTTTCGCCATACCAGCCGGATCCGATCAGGCGGCTGCCGGCGCTGCGCGGCAGCCGCCTTTCTCTCTCGACCAACCAGCCACTCTATTCCTTGAACGTCGCGCTCCTGCTGCCGGCGCTCGTTGTGCGCTTGACCCTGCCTGAGCTATCCCACATAATCCCCTCTTAGATTTCTTCCAATCAGCAGGGGGTATCGTGCGCGAGATTCGCAAAGCAGCAGTTTTGGGAGCAGGAACCATGGGAGCTCGCATCGCGGCGCACTTCGCCAACGCTTCCGTCCCCTGTATTTTGCTTGATATCGTGCCGAATGATTCCGCGCCGGGCGCGCCCAAGGCCCCGCCGCCATCAGGCGTCTCCAAAGCGCGGAACCGCGTGGCGCAGGCCGGCCTGGACCAGGCGCTGGCTTCCCGCCCGCCCGCATTCTTTGTTCACGAAGCTGCGCGGCTGGTCACAGTGGGAAATTTCGAAGACCATCTTGACTGGGTTCGGGACTGTGACTGGATTATTGAGGCGGTCACGGAAGACCGCGCCATCAAGCAGGCTCTCTATCAAAAGATCGCTCCGCTTCGAAAGCCCGGAACCCTGATCAGCTCCAACACGTCCGGCATCTCCATCGGCAGCTTGGCCGAAGGCATGCCGGAGGATTTTCGGCGGCACTTTCTGGGCACGCATTTCTTTAACCCTCCCCGCTACATGAAACTGCTGGAAGTGATTCCCACGCCTGAAACGCTGCCGGAGGTCGTGCAAACAGTTTCGGATTTCGGCGATCTGGTGCTGGGTAAAGGAATCGTGATTGCCCACGACACGCCCAACTTTATTGCCAACCGCATCGGGACGTTTTTCATGATGGCCGTTGTCGAGCGTTTGGTCGCGGACGGCTACAGCATCGAGGAGATCGATCTGCTGACGGGGCCGGCGATGGGCGTGCCTAAATCGGCCACCTTTCGCCTGCTGGATTTGGTCGGCCTCGACGTGATGGTTCATGTGGTCACGAACCTTTCCACAGCGCTTCCTGACGACGAGCGCCGCGACATTTTCACCCTGCCCGGATTCGTTGATGAAATGCTTGCGAGAAACATGCTGGGAGACAAAACCCGCCAGGGCTTTTACAAGAAAATCAAAAGTAAAGTCCCGGGCGGAAGCAGCGAGATTCGCACGCTTGACCTTGCCACCTTTGAATACCGCGAGCGGCAGAAGCCGAAGTTCCCGGCTCTTGACATGGCTCGGAACATCGAAGACGTAGGCCGGCGCGTGGCTTCGCTTTTTGAAGCTCCCGGCCGGGTTGGGGAGTTTTACCGAAAAGTCCTGGCCGACACGTTCCATTACGCGGCCAACCGCATTCCGGAAATTTCGAGCGACATCACTTCCATCGATAACGCCATGAAATGGGGATTTAACTGGCAAGCCGGTGTGTTCGAGCTTTGGGACGCGATCGGTCTGGACAAAATCACCCAGCAGTGGCAAAAGGAAAACCGGGCCGCACCGCCGCTTGTCGAGAAACTGCTCGCTTCCGGCGCCAAGACGTTTTACGCTTCAGAGAATGGCTCAAAGCTTGCCTTCGATCTTTCGAGCG
>CAYWMN010000035.1:16518-22114 GCA_964459065.1 uncultured Acidobacteriota bacterium | reverse complement strand
CCATCCGGCAGGCCAGGCGCAGGTATCGCGCGTCGCGCGTCAGCTGCTTACCCACTGCCGTCACGCCCAGCGTAGCGATCCCGTGACGGTTGCCGGTATCCACCAGCCGCGTCAGGTTGTGGATCGACTGCGTTTCAAATTCGCCGCCCACAAACACCTGGACGGCCATGGCGTTAACGTTCAGCCGCACGCAGTCTTCAATATCGACGGCGATCTGTTCGTTGGAAAGCTCCTTCAGGATGCTCGGCCCGCCGCTGGCGCGCAGCACCACGCCACCCCCGAAAGCCGGCGGGATAGTGGAGCGCAGCATGCCGCGAGTCAGCATCAGGGCGTTCGCGTAAGGCAGCAACGGCACGATGTTCAGGTCAACTCGCTCGAGGCCCGTAGTCGGCCCCTGAAAGTATCCGTGGTCGATGGCCAGCATCACCGCGCGGCCCGAGGTGGGATTGAAGATCCGGGACAGGCGGTTCTGCATTCCCCAATCCAGCGCGCCGGCGCCCTTCAGAAAAAAGGCTTCGCGCTTGGCGGGAATCTCGGGATAAAAATTCTTTGCTTCAGACTTTCCTTCTGTATCGGGCATCTTCACCGTCTCCTTTTTTATCTGGCGGGGGAATCATCCGTCTCCCTGGCATCGCAAGGAATAACCATGATACCAAAATCAGCGCGGATTGCAGGAGTTGCTCCGCACAGTTTGCAACAGGCCGACCCGTTTGGCGGAAACCAGCGCCAACCTGGCCTTCCCAGTTCGGCGCGCCCCCGCTTCCGCCGCCTTTGCGGACACGGACTCAGGGACTGCTCCGAATTCCCGTGCCCACCGTCAAACTGCGGCGATCACTTTGGTTTACGCATTAAAAATCGGGTGAGTTGGTTTGCAGGACGAACGGCAGTTCTTGAAGATGGAAAAACAAGAAGGGACTACAGGTTACCTTCATCCCTGCAGTCCCTCGTTACGGCCAAAAAGTGCTCGACCGCCCCGGCGCCCCCGAGGAGGCTCTCATCCCGAAATGTTGTGAGGCGAAGCCTTTTGCAATTCGCTGACCAGCCGCCGGCCGGAATCCGGAATGGGAACCATCCCCGCCACAATCTCCCGCGGCGTGACCTTGCGGCCGTAAAGATTTTGGTTGGCGCCATCGTCCGGCCTCAGCGTGGAACCCTGGAGAGAGATGCCCGCGAACAGTCCCCGAGAGCGCGCGTAGCTGAGAATTTCCGTATGCATCAGAAGATCGGTATCGGCGGTCATGGCCCGGCCCACGGGCCCGGCGGCCGCCGAAGCGTCGCCGCCCAATTTCACCTTGCTTCGGATCAGCGAGTTCACTCCGTCGCGGTTCATCACCAGAAAGACGAAGTCACTGGCCTGGCCTCCAAGCTGGAAGCCAAAGCTCCCGCCCTCCAGCGCGTACATCACCGGAGGACCCCAACGACCGGTATAGTTCTTCCCGCTGCGGCAAACCATGGCGCCCCGTCCGTAGCTGCCGCCAAATCCGAAGGCAAGCTTCTTGACCGAAGGCATCACCACCACACACTTTGCCCGGTCAAGCAGCGACTGCGGAATCCCGTCCGGCACGTTCAGAATCTGCTGCAGGACCTCGGCGGAATCTGCCAGCCGCTCCCGGGCACTGCCCGCAAAAACCGGCACCGACGTAAAGACCAGCGCCAACCCAAAAAACAGTGAAGCCATTCGTCGCATCAGTTCGCTCCTCCTTTTCCTACTCGGGACGCTCAACCGATCTCGCGTCCCGAAGCCGCCGCGTCGCGTTCCAGCTTGGAACAATCCGCTGCCGCGACTCCGGCGGCATGAAAGACTTCGATGCATCATTTCTTGCAAAGTTTGGCTGCCCTCTCAGTGAGGGTTGTGCGACGACCCTCGAACAGCCACCGCCAGCGGCTGAATCAGCCGGAATTCGAGCCGCGAGTGACGAGGAATCCGCAGGTTATTCCCAACGGCGGCCTCAGCCACGGTTCGGCCCGAGAAAGGCCCCTTATGAGCAACCTTGAAGGAACGCTTACTTGCCCCCGGCATGGGATTTGTCTGCCCCCCGCCTCCGGCAGCCCTGGCACGGGCCAACTGCAAACCAGGTCCCGAATTACCATCTCCGTACAGCGCTACATCCGTAGTGTCAACTTCGTAGTTTCTCCCGTCTATCATAATGCAATTGAGCGTCAGACGAAGCCGGGATTGCCCGGCGCCGCCGGCCGTGGCGCGAGCCTCAACCACTTTCCCCTTGATTCGCGCTCCCTCCGGAATGGCAACCACGCCTTCAACCAAAACCGGAGTGGCCACCGTTGCGGCAAATTGGTCCCCGGGCCAACTCTGATTGCTGGCCAGCGCCCGTTCCAAACGAACCTCCAACGGCGTTCCGGCCGGAATGGTTCGCCGCAAAGCACCGCGAGGCTTTGCCACCCAAATGCCGGCCAACCCCAAGACGATTGCAACCGATACGCCAGCCGATGCGGGTCGCACCTTTGGCAGTCTCATGATACGCCCCCTGAAGGAGATCAACCCCAAGAGAGCACGTGAACCTCCAAAGCAAGCGCTGGCAACCTATTGATAACACAATGTCTGACGCGAGTCCCTGGAAGGCCGGATGGGTAAAAATTACATTACGCTTTTCACAATTCCAGCTATCGCCCGGCGGCTGGCACCGCAAGTTGGACCTTACCGCCGGCACAGCAGGCTCTCGCAAAGTTTCCGGCCGCCCTTCTTTGCTCCGCTTTTTGGGGACACAGTGCTACAATTCCTTAGCGTGGCGCGAACGGTGGCACATCCCATTCGAGTGATCGGTATCGACCCGGGCCTCAATATCACCGGCTACGGCATTATTGAGCGCCAGCCGGCCGGAACCGCCCTGGTCGAGGCAGGCGTCATTCGCGTGCCCCGCAGCCAGGGAAACAATCTGCCACTGCGCCTGGAGTCGCTTTTCAAAGGAATTCAAGAAATCGTTGACGAGTTTCAGCCCTCAGCGCTTTGCCTGGAAGAAGTTTACAGCCATGCGGACTATCCCCGCACGGCGATTCTGATGGGACACGCGCGGGGCGTGATTTGCCTGGCGGCCCGGCTCGCAAGAATCCCCGTCTTCCACCTTGCGGCCAAGCGAGTCAAGCAGTCGGTCACTGGAAACGGCGGCGCCTCAAAATTGCAGGTGCAGCGGGCCGTGCAGCAGAGCTTCTCGTTGCCGGCGCCTCCGAGGCCTCCCGACGTTGCCGACGCCCTGGCCATCGCCTTGTGCTATGTCAACTCGCTTTCGGTTGCGGCCAATGGGTCACGGGCAAAAAGCAAAGCGCTGTAGAATTGAGTCGAGGAGCAGTCCGCTGATTTCAGAGATTACCGGTGAAGTCCTTTACGACCGCATCACGCACAATACGCTGTTGGTGCGCATCGATTCACTCTGCTACGAAGTCTACGTCCCGTCGGGAATTATCTCTCGCTTCAGGCAGTCGCCTGAAAGCGAGCGCCAGAATCCCCGAACCCTTTATACGATCTACTACATCGACGGAGGGCTCGCCGGCGGCCACATGACGCCCAAGCTGATCGGGTTCCTCGACCCGCTGGACCGCGAGTTCTTTGAAATGTTCACCAAGGTGCCCGGCGTGGGTTTCATGCGGGCGCTCAAGTGCCTGGTGCGGCCCGTCAAGGAAATCGCCCTGGCCATCGAACGTGCCGACGCGCAGTTCCTCAAGGAACTGCCCTACATCGGCACCAAGACCGCGGAGCGCATCGTCGCCGAACTGCGCGGTAAAATGGCCAAGTTCGCTCTCGCCCGAAGCGAGCAGCCTCTTGCGATCGAACATGAATCGGTTTCCGACCTGAAACTGGAGGCCCTTCAGGTTCTCGAACAGCTTGAGTACTCGCGCTCCGAAGCCGAACGGATGGCCAACGAGATCTTTGCCCGGCACAAAAATCTGAAGTCCATTGAAGAATTCGTGCGCCGAGTTTTTGAACAGCGGCAGCAAACCCCCGACAACAGGGATCAGTAAGGCCGGGAAGTTATGACCAGAGAACGCATCGTATCGCCTGATTTGCTCTCACAGGATGAAGAGAGTTTCAACCAAACCCTGCGGCCGCCCTCGCTCACCCAGTACGTCGGCCAGCGCAAAACGGTTGAAAAACTCTCCATCGCTCTGCAGGCGGCGCGGCAACGCTCCGAACCCGCCGAGCATACCCTGCTGTTCGGGCCGCCGGGACTGGGGAAGACCACGCTCGCCTATATTATTGCCAACTCCATGGAGGCGAAGATCACCACCACGTCCGGCCCGGCGCTGGAACGTACGGGCGACCTGATGGGAATCCTCACCAACCTGGGCGAAGGCGATATTTTGTTCGTGGACGAAATCCACCGCCTCCCGGCCAATATCGAGGAGTTCCTCTATCCGGCGATGGAAGACTTCAAAGTCGACTTTGTGGTGGACAAAGGCATGTTCGCCAAAACCGTCAACGTGCCCCTCAAAAAGTTTACCCTGGTGGGCGCCACCACGCGCGCCGGCAGCCTTTCCGCGCCGTTGCGGAATCGTTTCGGTCTCTACTTCCATCTGGAGTTTTATTCCGTTGAGGACCTTCAGCGGATCATTTTACGCTCGGCCCAGATTCTGGGCGTGCCGATCGATGATCCAGGGGCTTCAGAAATTGCGAAGCGCGCCCGCGGAACTCCCAGGATCGCCAATCGTCTGCTGCGGCGCGTCCGGGATTTTGCCGACGTCAAAGCCGACGGGACGATCAGCGCCGAGGTCGCGCGCCAGGCTTTGAATCTCGAAGGCGTGGACGAGCAGGGTCTCGACGAGCTTGACCGGAATTTTCTTTCAACCATCATCCGCCTTTACAAGGGAGGTCCGGTGGGCGTTGAAGCCATTTCCGCAACTCTGAATGAGGAAGTGGATACGCTGGTAGACATGGTTGAACCCTATCTGCTCCAGCAAGGGTTCATCAGCAGAACCAAGAGCGGGCGCACGGCCAACGAGCCGGCCTATAAGCATCTGAAAATATCCATGGCAGGAGATCACCCGCAATCGTTGTTCACATGATCCCGCGTGCGGGTGAGCGTCCGAACATGAAGCAAGTCTATCTGGCCTTTGGCTCAAACATCGGTTCCCCGGAGGAAAACATCAGGAAAGCGTTGGAAGCGCTTGGGCAGGCAGGAATTGAAGTTCGCCGGGTTTCCTCTTTCTACCGCACGGAACCGGTGGAATTTGTTCGCCAGCCCTGGTTTGTGAATTGCGTTGCCGAAGCCGCAACGGATCTGATGCCGTTGCAACTTCTCAAGACCTTGCAAAGGATCGAACGGGAACTCGGCCGGCGCCGAGTGGTTGACAAGGGGCCGCGAACCATTGACATTGATATTCTGCTCTATGAAAATGTGGTCGTTCAGTCGAACGCCTTGCAGATTCCCCATGAGGGATTAAGCCATCGCCGTTTCGTCCTGGTGCCGCTCGCGGAGCTCGACCAGAACCTGCGGCACCCCGTCACCCGGCGCACCGTCGCGGAAATGCTCGCTGAGTCCGCTGACCATAGCCAGGTGATCCGCATGGACGCGCAGGGCACAGCAGACGGCAAGAACCAATCGGGGCGCAAGGCCAGCGCCTGAAGGGGCTGCCGACATTTCAC
>CAYWMN010000035.1:0-16418 GCA_964459065.1 uncultured Acidobacteriota bacterium | reverse complement strand
GCAAGAACCAATCGGGGCGCAAGGCCAGCGCCTGAAGGGGCTGCCGACATTTCACGAGAGTAATCTCAAGCAAGGAATTTCCAGTGCCCAACCTCCCACTTTACGAACCCCCGCAGTTCATCGCGGTTGAAGGACCGATTCGAGTCGGCAAAACGACTTTGGCCAATATCCTGGCTGATCACATGGGCGCCGAGCGGCTGCGCGACGTTGATGACAACCCCTTCCTTCGGAGCTTTTACGGTGAAAAACCCGGGGCTGCCTTCTCAAGCCAGTTGTACTTTCTGTTGGCACGCTACAAGCAGCTTCGCGCGCTGGACCTTGCCGCCTCCGCCAATCGAGTGGTGGTCAGCGATTATATCTTTGAAAAAGACAAGCTCTTCGCCTATCTGAACCTGAATGATGCTGAGTTGCGGCTTTACGAGGAGTACTACGAGTTGTTTGCCGAGCAGGTACCTATCCCTGACTTGGTGATATACTTACAAGCGAAGCCGGAGATGCTCAAGAAGCGGATTGAGAAGAAGAACGCTCCCTTTGAAAACCGCATTTCAGAAGAATATCTCGAGGCGGTAATCAACGCATACGAACACTTCTTCTTCCATTATCACGCGAGCAACCTTCTGGTTATTGAAACGTCCGAGATCGACTTTGTCGACCGGAACGAAGATTTAAAGCAGTTACTGAAGCGATTGAGTCAGCCGGTTCAGGGGACTCAATATTTTTTGCCGCTTGGATCCGCCCCTGTGGACTGAGACGGGTGCCGACAACGGCGCGCCGGGGCTTTAACAACGCCGCGTGTCGGGAATTCGAGTTTTTCCGACCCTCTTTTTCCAGGCAAGCGGCGGCCTTCGAGCGGGGGCAAGGGCTTGAAGCGTCCTCATCGCCGGTCTGGGCCCGAGAGGGTTCTGTTTTTCAGGGGCTATCCCGGCGCGGCAAGACTTTTGATTCTTGATTCCCAATAAGGAGTAACGCCATGGACCTGCATTCCTCGGCCGTGAGCAAAGTAACCGTTCCCACCATCCTCGAGCGCAAACTCCGAGGGGAAAAGATCACGGCGCTCACCGCCTACGATTATCCGACAGCACGCCTGATTGATGAAGCCGGGATCGACCTGGCACTGGTCGGCGATTCCCTCGCTCAAGTAGTCCTCGGTTACGACTCCACCATTCCCCTGACCAGCGAAGAGATGCTTCATCATCTCCGCGCGGCGCGGCGTGGCGTCAAAAGGGCGCTGCTGGTTGCCGACCTCCCGTACGGGTCTTACCATACCGGCGCAAAGGAAGCGCTCGAAACGAGCCTGCGCTTCATCAAGCAGGGTGGAGCTGAAGCCGTCAAGCTGGAAGGCGGCCGGTCACGCGCTCGCCTGGTCCGGAGGTTGGTTGACGCGGAAATTCCCGTCATGGGCCACATCGGGCTTACGCCCCAATCCATCCACCGCCTGGGCGGCTATTCGGTCCAGGGACGAAGCTCGGAAGCAGCGAATAGCCTGCTGGCGGACGCACAGGCCCTGGAAGACGCCGGAGTTTTCGCCATCGTGTTAGAAGCAATCCCTCGCGAACTGGCAACCACCTTGACGCGGCGGTTGCGCATCCCGACCATCGGCATTGGAGCAGGCCCGGACTGCGACGGTCAGATCCTGGTTTTCCACGACCTCGCCGGGTTGAGTTTCGGGCAACCGGCCAAGTTTGTGCGGCCCTATGCAAACCTCCGGGAAACGCTGCAGGGAGCCCTTGCGCGGTTCAAAGACGATGTTTCTGAAGGCCGATATCCGAGCGACCGCGAATCGTACCATGGGTCATCGAGCCTCCTTGATCAGTTCGAAAAGGAGGTTTCCCCCGGCCCCCGGGGTTGATTATTATGTCTCCAGCGTTTATGGTAGGGGCTCGATTCACTTTGAGGGCAAAGGATTTTCAAGCCGCAGCGCGGGCTGCGCCTTCCGCTATCGGCTAATTTTTCAGGAAGACCTATGCGATTGGTCACCTCCATCAAGGAAATGAAATCCCTGGCGCGCGAAACCCGCAGTCGCGGCAAAACGATCGGATTGGTGCCCACCATGGGCGCTCTCCACAGCGGACACGTGAGCCTGGTGCTCCAAGCCAAGCGGCAGTGCGACGTGGTGGCAGTTTCAATTTTTGTTAACCCCACCCAATTTGGCCCCAACGAAGACTACGATCAATATCCCCGCGAACTCGATCGTGACCTCGACCTGCTTGGTTCCTACAACATCGACTTCGTTTTCGCTCCGGCCTCCGGAGAGATGTATTCCGAGGGATTCCAAACCTTCATCGATCCCGGCCCGCTGGCGCAGCAGTTTGAAGGAGCGTCGCGTCCCGGGCACTTTCGCGGGGTCGCCACCGTCGTCGTCAAGCTCTTCAACATTGTCTCTCCCGACATGGCTTATTTCGGGCAAAAAGATTTTCAACAGGCGGTTGTTATCCGCCGCTTAGTCGAGGATCTGAATCTGAACATTCAGATGGTATTTTGTCCCATCGTCAGGGAGAAAGATGGCCTGGCAATCAGTTCTCGAAACGTTTTTCTGAACCAGCGCCAGCGAAAATCCGCGCTGGCACTCAGCCGCAGTCTTCGCAGGGCAGAAGAACTGGCCGGAGCCGGCCAGGCTGACGCCCGTCAGGTTCTGAATGAAATGAACAGGATTCTGGAGGCTGATCCAGAAGTTAAGGTTGACTATACGGCCATCGTCAACCCCACTCGTTTCGAGCCGGCACAACGCATAACAGCGGGAACCGCGGCCTTGGTGGCCGCCCGCGTGGGACCGGTTCGATTGATTGACAACACGATTTTCGGCCCTCCGGAATCAAGTCCCGAAGATCGCCTTCACATGGCCTTCGCTGCGCCTGCGGTTGCCGATACGGGTACCAGAATCCCCGGGATCGACGTGGAATGCGTGACGCGCAAAATCGACGGGTGCCGTGATTGCGCCGCGATCTCCACCATTCTGCTCCCGCCCCGGGAATATATGGCCAAGTACCTTAAGCGGGATTACCCCAACTTAAATGATGTTCGCATTGCTGTGATCGGGCGCCATGCCTCCACCCGGCCGGACAACTCTTATTATCGAAATAACGGCAGGCCGAACCGGTTTGTGAACGGCTTGTATGATTTGCTGGGCATTCAAGACTTTGCCGCGTTCAAGAAGCGCTTCATTTTGACGGACGCCATTCGCTGCCACGCGACAGGCCCGCGAACTCCCGAACGCGCGATACGAAACTGCGCGCGCCATCTTCGGAACGAACTCAATTTGTTTCCAAACCTTAATACCCTGGTGGTCCTTGGAGAAGATGCTTACGAAGGAGTGCAGCGTTTTCTCCTGGGCCGCAATGCCGCAGAGGTTCCGCCATTTGCCGCCACACTGGGATCCCAAGGCTGGGCCGACGACTCGCTCAATATTCTCGCGCTGGGAAACCGGGAATTCCGAATCATTTACTGCCACCATCCGTCGCTCGGCTACCAGCGAAGCCCTTCCATCTCGTCCCTGCTGCAGTAACCCTCACGCCTTACAACTTCAGCGCCGCCACCACCTGCTCCACGTGGCCGTCGACCTTCACGCGCGGGAACACCGCTTTGATCTTCCCTTGCGGATTGATAATGTAAGTCGTCCGGACAATCCCCATGCTCTTTTTTCCGTACAGGTTCTTTTCCTGCCAGACTCCGTAAGCCTCAAGCGCCTGATGGGTAGGGTCGCTCAACAAGGGAAAGTTCAGGCTGTATTTGTCTCGGAACTTCGCGAGCGCCTCAGGAGAATCCGCGCTGACTCCCACAACTTTGGCACCCAGCTTCTCAAGTTGTTCTTGGGCGTCACGGAATCCGTGAGCCTCGCGCGTGCAGCCGGGAGTATCCGCCCTCGGGTAGAAATAGAGCACCAGGGGACCCCCTTTGAAGTCACTCAGTTTCAGGGTCTTGCCCGAGTCAGAAAGCAAAGAAAAATTCGGTGCCTTGTCACCAATCTTGAGCATCGTTTGTTCCTTTCTATGAAGAGAACTTACTGGGACTTGTTCGCCTTCGTTTCAGGCTCTTTTCGAGAATCTGCAGCGGAGGTTCCGGAGCGTTGCGCCATGTTTTGATAAACCTGCGCATACTGCTGATTGCCGGGGTCCAATTCATGAGCTTTTTTAAACTGCGCAACCGCTGCCGGCCGATTGCCTGCGGCTTCGAGAGTCAGGCCCAGGTTAAAATAGGCGGTCGCGTCGTTTGGCTTTAGGCGCAGCACCTGGCCGTATTCGGCACTCGCGCCCTTCCAATCATGCTCCTGGTAAAACGCGGCAGCCAGATTGTTGTGCGCGCCCGCGTAATCCGGGTTCAAGCGCAGCGCCGTATGGTATTCGGCAATCGCGGCCTTTAAATGTCCTTGCAACCGCAACACCAGGCCTAAATTGTTGTGCGCAGCAGCATAGTTGGGCCTTAATTTGAAAGCCTTGCGGAATTCCTTAGCCGCCCCAGCCAGGTCTCCCATCTGCCGCAAAGTGTTGCCCAGATTATTGTGAGGTTCAGCCCAATCCGGCTTCAACGCAATAGCGATGTGGTGCTGGGCAACCGCCTCTTTAAGATTTCCCTGGAGCGCCAGAGCGTTTCCAAGATTATCGTGCGCCAGAGCCCAGCCCGGCTTGAGACTGACAGTTTCTTCGAATTCGGCTATCGCCTGGCCCAGGTTGCCCGCAAGGGCCTCAGTCAAACCCAGGTTGTTGCGCGCTTCCACGTTACCCGGATCGATGTCGAGGCATTTCTTGAATTCCGCCTCGGCGCCTTTCAAATTTCCCTCGCGGCGCAGCAAAGAACCCAAGTCGGAATGCGCCTCGGCGTCACCCGGGTCAATCCGGATGGCCCGCAGATATTCCAACATGGCGCCGCTATTGTCCCCTTTCTGTTCGAGGACTTGGCCCAGCGAATCGTGAGCCTCGGACCAATTAGGCGCCGCCTTCACAGCCTCGCGAAAATGGTAAAGGGCGCCCGCGAGATAACCTTTCTTCTGGAGCTGCTTGCCCTGAGAGAAGTGCTTCCGGGCCAAAGCGCTCCGGTGGCTGCCGAGTCTTCGATCGGCGCGTCTTTTGACTTTTTCTCGTGGGGTTTTCGATGCGCGGCGGCTGGAAGTAGTTCTTCCGTGACTGGCTTGCCGGCCTGCTGCGGCAGGCGTGGCCCCATGCGCGAAGCCGACGGGCAGCAATATTCCCGCCGCCAGGGCGAGAAACAAAACGGAGCACGGCTTGAACCTCATACCACCTCAATCCCTTCACCCGGCTTCCAGCCCGGAAACACGGAGGATATATCCTTTCAGACCAAAGTGTGTCGCAAATGACCGTGAAAAATCAGGAAAGTTCCTTCTTCAAGACTTCCTGGACAAGTTTTGGATTGGCCTGACCGTGCGTGGCTTTCATGACCTGCCCGACAAACCATCCCAGCGTCGCCGTCTTGCCGCTGCGATATTGCTCCGTCTGCCTGGGGTTTGCGTCGATGATCTCCCGCACGGTCGTTGCGATCTTTTCAGGGTCCGATATCTGCGAGAGGCCCTTCTCACTGACAACCTCGCTGGCGGTCCGGCCCGTTTGGAACATATCGGCCAGCACATCCTTCGCCATCTTTCCTGAAAGAGTTCCCTTGGCGACAAGCTTGATCAGGCCGGCCAGTTTAGCCGGGCTGATGGGACAATCGGCCAGTTCTTGGCCCTTCTCCTGCAACAGATAGGTCAGGTCATTCAGGATCCAGTTTGCGGCAAGCTTAGGTTCGCTGCCCTCCTGAACGGTTTCCTCAAAATAGTCGGCCACGGCGCGTGTTTGCGCCAGCAAAGCCGCGTCTTGCGCAGGCAGTGTGTACTGGCTTAAAAAGCGGTTCTCCCGCGCGCCGGGAAGTTCCGGTAGGGACCGCCGCACATCTTCTTTCCACGCCTCGTCAACCACCAAAGGCAGCAGGTCCGGCTCCGGGAAATAGCGGTAATCATGGGCAAACTCCTTGGACCGCATTCCGTACGTCTTCTGCTCCCGGCTGTCAAACAACCGGGTCTCCTGCTGGATTTCACCCCCGCTTTCCAGCACCTCGACCTGCCTCGCCACCTCGTAGGCGAGCGCCCTTTGCAGGAACCGGAAGGAGTTCAGATTCTTGACCTCGGTCTTGGTTCCCAAACCCGTCGCCCCTTTTCTGCGCACGCTGACATTGGCGTCAACCCTGAGGCTTCCTTCTTCCATGTTGCAGTCGGAAACTTCCAGGTAGAGCATCAAAGTTTTCAGCCGCGTCAGATAATCGTAAGCTTCCTCGGGGGAGCGCATGTCCGGCTCGCTGACAATTTCAATCAGCGGCACGCCGGTGCGATTGAGGTCGATGTAAGTCTTCTCGTCCGAATCCGGAAATCCTTCATGCAGCGATTTGCCGGCATCTTCTTCCATGTGCACGCGGGTCACGCCCACCCGCTTCCAGGCGCCCTCTGCAAAGATGTCCACCCAGCCGTGTTCAGCAAGCGGCTCGTCATATTGGGAAATCTGGTATCCCTTGGGAAGGTCGGGATAAAAGTAGTTCTTGCGCGCAAACCGTGAGCGCGGATTGATGCTGCAGTTGAGCGCCAGAGCAGCCTTCATGGCCATCGTCACGGCGTCTCGGCTCAGGACCGGCAGCGCTCCCGGAAGTCCCAGGCAAACCGGGCAGACATTTTGATTGGGCGGATCCCCAAAGTGCGTCGAGCAGGAACAAAAGATCTTGGACTGGGTCGAGAGCTGGACGTGCACCTCCAGCCCGATGACAGGTTCGTACCTCGACAAAACGTCCGGTGATGTAGCTGTTACCGTAGACATCGCGGCTCCTGATTCTTGTGGTCTTGGCCCAAACGGGGGCCTTTGCATACCCCCGATGAATCGTTATGCAGGCCCTTATTATACATGAGAAGAGAGTCTTGGCCGACCGGAGCCGTTGCAGCCCGTTAAAGCTCACAAATTGGTCTTCAACCTTTTCGGCGGGCATCCGCACCACAAAATCCTGGTTGTTCCCATGCTAGAATGATAAACAACTCTATTTTCTTGTGGGCACAGCCATAATATCCACCCTGCGCAACTCTGCCTTTTTGGTCATCCTGTTTCTCATCGGCCTCGTTTCACTTCACGCCGACGTCCTACGCCTAAAGAATGGCGACGTCATTCACGGAACATGGGAACGAATTGTGGGCAAGAACCTCCTGTTCAAATCCGACGTCACGGGTGAAATCACTGTGGATGTGAGTGAGATCAAATCCTTTGAAACATCAACTCCGGCCGTTATTGTGCTCTCAGACGGGACCACCATTAAAGGAAAGCTTGAAGTCATATCTCAGGGAAAGTGGGAATTGGTTCCCAATGCCGCCACAGCGGCGCCGGTTGAAAACTTTCTTGCGGCCTATCCTGAAAAGAGTTTTGCCAAACTCCAAAAGACCATCCACGCCAAGCCCTGGCAGAGTTGGAGCGGCGTCACCAACCTGGGCTACAGCCTGATCACAGGAGACACGCAGTCGCGCAGCCTCACAGCCAATGTGAATGCAATCCGCCTGCAGCCGAACATCCCCGGCTTGCCCGTCAAATGGCGAACAAACTTCTCCCTGGCGGCGATTTTTTCGCACGCCACGTCCTCCAGCTCCGCCGCCGAGGTCACTTCCAATACATTCAGCAGCGTCCTCCGCCAAGACCGTTTGTTTGCAAACCGCAATTTCATCTTCGGCTTGGCGCAATACGATTACATCCAACCGCAGGGGATCAAGCTCCGCCAGACATACGGCGGCGGATTAGGCCGCGACATCTTTCATCATCCCAAACTGGATATCAGCGTCCTGGGCGGCATGACCTACGTTCGAACCAATCTGGAGAATACCAGCGCATTCCCTCTGCCGCCTGGAACCAGCCTGCTCACGAACAGCGCTGAGGCGCTGGCAGGTGAGAAAATCACAGCGAAACTGACCAGGTGGATTGACGTTATCCATGACATCAATTTCTATCCCAACCTTACCCGGACAGGTGAATATCGCTTTGACACCAATACGTCGCTTGCCGTCCCCTTGACCCATCGGCTTTCGTTTTCAGTGAGCTTTGTGGACTTTTATCTCAGCAACCCGCTGCCGGGCAATCACAAGAACAATGCCACCTTGAGCACAGGACTGGGCGTCCGCTTCTAAGACTCGCTCCGGGTTACAGGAAGCTTGCCCCGCCGAAACCGCCGCAAGGAACCCGTCTTTCAATCTTGCAGCGCACGCTTTTCGCCGTTGAACAAGCGAATCTCCGCGCCGATGAATCCCTCGTTGAGTTCGTCGAAATAACGTGCTTATAATCGGGGAAAGAGGGGCTATGTCAAAAGCAAGGACTCTGGGGGAACTCAGAAAATCCAATTACCGGTGCCGAAGCGTCAAGGATGAAATGCGCACCAACCTCATCCGGAAGCTTCGCCGCGGAGAAACCCCCTTCCCCGGCATCGTCGGCTTTGAAGATACGGTCGTTCCACAGATCTCGAACGCCATTCTCTCACGCCACAATTTTATTCTGCTCGGTCTGCGAGGCCAGGCCAAAAGCCGTATCTTGCGTTCCCTGGTCTTGCTGCTCGATGAAGAAGTTCCTTTTATCGCAGGATGTGAAATCAACGACGATCCCCTGAATCCGATCTGCCGCGCCTGCCACGAGCGCCTGGCCGAGCAGGGAGATGCGACGCCCATCGACTACCTGCCCCGAGAACAACGCTATGTTGAAAAACTGGCGACTCCTGATGTCACCATCGCTGACATCATCGGCGACCTTGATCCCATCAAGGCCGCCCGGGGCGGCCATGCTCTTTCGAGCGAACTGACCATCCACTATGGGCTGCTGCCTCGCGCCAATCGCGGAATCTTTGCCATCAATGAGCTGCCTGACCTGGCCGGGAAGATTCAGGTGGGACTGTTCAACATCATGCAGGAGGGCGATGTTCAAATTAAGGGCTATCCCGTACGCCTGCCCCTTGACGTGGAACTGGTCTTCACCGCAAACCCGGAAGACTACACGGCCAGGGGAAAGATCATTACCCCGCTCAAAGACCGCGTGGGCTCCGAGATCCGGACCCACTATCCCACCACGCTTGAACACGGAATCGCCATTACCTCGCAGGAAGCCTGGAGCGAGCGCGGCGACGAAATCCGCCTGATGATTCCTGATTTCATTCGGGAAATGATTGAGACCGTCGCCTTTGAAGCCCGGGCAGAAAAAAAGATCGACAAGCGAAGCGGCGTCAGCCAGCGAATGCCCATCACCTGCCTGGAGAACGTGATTTCCAACGCCGAACGCCGGGCCGTCATTCAAGGCGAAAAGCTGGCGGTTCCCCGGCCATCCGATATTTATGCCGGCCTGACTTCCTTGACCGGAAAGTTTGAACTGGAATACGAAGGCGAACTGCGGGGGGCGGAAAGCGTGGCGCGCGATGTAATCCGGCAGGCCGCGGCTCGCGTCTTCAAGCGGCACTTCGATGGCGTCCCGATGCACCCCCTGGTCCAGTGGTTTGAACTCGGGGGCACCTTGAAATACCACGACAGCAGCTCCACCTCAGAACTCTATACACAATTCAAGAAAATCCAGGGACTTCTGGAAACAACCCACAATCTCGGCATCAAGACCCAAGATGACCCCGCATTGCTGGTTTCCGGCGCTGAATTTATCCTGGAAGGACTTTACGCACTGAAGCAAATCAGCCGCAATGAGGAACTCGGCTACTTTGTCAAACGCGAGAGAGCGGAAACGCTTGACGAGCGCGCGGACCGGCCCGGCCCGCGCCGGCGCCCATTGAACTGAGGACTCGGGCGCCAGTTCCCCCGGCATCAGCGGGAGAGTCCGATGAAATTCATCAAGTATGGCAAGTACGTCCCGGACCCTTTTGAGGGTCTGAGCGCGGAAGACCTGATGCAGCTCCTGCAGGATTTTCTGCTCGACAGCGGCTTTTTCAATCAGTATTACGGCATGTCCGAAATGGATTCCGACCGCTCCATTGAGGAACTGCGCCGGGCGCTTCTGGATGCTTTGGAGCAGCAGGGGAAAATCACTCCTGAGATGCTGGAAGAAATGCTCCAAAATCCCGAACAATCGACCCTTTCCCAAGCCCTCGATCAACTGCTCGAACAACTGGCCAATGAAGGTTACGTCTCCATCGAGCAGCCGCAGCAAGGCGCCGTCGGCCCGCCGCGCCAAGGCCAGACCCAGGCTGAAGGAGGAGCGAAGTTCGAAATCACGGACAAAGCTTTGGACTTCCTGGGTTACAAAACCTTGCAGGATCTTCTTGGCTCACTCGGCAAATCGAGCTTTGGGCGCCATGATACGCGCGAGTTTGCCACCGGTGTAGAGTCGAGTGGATCAAGCCGCCGGTACGAATTCGGTGATACGCTGAATCTTGATGTCAACGCGACTTTGCTCTCCGCCATCAGGAGGAACGGGCTCACGCTGCCGCTCGACCTCGATTACAACGATCTTCAGGTTCGCCAGTGTGAGTACCAGAGTTCCTGCGCCACCGTTCTGATGCTCGATTGCAGCCACAGCATGATTCTTTACGGCGAAGACCGCTTTACGCCGGCCAAGAAAGTGGCTCTGGCGCTGACCCATCTGATCCGGACACAATTTGCCGGGGATAGCCTGCACATGGTGTTGTTTCACGATTCAGCCGAAGAAATTCCGCTCCAGGGACTGGCCAGGGTCAGGGTGGGCCCTTACTACACGAACACCCGCGAAGGGTTGCGGCTGGCGCAGCGGATTCTCTCACGGCAAAAGAAGGATATGCGGCAGATTGTGATGATTACCGACGGCAAGCCCTCCGCCCTCACCCTTGAAGACGGTCGGATTTACAAAAACGCTTTCGGGCTTGATCCCCTGGTGATTTCAGAAACGCTGCAGGAAGTCGCACGTTGCCGGCGCAACGGAATTCTGGTCAACACCTTCATGCTGGCTTCTGACTATGGCCTGATCAATTTTGTCCAGAAGGTCACGCAAATCTGCCGCGGCAAAGCGTACTTCACCACGCCTTACACCCTCGGCCAGTACCTGCTGATGGATTACATGCAGAAGAAGGTCAAGCACATCCATTAGCAGGAGCGTGCTCTCTCCACATCGATAGCCGCCTTCGGACCTTCCCCGGCTTTTCCTTCAATCCTGCTGTTCCGCTTCCTCTCGTTTCTTATGCTTGGGAGGTTTTTCCCGCTGGTTCTCCTGGCGGCGGGTGGGCGGCGGAGAACCGAACTGCTCGCGAGCCCGGCGCTTAACCTCTTTTGAGGAGGTAAACGGTTTTTTCCTGGGTGGTTTTCGAGGACTCATGAATCTGCCTCCAACAACCTCCACGATTCCAGGCCCACTCAGACTCGCCGTGGCGGAGTGGGACCCGCCGCGTTCGGAAAGGTAACTTTGACGGACTTAATCTCGTACGGTCCGATCGAAGTCCGGATTTCCTTTCCGTCCGAATGGAAGGCAAGAGGCCGCTCTTCTTTTTCCATCAGGTTGGTCTCGATGGCGCGACTGCCGGCCTCAGGCAGCGTCAGCCGGACCGCAGAAGCCTTACCCTCAAATTCGTAGAACCGGAAGATGAGCGAATTGTCGTCCTCAGCTTTCTTGAGAGCCGTCAAAATCACGTTCCTGGGCTCAATCTGGACGAACGAGTGTGCAGACGGAAGCCGGCCCTCACGGACTTCGGCGGGGAAAACGTGCAGAGGGTAGTTCAACTCATACCCGCGAAGTTCCGTCTCCGCTTCCCGCCAGCCTCCGGCGTGAGGATACATCGAGTAGGTGAAGTCATGCGGCCCTTGGTCGGCATAGGGATCCTTCGAATCCTGGGACGGCACAGGAGAAATCGGAGACCGCAGCAACGTCAGGCGGATGGTTCCTTTTTCAACCGTATCGTAGCCATACTTGCAATTATTGAGCAGGCTGAAACCTCGGCCATTTTCTGACAGGTCGCCCCAGCGCTGCGCGCAGACCTCAAATTCAGCTTCCTGGGCAAGCAGAGGATCGTATTTCTGCAGCCGCTTCCCGATCCCTGTGGCTTCGGTAAAAGGCACGGGCGGCTTTCCCGGCACATGCGGAATCGCAGGCCGCTCGATGGTTCCATAAGGGATTTCATAGGTCGCGTTGAGCGGGGCGATGGCCAGTGGAAAGGCCACTTTGAGCATGATGTTTTGCTCATGCCAGTCCGCATGCATATGAACGTCAACGCGCGCGACTTCCGGATAAACGCAGATATCCTGCACAAAAGAAGATTTCTGGAAGCGCTTCTTGACGCGCACCACGGCCCTTACAGGGGTGTTTTCCAGAAGAGTAACTTCATCAGCGTCCAGGAGTTCCTTTTTGGTTTGCTCATAAGGCCAGCCGATATTCCAGGCGTCAAATTGTTTGGGTTTATCGACAAACGTCTCGAGCAGGTTTCCGAAAGCACCCGGCTTAAGAATATTTTTGCCGGTCTTTTTGCATACCAGGCTGCTGACGCATCCGGTCTTGGGATCCATCTCAACCCGAACGAATTCGTTCTCCATCGTGAGCCCGTTCACTTTGAGCGTTGAGCCGGACGCAAACGGATGCGGAGTGGAAATAACATGGAACACTTTGTATCCCATGGCGGGAACCGTGCGCGCAAGGAAACGAACCCGGACGGTGTTGGTGGCGTCGTCGCGGGAAACCTCAGCCGAGGGAGTCACCCGGCCCTGCGGGTCACGAACTTCTATCCTGGCCACGGAAGAAGGAAACTGGACCTCCGCTTCCGTCACGTCCGTGCGTTCCCAACTGAGCGGATTGGCCACCACGATCGGTCTGCCGGGGCCCCGCGTGTCAACCCCGGCCACCAGATGACGAATCGATTCGTGCATCTCCGGCGTGAGGGCATCCTTGACGAATTCCATGCTTTCCGCCTCGTCGTGATAAATCACGTGGATGCCCGAGCCCGCCATCTGGTCGTGGAACTGCTCAAAACAGAGCCTGCGCCAGCTATCTACAAATTTCCTTTGCGGGTACAAGCGGCCGTGCAGCATGGCGAGCGCGCAGAACTTCTCCGAGTTCAGCAGCAGTTCTTCCGTCCGCCGCATGCGGCGCTTGCTTTCCGCCTGCGTTGTATAAGTGCCGCGGTGAAATTGAAGGTAAAGTTCACTCTTCCAGACTGGAAGATTAAGCCTGGAGGCGTTCTTCTCCACGTCGTTGAAGAATTCCTGCGCCGTGCTGAACTTGAAGTTGGGGAAGGCGGCCTGCGGGGATTTTTCCCACCGCCGGGCGGCGTCAAGCATCTGCCGAGTCGGGCCGCCGCCATGATCGCCCACTCCGAACAGCAACATCTGCTCGTGGTAGCCGGAGCATAACGCCGTATCTTCGCCGATAAATTCGGAAGACCGCACAGGATTAATCGGGTTGCCGTAGCCGTGCGGAAAGTAAGTCAGCACCCGGCTGCCGTCGGGCGACTCCCACCAGAACAGCTTATACGGAAACCGTGTCGTATCGTCCCAGCTGATTTTCTGGGTCACAAAATAGTCGACCCCGGACCGTTTATAAATCTGCGCCAACTGCCAGCTGTAACCAAAAGAGTCAGGGTTCCAACCAATCCTGACGTCAACACCGAACTTCTGCTGGAAGTACTTTTTGCCGGTCAGGAGCTGGCGCACCAGGGATTCGCCGCACGGCATGTTGAGATCAGGTTCAACCCACATACCCCCGACAAGCTCCCAGCGGCCTTCCTTCACGCTCCGTTGGATTTCTTCAAACACAGGAGCGTAGTTCCGCTCAAGCCACAGAAAATCCTGCGCGCTTGACTGCGCATAGATCAGTCCAGGATATTCCTCCATCAATTCCAGAACGGTGCTGAAGGTATCGCGCACCACCTCCAAAGCCTCTTCCCACGGCCAGCACCACGCCAGATCAATGTGGGAATTTCCCACCGCGCGGATCGTGAACTGTTTCATCCAGGCAGCCAGCGGCTGCATTTTCTGGTCGGCGAGGGCCAGCGAGCGGTCAAAGCGTTTTTGATCGCCGCGATCGAGAGCGCGGAAGTCAATCGTCCGAACCGCAGCGGCCAACTGAGAATCGCGCTGTTTTCTCCCCTCGGGGAATCCTTTTGAAACTCCTTCAACCGCCATAATTTCTTCCAACATGGTTCGAGGGTTGGACTTTGTTACCGGGTAATCGACGTCAAGCCGGGCAGAAATCGTTGTGGCGCCCGGCGCGTAGACAGCAATCAAAACCTTCTCGCCGGGCTTCGCGCTTTCAGTCAAAGGAATGGGCTGCAGAACGTTGGAAGGAGCCATCTCCACCATGGAGCCGTTGGAGAACACCCGGATCGGCGCGGAGATTCCGCCCCGCAACCGAAGCTCCAGCCGGACCGGCAGACCTTTAATCGGGTATCCACCCATCGCGTCGGGAATCACCACCAGCTTGCGGAGCCAGATTCTCCCTGCCGGCGACGGGCGTTGCCCGGACTTGGGCGATTCAAAAAGCGGCCAGGCCGAGTCATTCAGGCTTGGGGCCTCCGGATGCGGCAAATTATCAGGATGCACCTTCCATCCGGTGACCGGAACTCCCAGCATCGCGCCAAGTTTTTCCAGCTCACTGGCAAAAGGATTGGCCCGGCCCATAAAACGCCGGAATTCCGCCGGCAATTCCGCGCCCAGCAGAAGACCGCTTCCCAGCAATTTATTGAGCGTTAACGAAGCAGCGGAAAGTTGAATAAACTTGCGACGATCGAGCGGATTCATTCTTAAACTCCCTTCTTACAAACAGACTGAAATCACCGTAGACGGACGTCCCATCAGGATCGCATTCAAACCGGCGGGACCGGCAACAAGTTTCTGCGTCACCGGCCCTCGCCTCCCAGGAAGTCATCCGCCACGCCCGCCGCTCCTGCGGCCTCAACCTACTTCTTCTTGTGAGCAGGCGATGGAATGTAGGGAACCGCTTGCGTCCCCTGCTCATGCACAGGCTCCTGGTGAGGAAGTTCAACGTAGGGCGGATAGACAATATGCACGGGCAACAGCTTGGAATGAATCCCCGCTGGGACCGGAATGATGAGCGGCGCGGCCGGAGCCTGCTTAAAGTCGAAACAATCGGCCATGTCGTTGGCGCGCCCGTCCCGGGGCGTCAGGTGTTTGAGATTCCAGCGCTGCTCGATGAATTTCAGGACTGAAGTGAAATCATAGGTAAAGTGGGAGACATGATCCTGCTTCGCATAAGGCGAAATAACGATCATCGGCACGCGGGGCCCATACCCGTAAGCATCCACTTCCGGAGGCGGAACGTGATCGAAGAAACCTCCGTAATCGTCCCAGCAAAGGAAGATAACCGTATTTTTCCAATACGGGCTGCGCATCAAGGCGTTGATAATTCGCGTCACGTACCACATCCCCTGCGCGAGAGGCTCCGGCGGGTGCTCGCTGTCCTGGAAGTCAGGAACAATCCAGCTGACTTGCGGAAGGGTGCCTTGCTTCACATCACGATAATAGCTTTCCAGCGAAACCAACCGGCTCATGCTGGCCTCGCTTTTGCGGATAGCTTTGAAGCCTGGCATCGGATTCCACAAGGTGAAATCCTTCGGGTCAGGACAGGCCAGTCGCGCGAAGTGAGAGTTCAGTTGGCAACCCCCTGACCGATCCGGCTTCGTTTCCACGTAATACTTCCAACTGATGTTCTGGCCGTTGAAGCGCTTGACAATCGAGGCGAAACTGAAGCCGTCGTCGTCATCCAGATACTGCTTGAGCCCATCAAGCGAACCAATGTTGTTGATCTCATCCGATTTGGCCGCCACCGTATAGACGTGATTTGGCGAACTGCCGGTCATTTCAGAGGAAAAGAAACGGTCGCAAAGGGTGTAACCGTGCGCGTACTTCCAATAGTTCGGAATGTCGCGGGCGTCATAATAGCCCACAGTGTAGGGCGAACCTTCCGCCCAAACAAAACCCTTCATGGTGCCGTGGTCGTAGGCAGCGCGGGTGGTTTCCCAGCTGTGTTCCAAATCCAGCAAGGGCTGGCCGGCCGGCATGTGAAACGGTTTGACGCAGGCCTTGCTGCCGGGCAGTTCGGGCAGGCAGGTCGAGGGAGGAATTCCGTCGGCATTCGGGAAAGTGCCGAAGTAATTGTCGAAAGAATGGTTCTCCTGAATGATCCATACGACGTGCTGGATTTTTTGGCTCCCTGGAATCTTGGGAGCTGCCGCGCCTGCTTGGGCGTGCTTTGGCGGCAGGGGTTGAGCGGGCACAGCCGCGGGCACAGCCATCATCCCCAGCACCAGGGCCATCATGACGGCGCAAAACTCTGTCCGGCGCCACGTAGGCCGGAGCTTCATTCCTCGACTCCATAACAACATTGAATCTCCTCAATCTGCGCGGTTGGCCTTCGGACGCAGGGTTCAGCATTTTGAAAATGAATATGATACTTTCAGTGTGCCCTTTGGAAATAGCAAATCAGCTTTTCTCCTTACGCCTGGGACCCGTTCCT
>CAYWMN010000034.1:0-22172 GCA_964459065.1 uncultured Acidobacteriota bacterium | reverse complement strand
AGCCTCGACATTCCTCCGGCAATCGCCCAATATGCTGCCAACTACAACCTGGTGGCCTGGTTCGTCCTCAACACGGTGACGGACGAGGGCCAACCGGTTCCGCAATATCTGGTGGCCGACCGCGTTAATTCTGAGAAATTTGATTTCACCCACATTCGCGTCTTCACCTGGTCACTCACGCAACATCACTACGTTACCGCCTACGTCGAAAGCAACCTCAAAGGAATGTTTCCCATTCAGGTCGAGCACCTCCACGGCGTGCCTTACTTTCGACTGCGGCTGGTCGGCCGGAATGGAAGCAAGTTTCAGAAGATTTACAGACTTTCGGAGACGATCGTGCGCCCCGCTGGAACCGTTGAAGGTTGGGAAAGCAGCGCCATGCCTTCGTCCTCGCGCCACAGGGCGAGGCGGTAACCGGAACGCCGGACTCCGCGTCCCGATTCACAGGAAAGGCCGTTCGATTTGCGAAACGATTCTGTCAACCGCCTCTGGAAGGTCCCGGCACTCTACCCGCTGCTGCGCGCGATGGTCCGCTTCGTAGTGCGGCTTTGGCGCCCCAAAGTCCGCCTGCTGAACTCCGCCAGGCTTCCCGCGTCCCATCCGGCTTTGTTGATCCTGAACTATCCGGCGAGTTTCCGTTTCGCTCTGATGCTGGCGGCGGCTCTTGACCGGAGCGTCCTCTTCCTTCTGCCCCCGCAAGCCATGCGAGGGACTTTGCAAAGGCTCATCGGCCGGGGCTTGGGAATCATTCCCATCGACCCCGCTGCTGAAGATCCACCACAGAGTCTAAGCCAGTTAACCAGCGCCTGGGCAAACTGGGAAACCATCGCGCTATTCGCCGGCCACACTGGAAACAACCCCGGCGAGGAGGTGGCAGGCGCAGACCTGGCCGTCCACATCGCCTTTGCTGCTGCTGAACAGCAACTTCAGCCGGCGGTTTTTGCGCTTCACAGCTTTCTGCCGCCGGGTACCCGAAAGACTGCGCCGCTGCTTTACTTTCACGGTCCCATTCGAGCCCTGTCTTCACCCGAGGGAGTCCCCCAGAACCATTTGGAATCCCAAGCCCAACTCGGCGAGGCGGTTCAGAATCATCTGCAAGACAATGTCTTTGCGCTGGCGCCCTCGGAACTCGAATACTTCCGTCGCGACCTTGAGGACATTACGCACGAGGAGATCCGGGAAGAGTGGTCGCAATTGCCCGACTGGAAGCAGCAGCCTGCAGACCTCCACCTCAGCGGCCTGGTCCGGCAATGGATTGAGGAACAGAATCAGGCGGATCCCGGACGCCTGGTAACGCTCAGGAACCAGGTGGAGGACTACCGCGAGGCGCGGCGGCGTTGCTCGCTCAACCGGTTGTCGATTGAAACCTCCGCCGGATGGCAGGAATCGGGTTTTCGGGTGGCGTTGGCCTGGCTGGAGAGCGTGGCCGGATTCCCCATCGCCCTTTATGGCCTGGCGAATCATGCGGCGCCCGGGGTGATTCTATTTCTGTCAGGACTGCTGAAGAAGTCCGCCAAGCGCGATCCCAAGGTCGAATGGCTGCTGCGGGCTTTTGTGGTTTTGAGCTGCTACACACTGCAGGTGCTGCTGCTTGATCTCGTGTGGGGCCGGGCCGCCGCCGGATACTACGCCCTGACGCTGCCCCTTTCAGGAGCTTATCTGTGGCGTTACCGCTGGCTGGCAAGAAACCGGGGTCGCCATCTCCTGTTGAAGCTAACCCTGCCCCGCCGTTCCGTCCGGCTGCAGAGGACGCGGGGAAACCTGTTGGAGAATCTGGAGCGCGAAATTGCGCTCTACATGGAATCACTCGGTATGCCTTCTTGACCAGCTTCGAAATGAGCCCATGGCGGCCCGGCTGAAATGCCTAACGATCTTCCATCGATTCACGGATCATTGGATTCCATCAGACCCGCTGGCGGGATTTTTCGCCTGCAGGAACTCACTTTCACCGAGATTGAACAGCTCAACCGCGACCGTTCCGTCGTTCTGTTTACCGTCAGTCCGCTTGAAGAGCATGGACCGCACCTTCCCGTCGGCACGGATATCTTTACCGCCGAGTTTTTCTGCGAGCAACTGGCCGGGCGAATCCGCAAAGAACGGCCCAACTGGACGGTGCTGATTGGGCCGCCGCTGCCGATTGGGGCGTCCGCGTTTGACCGGGCGGGAACGCTGCTGGTCAGGCCGCGGACGGTTCGCAACGTCACACTCGATTACGGGGCGGCGCTGGCACGGCACGGTTTTCGCTACATTCTGGTCATCAACGGCCACGGGGGGCCGCGCCACGTTGTGGCGCTCGAAGAGGCCGCCGCCTCCGTCACCCGGCGCTACGGGGTGCGAATGCTTTCGGTGAGCGGCCTGGTGCTGTGGAAGTTCATGCGCGGCCAATACACTGAGCGCCTGGAAAAACATTTGGGCCGACCCTTTACGTCCGAGGAACGTGAAGCCATCGGCGGAGACACCCATGCCGGCCTGTGGGAAACTTCGCTACTGATGCTGATCCGGCCTGACTTGGTGAATCCAATCTATGCCAAGTTGCCGCCAGCGCGGTTCACCCTCCTGGAAGCATTGCGGAGAAATTATCCCTTGCGCCTCGGAAATAAGATGGGTTATATCGGTTCGCCTTCCGCCGCCCAAAAAGAGCTTGGTGAAGCGGCGCGGCGATTATTTGAAGAGGTTGTCTGGGAAGTTGTGAGGCCGGTTTTTGACGCCCAGGACAAAAGCTGGCAGAAGACTTCTCTGCTTTACAAGATTCCGTTCTTGCGCAGCATCTTTCCCTACGCCGTCACGGGCGCCGCGCTCGCGCTGGCCGGGTGGGAAATCTTAAAATGGCTTGGTTAAGCAAATCCAATGGGGAGAACACATGGCCTGCTTTCTGACTGAAGATGACGTTCAGCAGCTTCTGCCGATGTCCCGGGCAATCGAATGCGTGGAGGCCAGCTTTGCGGATCAGCACACGGGCGCAGCCACCAACCAGTCCCGGCGGCGGATTTTTCTGCCCGGCTTTTCTCTGCACTATATGGCCGGGGCGCTGGCCAATGAACACTGGGCGGGCATGAAGGTTTACACCGTTGCGGCAAAGCAGGCCCGCTTTCTGGTTTTGCTTTTTGACGCCCAAAGCGGCGACTTGCTGGCGCTGGTCGAGGCCGATCACCTGGGCCGCATCCGCACCGGCGCCGCCAGCGGCGTGGCAACCCGCTGCCTTGCCCGCCCCGACGCTTCGCAGGTCGGGCTCATCGGGTCGGGCCGCCAGGCGCGCACCCAACTGGAAGCAGTGGCGGGGGTGCGTTCCATTACGGCGGCCAAAGTCTTTTCGCGCGACGAAAAGCGGCGCCGGGATTTTGCCGAGAAGATGACACGCCGCCTGGGATTTCCGGTTTCACCCGCCGAAAGCGCCGAGCAGGCCGCCCGATTCGGAGACATCGTCATCACGGCGACTTCATCCGCCGAGGTGGTTTTAAAAGGTGAATGGCTAAGGCCGGGAACTCACGTGAACGCCATCGGAGCCAAT
Organism: uncultured Acidobacteriota bacterium; assembly: GCA_964459065.1. GTDB lineage: Bacteria > Acidobacteriota > Terriglobia > UBA7540 > UBA7540 > JAMCXS01. Next base: position 18,664 of record CAYWMN010000034.1, on the reverse strand, counting down.
AGTTCCAAACGGCGCGAAATCGACGAAACGGTCCTGCGCCGCGCCGGGATCATCACCGTCGATTCTCTCGAACAGGCTCGCGGAGAAGCGGGCGATCTTATTCACGGGCTGGCGGCTCTCAACCAAGGATGGGACGAAGTTGCGGAGTTGCAGGAGCTTATCGCGGGCCAGAAACCCGGCCGCACCTCCGGCGATGAAATTACCGTCTTCAAATCGTGCGGCCTCGCCATCTGGGACGTCGCGGCGGCCGGAGTTGTTTACCAAGCCGCCCTGCAAAAAAAGAAAGGAAGCAGTTTCAGGATTTGGGAGGCGTAACGCCTGCGGCAGACCGCGAATCTTCAACATTTCATTTGCGGGCTGCGTCGGAATCAGCATCCAGAGACCGGGCTCGGCAGGGCGCAGAAAGCCTTCGCACAGGGCATCATTCAGGAGGGCCCGCGCCTTGCTTTTTGGAACTTCCGCCGCTCGATTCGATCACGATCTTCTTGGCGATAATCACCCCCGCCTCGGTCAGCGAACCCTTCACCTGGATATCAATTCCAACTTTCAGGTCTGAAGCCGCGGCCGCACTTCCGTTTCGACGCTGAATCTCGGTCTTAGAGTCATAACGTACGTCGAACTCCATGTTCGCGGCGCCAGAGACGGTAATCTTACCCGGAGAGTGATCGATGATGCTTCCCGTAAGGGTAAAAGGCATATCTTGAGGAGGCGGGTTGCTGCCTTGCGCGAACAAGGCTTCAGGGCTCGAACCGAGCAGAGTGAGCGCCGCTGCAAGCAAGGCCATCGCCGCGACGGGAAAGAGGCCGTTCGTTTTTCCAACGGAAACGCTCACAGCACCGATTGTAATAGCAAATTCAAGAATTCTCTACCTAAGGCAGGCGGGAGGCGGATGGCTGTGAGGAAAGTTGCTGATCCCGTTGGATTCAAAATTCACTCAGGAAACGCAATGCCCAGAAAGTTCGAAACTCTCACGTACTGAATGCCCGCTTGGCAGGGACTGCCCATGTCGTTACGGATCAACCAGACCACCTGAAAAAAAGCTTCGTCGGGACGCGCTTTCGAGCGGAGTCGAATCTCTGCGCCGGGCTCAAGCGGAAAGTTGGTTTCCAGCTTGGCACCGAACTTGCTGACACTCACCACATAAGTCTCTTCCGTGAAGGGGGTTCCGTCCGGAAGCTCACCCTCAATGGTGACCGGAATCCGAACCCGGACTCTGGAACTGCGGCGGAATACTGCGGCTGAATTGGGACCCAAGCTAAGTCGCCTCACGAACAACAAGTCTCACTACAGTTTCGTTCGTCAGAGGTGGAGAGAAACTTGAGCGGCGGCCTCCTGAAGGAGTCCCCTATGCTGTTTAGAACCAATGCTTCCGGCGGATGTAGATAAAAATGGCGACGGTCGATGCCGCCATAATCAAACTCAGCGCCAGAAGCGCGTGGGGATTCTTCTGGAAGGGCAGTTCAACGTTCATACCGTAAAAGCTGGTAAGGACAAGAAGAGGCATCGCGATCGTGCCCCATAGTGTGAGGATCTTCATCACCTCATTGGTCCGGTTGGCTACTGCGGAAAGGTAAATGTCCAGCGCCCCTGTCAGCAGGTCCCGATAGGTCTCGATAAAATCAATCACCCGCACAACGTGGTCGTACACATCGCGATAATAAATCCGCAATTCCCGGTCGCTGCGCCGTCCCTCGGCCGTGACCGGCGCATCATAGCGCCGGATCAATCCATTGAGGGCCTCGCGCATCGCGGCCGCCACGCGGCGAAAGTCCAGTAAAGCCCGCTTCAACCGGAAAACTTCACGCAGCGTGGAAGGCGCCGGATTCCGGATCACTCGGTCTTCGAGACGGTTGATAAAGTCACCCAGTTGATCGAGGGCCGGCAGATAGCGATCGACGGCAGAGTCAATCAAAGCGTGGGCAATCCGATCGGGATTTTGAAGCGCCGCCTCTGCCGCGATTCGTGGAATAACCGACGCCACCAACGCCGATGCTCCTTCACTAACGGTCAGCAGGTAGTCGGGGCCAAGAAAAATGTCGAAATCATCAAACCTTAGCCGCCCGCCGGGGCCGCGCGCCCCGTTCGATTGCGCTTGCGAAGATTCGGACAGATGATTCGGAGTTGCTACGCCCGGCGGCTCACCGGCCGCGATGCCGGGGCTCCGCGGGCTCAGATGCTTGTCACCTGGAGCCGTGACGAGCGCCTTGATGATAATAAAGGTGTACTTCTCGTGCTCCACCAGCCGGGCCGTCTGGCGGCGGTGCCGGCAATCTTCAACTTGTAGAGGGTGAATTCCAAAATGCGCCGCCAGCGCATCCAAAGTCGGCGAAGAGGGATCGGAAAGATGATACCACCTGACGCCGGGAATGACGGTCATCGAATCCAGCAGGGCTTGGTCCACAGCCTGTGAATTACCAGAGATCTTCGCACTCATTGGGACTCAATATACCACGGATGCCCCTGATCGTTCCCCGCCCTCATTCACCCCGGCGGCAAAGTCCCTGGAAACTCTCAACGCCCAGAAAGCAAGAGAAACATTTCCGGCCGCAATCGCCATGCGGGACGTATCAAGCTCCTTGAGGCGATGGGGACCTGCTGCCAGCCGAGTGGGACGCAGCGAGACAAAGCGACCGCAAGCCAATGGATCGTCCTTCTCACAGCCGTCAATTCGCCACCTTCCAGTGGACCGTCCGGGCCGAAGGTGTCACCGTAGAACCAGTGTAATTGCAATACCATAAGTCCAACTCGCTAGAGGCAGTCGTGGCTTCGATAAGCAGCCCTGATGAAATTGTCGGACTGAAGGAAATCACGGAATTTGGTCCGACTCCCGCAAGCCCAGTTTGATTGGATGCCTGCTGGCACCCTCCCGAGGGGACAGCCGTCGTATTCAGCGCTACCGAGCCACTTTCACCGCCACCGTTGATCGAATAAGCCGTTCCCGAGAAACTGAGCCCATTCGTGAAGGAACTGCTATAGCTCCTGAACCATCCGACGTTGTTGGTTATGATGAGCCCCGTTGATGAAACGTCGAAGTCTGTTCCCCATGCCGAGACGGTTCCAACCATGTTCGTCAGGTCCATCATCTGGGAGGTCGAAGCGGTATTCAGCGTACATCCAAAGAAATTAAACCTCTGATCGACATAGCTGCCGCTCGGGATGTTCCCGATGATCGCGTTCGTGGAATCCTCGAACCACACGCTATAGAAACTATTGGATATAGTAGTTGCCTCCGTCGTCAGGTCGGTTCCGTTTCCGCTGAATACCCCTCCAAAAAAACCATTGCCGCTTGGTCCGCCGAAGTTCGTGCCCCCCAAGAAATCGACTCCGGTGGTTTCCCCGACGACTTGAATGTTATAGAACTGATTCTCTTCCCTGGCGATCTTGATGCCGGTTCCACCGCCATTGCCAAATACGCCTACGTTCCAGAATCGGCAATCTGAGCAGCCCTGTAGCGCGTCCGAAGAACCGAGGTCGAGACCGGTTCCGGTGGAGGTGATCTTGCTGATCTTCACGTTTCGCAACTGCTCGTTGCTTGCATGGCCCGCCGCGTAAACCCGTGCGGTGTGCATTTCGATTCCCAGCGTTGCAAGATTATTCCCGTTAACATAGACGTTTTCGATCCGGCTAAAGTCGTCCCTTACGTCCAAGATGGGAGAGAGCGCAGCAGTCGCTTTAATGACTGTCTGTGTGTTGCTGGCTCCCGCAGAGGGTCCGCTACCCATCAGAACAACCGGGTCAGCGCCGCTGGACGGCCACTCCAAGGTCGATGAAACGTCGTAGGTTCCGGGAGGCAGATAGACAATTCCGTGGGCCGCGCCGGCCGCGTCGATAGCCGCCTGGATCGCCGCCGTATCGTCGGTTGTCCCGTCACCCTTTGCGCCATAAGCCTTGACGTTGAATACTTGGCCGCCCTTGTCGGCTAAGTTTGTCACCACCGATGCCCCCGTTCCGCTCGGGGCAAGGGTAATGTTCTGGTTCGTTCCCAGCGCAGAGATTTGGACTGCACCGGACCCGCTCACGGCCGCCGGATTCGGACTGGACCACGTGCGCAGATCCGCAACGCTGGTAATCGCGGAGGCACCCGTCACCACTTTCGCAATCGGAATGTCGCCTGCATAAAATCCCGAGGTATTCGCCGTGGGAGCGCAATTCGCAGCAGGATCGAGATAGACGTAATTTGTGGCGCTGGCACTCAGCGTAAGCGTACCGCCCACATACGTCACAGAGGCTGGAGGGTTGCCGCAGTAAGCCGTGCCAGAACTGAGGTTCAGCGTGAGGCCGCTGCCGGCCGTCGGCCAGTAACCGGGCGCCAGGCCGTTCACATACTTGGCGTTCACGGCGTAAAGCGGCGTACCGGCCGGCGCCTGCGGCTGCTGGCACACGAGCCATGCCGGACTGCAAAAAAACAATGCGAAGACTGCCAAGGAGATTGCCCCTCCGGCGCGCTTCGCCCGCCTCATCATTCGGAATTCACAATTCATCGTTTTCACCATATCTGTACCTTTGCCGTCACCCCGGGATCCGAGGAAACCAGATAGAGATTTTTATTGTCGTACAGAGTAAGCTTCTGGAACCAGATGGCGCCACTCGCCGTCATCTGAATCAGCGCGCCGGCGGGCGTGCGCCCCAGCAAATGAGGGACACTGAAGTTGCCCGCCACTCCCGGAGCCACCTCCAGTTGCCCCCAGATTTTCGTAGCCTGGGTTACCGACGTGACAGCGGTTGAATTCGTCACCACACTCCCAATAAACGCGTCGTCGGCTGTCCCCGCCACCCCCGTCAGATTGTAATAAAATCCGCCGGTCGCATTGTAGAAGAGGTAGCTGGTGGAATTGGCAGGAGCCGCGGCCAGGGTGATCGACGAAGTCGGCGCATAGCGGTTTCCCTGGGCGTAAAGAACGCCCGCCACAAGCCCCGGCACCAGCGTTGCGGAGCTTGCCAGGGTAAATCCCGAAACAACCCCGGAAACCCCCCGGTCCGTGACCCACGCCGAGACCGTTGGGGCTGCCTGAATCGCGGCCTGAACGTCATTGGCATCCTGCAGCAGGCTGTCAAGAATTTGCCAGTTTGTGTCCAGGTCAGTTTCGTAATTCGCGCCGTGCTGCGGCTCGATAATTCCCTTACGCGGAAGAACTGTTCTGACAACGGCCATATTAACCTCAAAACTTTTGGTTTAGTTGCAAATCATTCCTGGAAGATTTCGACTCCCGGCCAGCCCTGTCAATCGGATAGCCGGCTCGCGAGCGTTCGGACTTTCACGAATCCGCCGTTGGTGTAAACTTCGTTTCCGTTGTTCCAGTAGTGAACCATGCAGTGAACAAGGCCGGGATTCGCCTCGTTTTTCTCCTCAACCCAGAAGTCCATCAAAAACAGAACGCCCGGTCCGTCGTTCAAATCGGACAGTGCGGGTTTGGTCAGCGCTCCGTTCGTGGCGGCGCCTGAGGCCGGCGAGCGTGAGCACCACGCCGCCACCTCGTACTCAAGCTCTTCCCGAACGTAGGTGTATCCGTCAACCGGGCTCGTGGGAATCAGAATCGTTTCGCCGTTCTTGTACCAACCGTAAAACACTTCCGGGCGCACGGCAGCGAACTTGGCATTGTTCGAGATCTTGGTCAGGTCATAGTCGGTCAGCGGCTGATCCGCCGCCAGGTTGCCATCGGGAATATCAACAAAGCCGGGCATCGTTGCAAATGTCATTTGTGCCATCATCAACTCCTTTATCGTGTTTCAATCGATCAGATGAAAACCTCAACCGCACAGCCGGCGCTCTTACCAGACCGGCTTTCCTGCTGTGCCGTCCGAATATTTCCCGGTTGCTGAGTTCGAAAGGAACATGTAACGGTCACGTTCGGCACTGCTTGCAGAGGTCCAGGCGGCCGTTCCCGCAGGAGCAATCAGCGCAAGCGTTTTGGAACTCAGCCAGCTCATATCCAGCAACTTGTACGTCATCGTGGCGTTGGAGTAATCGGGCTGTTTGTCGATGACTTCAAAAATACCGTTCGAGATGCCCCGCCGCCCGGTGCGAAGGTTGGGCACCAGAGAATGTGAAAAATACACCAGGTCTCCCACTTCAACGGCCAGCGTCATATATTGCGCGGTCACCGTCAAAATCATGGCGCCTCCGCTGGGCTGGTCCGTCGCGGAGTCGATGCCGGAAAAACGGCTGAAGATGCGGCGGGCGGTAATCCCCGCCAGGGCGGCTCCCCCGCGCGCCGTCCGGATGCCTTTGGATTCAATGATGTCCTCGCCCGCCAGGTCAAATCGCTCGAGCGAGGGAGCATTCACAAAGTTCATCTCCGTTTGAAACTTTGAGCCGTCGTAGTCCAGGCGGGAAGTCACCTGGTTGGTAATCGGCTGGCGGTCCACGGTGGGCAGAGCTGTCACGTTCCGTTCATTAAAAGAGAAGAGATTTGAGAAGTCATAAGGGGGTGTAAAAAAACGGGGGGACAGCCGGCCGTCTGAAAGCACGATCAAGTAGCCGCCCAGTGTTTTGAAAACCTCATAGTCCAGAAATTGCTTGGCCTCCACGGACTGTTCGAGCTTAAATTCGAAGAGATCCCCCGCAAAAATCCCATTGCGGTAAAAAAGAAACTGGTCGAGGTCTAAAAAGGGATTCGGCGTGATCAGCGTCGGGTTGACATCGCCAGACCATTGCGCCGGATCATAAATCTTCCAGGCTGACTCCGGCAAGTCCGGCGCCTGGCCCAATCCCAGCTCGTTCTGGTAAACCATCAGGCAAATGTCCATCGGATTTGCCAAAAGCTGTCTGGGATGGTCCTTTGAGATCGCAGCTCCGTCGTCGCCGGTTAGGAAGATCTTGGACTTCGTGGTGCGTTTTAGGTCTGTACAATTGATCTGGAAACCCGTCCCGTCTTTCAAGATTTGAACGTTGTCAATCTGCTGGGTTGATACGGTCACAAAATCAGCCGACCCCATGCCCGGGTAACCGATTTCAAGGTTGACGATGCGCCCGATTAATTTCGCCTTGCTTGCGAGCGCCGTCATATAACCGCGGCCGTCAATCACCTGAAGTTCGAGCGCGCCGATGGACGTTGTGCCCCCAAGCACACTGACGGTCTGCTCGACACCTTGCGGAACCTTCAGGTAAGGTAGCCGGCCGAAGTCGGCGACAAGCGACGTGAGCAGGATATCGTTGCGGTCGCCAGTAATCCAGAGCCAGGCCGTGGACGCAACGGTCTTGCGCACAGACACGGCCCAAGGCAGCGCGCGCGAAGCAAGCGAATAGGAAAGGACGCCGTCGGAGCTGGTTGTGCCGGCCATCGTGGCCATGCTGACGACCAGGTCTCTCAGAAAAGACGTAAGCCCTCCGGCGTAAGCCGAGCTAAAATAGGTTCGAAGGTCGCTGTTGCCGCTGAGCCGGAGGTATGCGGCAATCGCGCTCCAGGCGCCTTCCGCCCAAACCGTCGCAGGGGATCCGCTATAACCGCCCGCCGAATCCGCGAACGGCTTGAAGCCATCAAAGGGAGTGAGCTGCTGATAGGCCTCGTTATATCCGTTGGCAGTCGAATTCGGCAAAATCTGCTGGCCGCCCAGCCAAAATGTTTCGTAAATGAATTCCAGGCAGGAAACCGCCTTGGCGTCGTCGCCGACCTCGTGGCAAAAAAGCGCTGCACAGGAGCCTGAAGGCTGCAAAGAGTAGGAATCCGTTACCCCGGACGCTGACGCTCCCTCAGCGAAGTGCCCTTTCACACTTCCCGCGGCCGGAACCCACAACTGGTTGAGAATGGCGTTTTTGACGTCTTGCGCCTTGGCCGAGGCCGTCGTCGCAGCGCCGGTCAGCGCTGTGTTCTGGTCTTGAGTGATCGACTTACTGGCGAAAAGCGCCTGTGCCGCAGTCGGCAGAACATGGGCCGCCTTATCAAAAGCAAAATAACAACCGATGTTGCCTTCGGTTGAAACGGTTGCAATCGGCCCCGGCAGGTACTGGTAGCCAGGGTCCTGGTAAAGCCCCCACCCGACCGTGACCAGATTTCTTGTCAGGTCGGATGCCGACGACTGCAGCGAAAAAAGAAAAGTGAGCATGTCCTGGAGCCCCGTGGCTGCGCTCGTGAAGTCTCCGGTGCGCTCCATGTAGATTCCGTAGGCGTAAGCAAGCCAGGCAACCGCTCCGCTCCGGATCATCATCTGGTCGGTCTGGCCGTTGTACACATCATAGGAAAAACTAAGCGAACCTGCAGGCTTGGGCGCGCCGGCAGAGAGATTATCCAGATTCAGGCTGCCTGCAGCGGTAAGCGTGACGGAAAAAGAACTGATTGCCGTCAGAGTTTCTCCCGCCACAACACTCCCCACAAGAGCATTCAAATCCGGCGTGAACGATTGCCAGTTGTTGTTGGGTGAAGCTAAAATCTGCGTAGCCGTTTTCGACCCGGCGTCGTAACCGGAAGTTCCGCTTGAGGCAAAGTGTAAAGACGTAACCTGGCCGGAAGAGGTGGTGACGCCAACGATAAATTCAAAGTCCACCGTGCTCTTGAATCGCCAGTCAAGAATCGAGTCAATTCCGTCGGGCAACCCCGCGCCGGTAAAGTTCCACGTGGCGGCTGCCGGCGGATTTGCCGTGGTCGTGTTCGTGAACGTGATCACCTTGGAGCCGCCTGAAGCAGCGGGCCTCTCGGTTGCATCCAAGACATTGGCAATGGAGCCGCTGCCTGAAGCAAGCGCCCAGCGCCCCGTTGAACCGTCCTGCGCATCCTCAAGCACCAGGGCGGGAAGATATCCCGCATCCAGCCGTAGTTCGTTAAGCTGCGTAATGATCTGTTGGGCCAAATTCCAAAGCCCGGCCAGAGAAAACACGATGATGGCCAGCGCGGCGTCGTAGATGGTGCAGCGGTTTTGCAGCGCCGGCATCGTGGAACTGGTCATCTCATCAGGGCTCATATAGTCCGGATCGCCGGACGGCACTTCAATCGTCCGCGGCAGGCCGGAGTAGACCGCCGGGTGCTGGAGCGTTGAATAAAGATCCACGGCCCCGGCGACGGGGTCGTTATAGATCACATGGGCGACAGGCGTTTCGGATTGCGCCGCGACGCTTGAGCCGAATCGCGCATGGCCACGGTCTTGAATGATGATCGGCACGTTGTCTTCCAGGAGCGTTTCCGCATTGTTTTTGACGTACACCCGCGCAAAGTAATCCTGAAGCCGTTTTCCCACGCCCATATTGGAGTGCGCAACCCAGCCGGAGACGCTCGCGGCCGAGGAGCCCGCCGCAGGCTGTGCAGCCGTCGAGGGCATCAGGAATGCAATCACCGTACCCGCCGCAACATTAGCGACTGACCAGGTTCCGTCAGAGGCGGGCACGGCCGAACCTTGGTAATCAAACGCCTCGGTCTTGCTGTAAACATCCACGCGATAATTTGACGGCGCTGAAGTCAGGTTCAAAGCTTGCCCGCTGATCGTGGCCGCAGCCGTGATTTCAACAACGTTGACCAGCAGGGTTCCGGAAACCAGCGGAGAAGGGCTGTAATTGACCGGGAAACCATCCGGTCCCTTGGTAGCGTCGATGGAAACGGTTGCCAGGGGATCGAGAACAATGTTGGGGGTCTGGGTCTGCGCCAGATCGGAATAGGAAACCGCCTCCGTGTAAACCGCGCCTTCAACGAAGGCCGCTGAAGTCGGCGTCTGGACGGCGCTGCCTGCGAAGGGAGACACGCTGGCATTCGTCCGCTGGATCAGCCAGCCGAGCGCGGCATCGAGGGTGGCATCAAGGTTTCCCGGAAAATAATCGCTGACTCGAGTCATCATTTAGTCCGTTTGCAAAATTGGCAGCGTCGCCTGCCGCTCGCTTAAGACTTCAGTACCCATATCCCGTGGTTCCATAGCCGCTCATTCCGTAACCCGAGACGGCAACCTGCAGGTCTTCGGGGCGAAAGGTCGTAAACGGCGTTGGAAGGCCTTCGATCGTCAGGACGTAAAGAGGCCGTTTGACTAGCGCCGCGTTGTTGCGGTCAAAGCTAAAGTTGGTTTCTATCGCCATAAGGTTTCTCACTTGGGTCTTATGTCTTCGGCGCCGGCTCCCGCAAGTCCGGCGGCAAAGGCATTCCTTAGGTAACCTGCTCGCGAAGCTTCAGCGTCAGCGAATAGTAGCCCGGCGCTTTATAAGCGATTTGCGCCGTGGTGCTTTCGAGCAGGCAGTTGATGAACCCGGGCTGCGAGGCGTCAGGATAAAACGCAAAAAACCCGCCGCCGAGCGCATAGTCCAGAAAGGCCGTCCAGTTGGCAAGGTCGGTTCCCGCCTGGATATAGTCCATCGTAAACTCCAGGAAGGCGTCGATTCTCTCCAGCACGGATTCGCGGATGCCGGCGGTTGAAATGTTGTCGTGCCGGACGGCGGTTTTCAGGTATCCGGGTTGTTGGCGCGGAGGCGAGGTAAAGTCCAGCGTCTGCGCCGTTCCTCCCACCGGGGTGTAAACAATTTTAGGATTTGCCATAGTCTCATTTACCGTTTGAATGGTTGCGGGAATGGATCCTTGCTTCACCCGCCCCACCCTTTATGGTTTAGGCTCGCTTTGCCGGCTGCCGCACGGTCGTGTAAGCAACCAGGTTCACGTCACGTTCCTGGACGGCCCGTGAAATTTCCTGCGTCAACTGGTCGATACCCGCCTGGCCCCCGTAAATCGGTCCCTGAAAAACGATCTGCACCGTTGGTTGCGGCTGCGAAGCCGCGGTGGAGCTGGCAGCCTTCGTGCTCGTCGAACTGCTGCTGGTTTGGCTCGAACTGCTCGATGAACTCTTGCGCGTCGAAGTGGCCCCGCTTAGCGCGCTTGTGGCCAAGCCCGCCGCGCCACCCACCGCGCCGAACACGGCGGCGGCTTCAAACGCCTGGCCTGCTCCTGCAAAGTCACCCACGGCCAGCAGATAGAACCCCAGCGCGCTTGAAAAGATGGCCCGGACAACAGCCTCCTTGGCGATGGCGCTGATTGATGTCAGCGCCGCCTTCTCAAAGGCCTGGCCGACGCTCTTCTGCCAGACGCTGGCGTTCCCGGTGTTTCTGACCAGTGCGGAATCAAACGCCTGAAAGCTTCCCAGCAAGCTGGTTTCGAGCGCCCCGGACGCGCTCAACGCAGAGGTAAAAGCGTCCGAGACGCCGGACTTCCATTGCGCCGCCGCCTGCCGGCTCCGCACAAATGAAGTGTTCAGGCTGCCCAGGCTTGAACTGAAGCCAGTCGTGAGTCCTCCCAGGGATTTCTCAACGCCGCTGAAATTCTTGCTCCCCTCGCTCGACCATTGCGAGATGTCCGAGGTCATGCCGGCCATGTTGGAACCGAATTTCGTTCGGAATTCGTTGATGCTCGACTCCGCCTTGGAAGGATCAGCGGAGATCAGAATCAGCAGTTCAGCAGCAGTATTTCCAGCCATAATTTACTCGCAGGGCTCCCAAGAGCCGGTTGTAGATTTCCCTACCCTCACCATTGAAGGGTCCGCGCGCGCTGGTTGGCCAACGGCGCCTCGGCCGAGCCGTCGCTCCAGGCGCCGGCGGCTGACCGCTCCCGCTCCAGCAGCTTGGCCGCGGCGGCAAGGTCAAAGTCCAGTGCCAGGACGGGATCGCGGAGGCCCGTCATGCGGCTTGGGCGGCACCCGAACTTTTCCGCAGCCACCGCCAGCAGCATAAAATTCTCACTCCGGACGAAACCTCTCCAGCTTATCGCTGGAGAGTTCCTCCTTCGTCGCGGTGATCGGCGCCGGGCTGGCGCTCTCTCCGTTGCTGCTCGATCCGCTCAGGCCGCGGCAGGCCCATTCAAAAATAAAAGCGCGGTCGCCCAGCGGAATTTCGTCCAGCGGAAGTTCGCCCGGCCCGTCGCCGATGGGCGGATCGACGACACTTGCCACCACCAGCCGCGCCGCGAAGTTTGCCAGGTCGATAATTTCCTCCCGGGTCAGTTCGCGGTCCTGCCGCGCCGCAGGCGAGTGCGGGTCATCGAGCGCAGCGCCCAGCAGCCCTTGCGGGATACGGCCGGAGATGATCCATTCAAGCGGCTCCGGCCGCGCCGCCAGAATCGTGGCGCCGCTGGGCAATTCCAGGGGTCGAGCGCGGGCTTCACGCTCAGCCTGCGTGGCCGCCCGCCAGTCAATCGCGCTCGCAATACGATTCCCATTCGACATCGTTCACCTCATGCTGCGTTTTTTCAACCCGCGATAACGGGTTACACCTGGCGATAGATTTTGCCCACCTGGTCGCCGACGGCGCGGGTAGGATCGGCAAGTCCCGCGAACTTCACCTTGTACGTGGTGGCCTTGGCGCGCTGGAAGGGCACTTGCACGGCCTGAGCCTGATAGGCCTGGTAGAGCTGTGCGACGACAAACTTGCCGGGTGAGTCGCGCCGTTCCGAAATCACCGCCACGGAGGTTTTAGGAATCGAGATCAAGCCTCCGAAGGAGATCTCTTCATAGTTCTGCGAACCCGAAGGCAGCGTGTTGTCGGTTCCCGTGGTGAAGGATCCGTTCACGATGTAATTCTTCAGCTTTGCCAGGTCGGATTCCATTAACGTCACCTCGATGTCGGCGGCTTCGGCCGTCATCACCACATCGACGGGTCCGGCCACCTGGTCGGCGTTGATCTCTTCCAGTTTTGGAGCGAGCACCACCGTCGCCGCCCCCTCCGTGGCGCCGGCAAACAGCGGGCTGCCGGCTGTGGGATTTCCGCTTGCGTCGATCACCAGGCGGTCGCCGCTCAAGGGAACGCCCACATCGAGCCATAGCTTGCCGGGTCCCTGGTGAATTTTTGTTACGTCTACGTTCGCCATATCTTCCTCCCTTTACAGATCTCGTTCCAGTTGTGTCTCGCTCTTACCGGGCCACCCAGGCTCCGGCTTCACAGCCGTAAAACGTTGTTCCCGCACCTCCCGACGTGTTGACGTAGCGGCTGCCGTTGGAGCAAGAACCGCTCGGCGCCCCGGAGCCTCTTTCCGCCACAATCACCGCCGCCGGTATCCCCTGATAGGGTTTGGTAACCGAGGCAAAGCTGTTGCTCGCAATAATCCCGGTATCGCCCGTGGTATTGAAGAGAATGCCGTAGTAGCTGGAATCGATTGAGTTGCCGGTCACGGAGAGGTTCGCAAACGGGTTGGTCGAGTTGACAAAATAAATCCCGTATCCAGAGGCGTGGCCGTGAATGGTGTTGCCAACCACCGCGTTACTCAGGCAGGCGCTTGATTCCAAGCAGCGCATCTCAATCGGATAGCCAGTCGATGAACTTTCCGTGATCGTGTTGCCGGTTACCGAGATGCCACCGTTGTACACGATGATCCCGTGGCTGGCCGCAACAATCTGGTTGCTTGAAATCGAGCCTCCGCCCTGATCCTGAATCGCGCCGCCGCTCGTTGAAGAAGCAACGTAGTTTCCAACCACCGAGTACAGGCAGGCGGTCCGAATTTCAACCGCGTTCACGACTCCCGCCAGCGTGTCATAGATATAGTTTCCCGTGATGGTTCCGTGGATTTCGTCGTTCGCTGAGTCCGGCTCAACCAAAATGGAACGCTGACCGTTGATCAGCACGTTGCCGGATATCGTCGCGGCGTCCACATTGGCAATCTCAAGTGCATTGGAGTAGTGAGCGGGAGCCGTTGCCGGATCGCCCTCGACGACATTGGAAGCGACCGTCACATCGTTAAGCGTCCCTGGCGAACCAAGACCTCCGGAGATCACAATGCCGTCGGTTTCCTGCGAAGCCAGTAGCGGAAAGTAAATCTGGTTGTTGGATACCGTAAGTCCGGAAAGCGTGCCGCCGCCGTTGGAGACAAAATAGAGCGAAACGTGTGCCTGGCCGGTGTCCAGATTTGACGGAGCCGACGTGCTGCCAAAGCGGCTACTCGTGACGCGGATATGTGAAGCTGTGTAGCTGCCGATGACACCAAGATAGAAATCTGCGGCTCCGGCTCCCGTAAAAGTCGATCCCTGCACCAGCACATCGCTTGCGCCCTGCGGTCCCGCGTAAAAATTAAAGCTGTTGGCGTTTTCGACGGTGACATTTTCCAAAGTGATATTGGATTCTGCCGTGGGGATATTAATCCCCTCGGATGCGTGCCGGGCTCCGTCGATGGTCAGATTGCGGAAAGAAACATTCGCCGCGCCTACTGAAATCATGTTGCCCGTCAGTGCCGAGGTCGCCTGGAGGGTCGCGCATCTTTCGTTTGCGCCCCGCATCGAAACAGGGTTTGAGACGGCGAGTCCCGAAGCAATCGCATAAGTCCCACAGGGAAAATAAACCACCCCGCCACTCGATTCAGCGGCAGTGAGCGCCGAAGCAACCGCAGTCGCATCGTCCGTCGAGCCGTCGCCGGACGCGCCATAAGCCTTGACGTTAAAAACCTGGCCCCCCTTGTCCTCAATTGCGGAGGCACTGATGGTAGCGGGCAACTGCGACGCGGCCATCATCACGCTCGGCGCGGGGACCGGGCTGGTGCGAACCACGGCCAGGTCCACCGGGTTCGACGAAGACGGCACAACCCAGGTTTCATGAAGGTAGTCGGAGCCCAGGCTGTAAACCACGTTGTAGCTGGAGCCGGCGGGCGTGGACCCCGCGTTCGGCACCAGCGCGACGGAAAAAGCGCCGTTCACCACCGGGACCGTTGCCACGGCGCCCTTGGGAACCACCGTGCCGTCGGCGGCCGTGAAGGTGGCGTTGTTGGTAATGGTCATCGTGCCCGCAAGCGCCGTTCCGGCCGGCGAGTAGAGCGTGTCGGCCACCGTGGTTTTGGTCTGCGCAAAGGCCGTTTGAATGAATGCGGCAACCAGTGCCGCGCAGGCCGCAAATTGAACAATCTTCCTCATAATCTCCTCCCCCGGCGTCCGGGAATGGGCGGGCTCACCCGCCGCGCTTGCCCTGTTACTGCTCCTCCAGGTTGATGACGAACTCCGCTTGCGGGCCGCGCGCCAGCGCCCCGTTGCGCCGTTGCACCAGCGCGCCCAGGTCATGCCGCACAATCTGCAGGTCCAGCATCTTTGAAACCGCGGGGTCAAGTCCTGAAGTCATGCCGTCCGGAACCGTCGTGTGGCTGATGGCGAGCGGCGTGTAAAAATCCGAGAGCGGCGCGGACGTCAGCACGATGTCAATCACTCGCAGCGTATCCATCGCGTCTTCCGCCATCCATTCGGGATCCGTGCCCAACAGGGCCGCGGCGCAATAGAAGTGCAAAGACTCGCTCCGCACCCCCAGGCCGCTTGCCGGATCAAAATTCACCTGCTGCGCCACCAGCACCAGGGCCGGCCAGTTTTGAATCGGCGCGGCTTCTTTCAAAAACACCGCAAAGGAGCCGAGCGGACGTCCGGCCGGGCGCGTCGAGTTCACAATGTCGAGCGCGGCCTGCTGGTCGCGCTGGAAGATGGCGATCAACTGGTCCACCACGGGTTTTGCGAATTGGGCTTGATATCTTTGAATCATCGGTTCATCCCAAAAACCAAGGTTGAGTTACGAGTTACCAGGACGTATTCCCATGAGGTTTCGCGATCTGCAATCTGAAATCTGAAATCTCAAATCTGAAATGTGTAATCTGCAATCGCATTGCAAATTGCCTTTCACAAGGCCTCATGGACTTGCCCCTCCCAGCTGCGAAATCCCCAGCATGCGGGCGTTGGCCTGGATCTGCTGCGCCACGAACCCCACCCAGCGGTCCCGGGCGTCAGCCGTCAGCACCAGAACCGGGCGCATCGGAACGCCAGGCCCATGCCGCGGAGCCGGGGGCAGCGACGTTTCACCAAGCCCCCAGCCGGCGCCCCGCTGCTGAAACATGGCGTAGGAAAGATCCGTACCAACCGTGAGTGAAAGCTTGCCGGCCTGTTGAACGTGATCCGGCGAACCCGGATCGACCAGCGACTGAAGCAAGGCGCCCGTGTTCTGCAGAATGCTTCCACGGCCCTTCTTGCGCCGCAGCGTGGCGGGAGCGAGGCCGGCCCACGGCGTTCCGCCCGATTCTCCCCGGGTGGCAAACTGTTCGGCAACCCTTTGGCTGAAGTCCCGGGCGATCTCGGAAAACGCCTCCGAAAAGTCGCCCAGCAGAGCCCCAAAGTTTCCGAGCCCCGCTTCAACACCCCGCGAATTGATTGAACCGTCAAGTGCCATCATGGTTTTGCCCTGCCCGTTTTTTCAGTGACGGCGGGTTGATCCCGCCCCGCGGTGTTGACCCGCCGCTACCGCCAAGACCCACGGAACAACACTTCAACCTTCAGACTTCAACCCGCATCCCTCAGAACAACTGGTCCTTCCGGAACGCCAGATTGCTGTCGGTTTCCGGATCGTTCGGATCAGTTTCCTGACCTGCGACGCCCCCGAAGGCAGGGGAGACGTCGCCCGTCCGCGCCGTGGCCACAAACAGCTTGTCGTAAGTTCCCTGCCCGAGCTCGGCCATCATGCCTTCAAAGGTCTTGCGCAAGGTGTTGGGATTGGCCCAGCCCTGCGCCGACCCTCCGGGCCCCAGCAGCGAAAACAGCGCGTCGCCCAGGTCCGCCGCGGCCCCGGTTTCATTCATCAGCGCCAGCAGTGAGGACGCCTGCGGATTCACCGTATCGAGATTCTCAAGGTCGTAACCCCGCCCCACGGCAAGCGCTGAGATCCGGGCGCTCTGGTTGTCAATCCACGCCTGAATCGCCGCGTCCGAGGGATTCTGGTTGGTCACTCCGCGCTGAAAGCCCGGATAGTGCGCCGCAACAGCGTCAAGGGTTGTGAAGCTCATCATGGCCTCCCGTCAATGATTCCAAAATGCGTGGCCTGCGACGGGTGACGGACGAAGCCAGGACCACGACCTGCCGTCCCGGAACTTCCCTCGCCCGATCACCCATCACTCAAACACGCTGGGCTTTACGCCACCGCCGACTGCCAGAGGTAGGCGGCGTTGGACGCCACCACTTTGGCGTCGTAGTAGAGTTGGACTTCCACCACGTCCGCCGTCCGTGACTCGTCGCGGTAGCGCTTGACCAGGAAGCCGTCCGTGTTGGCGCCGAACAGCCACGTGAACTGGTAGCCCAGCGAAACGGTCCGCCGGCCGGCAGTCTGCGGCTGGTGAAACAACAGCGCGTTCTTGCCCCAGACGTATTCAAAGTTGTCCGGGTCGCCTTCCTTGGCCACGTTCTCGATGGCCCCGCCGATCAGAAAGTGGTCAACGTTGAAGACGGACTTCAGGTGGTCCGGCTGGATGATGCCCACCTGCGTGTACTTGAACCGGTCAATGATCGCCGGGTGCTGGCGGAGTTGCAGAAAGACGGGGTACCCCACCAGCAGCGCGTTCGGAGGCTGTCCGATCTGCTGTTGAATGGTTGCCTTCTGCGCCTCCACGGCCGCGATGGGGTCGGAGTTGGTAAAATCCGACCATTGGCTGGTTCCCGAAAGCGTGGTGTTTTGCGGCACCAGTGCCGGGTCCGTCACCACCGACGCCACCTGGATCTCGCGTT
Source organism: uncultured Acidobacteriota bacterium (assembly GCA_964459065.1). GTDB lineage: Bacteria > Acidobacteriota > Terriglobia > UBA7540 > UBA7540 > JAMCXS01. The sequence goes on along the minus strand of CAYWMN010000034.1, from coordinate 1,267 downwards.
GCAGATAGATCAGGTCCGTCAGGGTTTCGGTCGTGTCCACGTCCACGTCGATGGCCTGGTCGGCGTTGGCGCGCAGTTCGTCGGGAATGGCTTGCGCCAGCGCGTGGCCCTCGGCAAAGTAGGTGTCGGTCGAAAGCGTCCAATTGATTTCATTGGCTCGCGCTCCCGGCCGGCGCGCGTCGTCCATAATGCGGAAGCGGTCCTTTGAGTAAATGAAGTACTTGTTGGACTGCTTGCTCACCGGGATCGGTTGGAACACCTGGTCCGCGATGAACTGCGCATTGTGGTACGCGATGGAAACATTGGTCAGAGCTTGATCAACATGAACCATCGAAACATCAGGCATCTCAATTCTCCAAATCCACTTTGAGCTTGCGCTCCGCGTGCGGGTAACAAGCAGGCGGCGATGCACCCGTCTTGCAGAGAACGCGGAGACCCGTCAGCAGGTCGCTCTACTCAAAGTGGGCTGTTGTACCCCGGCTGCTGACCACCGGGATCAAACCCGCAACAACATTGCTCCATTGCCGGATTGGCTCATCGTTCCATTGAGGCAATGAGCCCATGGCTCAATGGACTAGCTGACCGGCACGACGACCGGGCCGGGCGAGAGAAACACAAATAGAACTTCGCCCGCGTTCGCCGAACTCTCCGCGACGCCCACAATGTTGTGCACCGTCGCGGAGCCCGGAACCGTCGTGAGGTCGGCCGCTTGCAGAGCGCCGGTCGAGTCCGCAACTTCCACGTACTCGCCCTTGGTGATCGCGCTGGCGGCGTAGGCGCGGGAAATCCCGTACTTGCGCACGCTGACGTTTTCGTTCTGAGTGGGCTGGTCTTCCTGTGTGATTCCCCAGGCGAGCTGGTTGGCCCCGGTGGGCAACTGGCACTCGCCGTCGTTTGTGGCGGGCACGACGGCGCGATATTGCGTCACGCCGCTCGAGTCCGTCACCTTGTAGGTCTTGTCCAAAACATAAGTTGCTCCTGCCACGAATTTCCTCCTGTAGGGACCGACTGCGTCGGCCCGGTGATTTGGGCACGGCATGCCGTGCCCCTACAACAACAAGCTGCTCTTACGGGTCGAACCCTATTGAAAGCGCCGTGCCGCTATTCCCCGCCGCTCACGGAGCGCCGGTACAGATGAATCAGGTCGGGCTGTTCCCGCCCGATTTCCGTGAGCGCCTGGCCATAGCTGGTGCCGCGTTCGCGCATGCGCTGCTCGGCCAGGAACCTTACCTGCGCCTGGACGTTTTCCGGAAGGCCGCCGGAAAAT
>CAYWMN010000033.1:0-22471 GCA_964459065.1 uncultured Acidobacteriota bacterium | reverse complement strand
TGCGCTTTGAGCGCCGGAATCGAGATGGCCAGCGATTTTAGAAAATTGCGACGTTGCATTAGGTTCCTCCTCATTCAACAATCGTGCAGGATTCAGGATTTCCGTCTATCCTTTGCGCCGTTTTCAGGATTCGTGCCGACGCTCCATTATATGGGCATCACGGGCCTTGGTTGGAATTTTGCGGTTACTGAAGCAGATCGTCACCGGCAGCGCAGTTCTGTCCGTGGGCTGGCGCAGGTTCTGGGTTGGCGCTTCGGACAGCGCCATTGCGCGCGCAGGGTAGAAGCTTTGAGCCAGGCGGCCCGGCGGTCAAGAACGAGCCGTTTCAACGCCACAGTGGCGAGGCGCGCGGCACCGACGAGGAGAGATTTCCGGGCAGGTGTGGGGCCTTCCATCCGGTTGACTTGGCCCCTCGTATTCGCTATGCTGAATTCGTACGAGAAAAAGGATCGCCTCGTAACACCGCCGTGATATCTTCCAATCGAACTAACGCGCGAAGTTGCTATTCCATTTAATCCTGGAGAAGCAGGAGTGAACTGTCGCTCCATTTTATGAAGGCAAGTGTCAAGGTCGAACGGGGTATCGAACAGCTTTTCGGCAGCTATGATGCCAATCTCAAGTTGCTGGAACAATGCCTGCAGGTTTCCACTCACCTCGCGGACCAGACGCTCGAAATCGAGGGTGGCGAGCTGAACGTGGCGCGTGCCCAGCGCTTGATTCAGGAATACGCCGACCTGGCCGATAGCGGGGTCCGTTTTGACGACAGTGAACTGCAGGCCTTCCTCAAAATTGTCGCTGAAGATCCCACCATCACGTTGAAGGGCCTGGCCGAAGCCGGCCGTCCCCGCACCCTGGGCAAGAAGACGATTGCTCCCAAAAGCCTGAACCAGCGCCTTTACGTGGACGCCATGCGGCGCCACGACATGGTGTTCGGCATCGGACCCTCGGGTACGGGCAAAACCTATCTGGCCGTGGCCATGGCCGTGGACGCGCTGCTGGCGCGCACCGTGACCCGCATCATCCTGGCGCGGCCGGCCGTGGAAGCCGGCGAACGCCTGGGCTTTTTGCCGGGCACCTTGCAGGAAAAGGTCGATCCATACCTGCGCCCCCTTTACGACGCGCTCTACGACGTGCTGGACCCCGAGCGGACCGAGCGGATGATTGAGAAAGGGACGATTGAAATCGCTCCCATCGCCTTTATGCGCGGCCGCACGCTGAACGACGCCTTTGTCATTCTGGATGAGGCCCAAAACACCACCAGCGAGCAGATGAAGATGTTTCTTACCCGCCTGGGGTTCAACTCCAAGGCCGTGATCACGGGCGACGTGACGCAGGTGGACCTGCCCGAAGGGCGGCGCTCCGGGCTGATGGAGGCCGTCGACGTGGTCAGCAAGGTCATGGGAATCGCTTTTGTGTATTTTACGGAACGCGACGTGGTGCGGCACCAGTTGGTGCAGAGAATCATTCGGGCGTATGAAGCTTTTGATCAGTCCCGCGCCGCGGAGAACGGGCGGAAAAACTCCCAGCCATGATCTTGAATCAGCAGGAACAGGTACGTCTGGATGTGGCCGGCTTGCGAGCCTATGTGCGACGCGTGCGCAGCGTGCTGAAACTGGGCCGGAAAGACTTTAACGTCTGCTTTGTGGACGATGGTGAAATCGCCCGGCTGAATTCCCAGTACCGGAATAAAGCGGCAGCGACCGACGTTTTATCCTTTCCGTGGCAGGAGGGGGAGCCGGACGGCCTGGAGAACGTCGACGCCGGCGAGTTCGGGAATTTTTTGGGCGATATCGTGATCTCGGCGGAAACGGCCGAGCGGAACGCGCGCGTGGAGGGCCATTCGACGGCCGCCGAAATTCGCTGGCTGATTCTTCACGGAGCGCTCCATTTGCTCGGTTACGATCATGAAACGGATCAGGGGGAGATGACGGCACTGGAACTTTCGCTGCGGGAACGCCTGGGGCAATCTGGCAAGGCTAGCGTCCGGCGTCCTGCGGTCTCCCTGCGGAATTCGGGTTAGCGCGATGCTGAACAACACCCTTTGGATCTTGGCGCTGGGAGTGCTGGTTGTTTTGGGTTCGGTGGCCTCTTATCTGCGGCTGCTGATGCGCCGGCTGACGCCCGTGGGAGCGCAAGCGCTTTTCGGGACTGAAGACGCCCGCCGCATCCGGGCGGACCGCGAGCGTGTGGGCGTGTCGATTTCGGCCTTGCACGGCGCGGTGATGGCGCTGTATGCCGTGGGGCTCGCGGCGTTCTTGATTTCCCGGGACAGCGGGAGAATTTGGGAGCACGTTGGCGTCGCGGTGGTTCTGGTGCTGGCCACCATCATGATTTTTGACCAGCTGATTCCTTTTGTTCTGGTGGCGCGCCACGATGAGCCTGAAGCCATCCTGCGCAACTGGCTGCCGATGCTCCGGGCCACGGTCTATCTGGCGCTGCCGGTTACTTTTCCCATTCTGGTCTCAACCACCATTGCGCGACTGCTGGAATCTCCTGAAAGCGACGTGGAGCCTCCTCAACCGGAAAAGGGGTTGGAAGAGTTGATTGAAGCGGGTGAAGAATCAGGCTTGATCAGCAAAGGCGAGCGGGAAATGCTCCATTCGGTGATGGAGTTCGGGGAAAAAGTCGTCCGGGAAGTGATGACCCCGAGACCGGAAATCGCCGCCATTGAAGTCGACATGCCGATCGAACAACTGCGCCGCCTGTTCCGGGACCGCCGCTACACTCGTTACCCGGTCTATTCCAAGGAGATTGACCACATCGAAGGCATTGTCAATATTCGCGACCTGGCGGAGCTTTCGCCCGAGGACCAGGCTACCGTCACCTTGCGCTCGCTTGCCCAGCCGGCGCATTTTGTGCCCGAGACAAAACCCATCCGGGACCTGCTGAAGGACTTGCAGCAAACCACCCTGCAACTGGCCATTGTGATTGACGAATACGGAAGCGTTTCGGGCTTGGTGACGATCGAAGATCTTGTGGAAGAACTGGTGGGTGAAATTCGCGACGAGGTTGAGCCTCACGATCGCGACATCATCAAGGAGTCTCCCACCACCTACATTGTGGCCGGCCACACCGAACTTGCCCAGATTACGGATCAGTTGCACCTTGAACTGGAAAGCGGGGATTATTCCACGGTCGCCGGTCTGGTGCTGGCCCGGCTGGGCCACATGCCTTCGGCGGGCGAGAAGGTTGACGTCGACGGCGCCGAGCTCAAAATCCTGGAAGTCAACCGTCGCGCGGTGGTGAAAGTCCGTTTAACGCTTCCGTCCTCCATCCCCAACAAACCGGCTGCCCATGTCTAAACCCAATCAAGTTTTCAGATCAGGCTTTGTCGCCATCATCGGCAGGCCCAACGCCGGCAAGAGCACGCTGCTCAATGCCTTTGTCGGCGCCAAAGTTTCCATTGTCACGCCCGTTTCGCAGACCACGCGGAACCGCATCGTCGGGATCGTCCACCGCCCGGACGCGCAGATTGTTTTGATGGATACCCCCGGAATCCACCGGCCGCTGAGCCGGCTGAATGAGCAGATGATGACCTTTGTTCGGGAGGCGCTCGAGGAGCGCAACCTGGTGCTGATGATCGCTGATGCTTCGGCGCCCTTCGGCAAAGGCGATGAATTCGTCCTTAAACTCCTGGCCGAATACGCTCCGCGAACGATTCTGCTGCTCAACAAAATCGACCGGATTCGCAAGCCCGCTCTGCTGCCCCTGATCGATCGCTACGCCAAGCTGCACGAGTTCGAGGAAATTTTCCCCATCTCAGCCCTGAAGGGCTCGGGCGTCCAGGAAGTGCTTGACGCCGTGGTGAGCCGTTTGCCGGAAGGTCCTCCCTACTTTCCCCCTGAGATTTACACGGACCAGCCCGAACGGTTCCTGGCCAGCGAGATCGTGCGCGAAAGGGTGATTCGCAACACGCGGCAGGAACTGCCTTACGCCACGACCGTCCTGATCGAGCGCTTTGAGGAATCCCCAACCCTGACGCGCATTCATGCCATCGTCCTGGTTGAAAAGGACTCGCAAAAAGCCATCATCATTGGAGAAGGCGGAAGCCGGATCAAACAGATCGGCATCGAGGCTCGCCGTGAACTCGAGAAGGTTTTCCCGCCGCAAGTATTCCTGCAGCTTTTTGTCCGGGTTGAGCCGCACTGGCGCGACGATTCCGCCATCGTGGGAGCGCTCGACTATCGCGGCAAAGACTAGCCGGCGAGGGCTGTTGCCTCACACGGGCCGGGCGACATTGCAAACAAACGGCCCTTTGAAACGGCAACGGTGTCCCCGCGCGTCAAGCGCTTTATTCCTTGGCGGAAATTCCCAGCGTTTTCATTTTGCGGTAGAGATGGCTGCGCTCGAGACCCAGCACTTGGGCCGTGTGGCTGATATTTCCATGGTTCTCTTCAAGTTTGCGGAGGATGTATTCCCGCTCGTAGGCGGTGCGCGCCTCGTGCAGGGTGGAGAAGCCCGGCGTCGCGCCGCCGGATTTGCGGGATTTGCCATAGTGGTTCGAAAGCGTCTGAGGGAGATGGCGGCGCTCGATCCGGTTACCCGAAACCATAATCACCATCCGTTCAACCAGATTTCGAAGTTCGCGAACGTTTCCCGGCCAATGGTAGCCGTGAAGAATCTTTAAGGCCGGCTCCGAGAAATGCTTGGGCCGCCGGCCATAAGCCTTGGCGAAATATTCCAGGAAATAGGTGGCCAGCGTCGGGATATCCTCGCGATGTTCTCTCAACGGGGGGACGTAAAAAGGAATCACGTTGAGGCGGAAAAAGAGGTCTTCCCGGAAATTCCCCTTTTGGATTTCATCCTGGAGATTTTTGTTGGTTGCGGCCACCAGGCGGACGTCCACGCAGAGCTCTTTCTTGGAGCCCAGGGGAGAGAACCGCTGTTCTTCGATGACGCGGAGAACCTTGGACTGAGTTCTCAGGCTCATATCGCCGATTTCGTCCAGGAACAAGGTTCCGCTGTCGGCCTGCTCAAACTTTCCCACTTTGTCGTCGACGGCTCCCGTGAACGATCCTTTGATGTGGCCCAGCAATTCGCTTTCAATCAGTTCTTCCGGGATGGCGGCGCAATTGACCTCGACAAAAGGTCCTTCAGCGCGCAGGCTCATCTGGTGGAGGGCGTGGGCCACCAGTTCCTTGCCCGTGCCGCTTTCTCCGTAGACCAGCACGCGGCCGTTGGTGGGTGAGGCCAGGCCCAGCTGCTGGCGCAGGGCCTTCATCGGAACGCTCTCGCCGATGATCCGATACCGGTCTTCGAGCTCTTCCCGCAGCCGGCGGTTCTGAAAAGACAATTTGATTTCTTCGACGGCATGTTTCAGCGTCAGGAGGGTCTTTTCAATGGAAAGCGGTTTTTCGATGAAATCAAAGGCGCCTTTCTTCGTGGCCCGGACGGCCGTTTCGATGGTTCCGTGACCGGAAATCATCACCACGACCGGGGGAGCGGCGAGGGAGCGGACGGCTTCGAGGGTTTCCAGGCCATCCATGCCCGGAAGCCAGACGTCCAGCAGGACGACGTCGCACTTTTCGCGGGAGAGGAAATCAACGCAAGCCTCTCCACTTTCAACGGCCGTAACGCGATAGCCTTCGTCCTGGAGGACGTCGGTCAGAGACTCGCGAATGCCGGATTCATCGTCGACGACGAGCACCGAATAACTTTCCAAAAGTGTTTCTCCTTCAACTCACGCGGACTGCGAACCGCGCCGTGCGCCGGAATTCGAATCCCCGCGGGGATGCTTCCGGATTTCAAATCTCCGGTGGTTTGGCCGACGCGGCCGGAGCCTGTTCCACCGGGAGTTCAATGATAAACTTTGTGCCCAAAGGCCGGTTTTTCTCAACTTGAATTGAACCGCCGTGTTCAGAAACGATGCGGCTGACGATGGCCAGCCCCAATCCGGTTCCGCGGCGCTTGGTTGAAAAAAAGGGAAGGAAGAGGCGTTCTTTGGCCTCCGGGGAAATGCCAGGCCCGCTATCAGCCACCACAATCCCAACGACGTCCCGGTCAGGACTGAGTTCCGTGCGCACCCAGATTTCGCGAACCGCGGATTGTTCCAGCGCCTCCGCCGCATTGTCGACCAGGTTAACCATCAGGCGCTTCATCTGCTCGGGGTCGGCCAGCACGGGCGGCAAATCGGGCGCCAGCTCGCAGCGGACCGTAATCCCGTCCAGCCTTCCATCGAAAACCTCCAAAGCCTTTTCCACGATGCCGTTCAAATCGGTTCGAACGGGACGTGAATGCGGGAATCGGGCAAAATGGGAGAATTCGTCGACCAAGGCCTTGAGGGTCGCCACCTCTCGCCCGATCAGCGAAGCGCTCTGCTCGACGGCGGCGACCAGGCTGCGGTCCGGCAGGCGGGGGGCGCTGCGATGGATCCACCGTTGAATTCGTTCGGCAGAAAGCTGGATGGGAGTGAGCGGATTCTTGATTTCGTGGGCGATTCGTTGCGCGACTTCCTGCCACGCAACGGCCTTTTGCGCCCGCAACAGTTCGCTCAGGTCTTCCAGGACCAACAACGATCCCACCGCGCCGTGCCGGGCGCGAATGGAAGAAAGCGTCACGGCGACAAAAGCCCGGCGGTCCCGGAGCCGGAGTTCCATCTGGCGGGTCACCACACCCTGGCGCAAAGCGCGGCGAAAAAGCAGCGCGATCTCCTTTGCCTCGTCGGCTGAAAACAGATCGGGCAGACGGCGCGCCTTTTGAATCGTCTCGGTGCCGAACATGCGCTCCGCCGTGGAGTTGAACCGCACGATCCATCCTTGGGGATCAAACGAAACCACGCCGGTGGGGATGTTTTCAAGGATGGCTTCCATGATATTGCCGCGCTCTTCCAACTGGCGGTTGGCGGTTTGAATTTCCTGCGCGGCGCGCTCCAGGGCAAGTCGGTTTTCTTCAAGCTGGCCGGTCATTCCATTAAACGACTGGATCAGCCGGCCGAGTTCGTCGGCGGCGTGCGTGGTGATGCGATGGCGCAGATTGCCTTTGGAAACTTCGTGCGTGGCGTCGGCAAGGGCCTGGATCGGCACGGTGATCTGCTTGGAAACAAACAGCGCGAACCACGAGGCCGCGAACAGAATCAACAAAGTCAGCAGGCAGAGGGATAAAAGGTAGACACGGCGCACGGCTTTGCGTTGCTGGCCTAACTCATCATACTTCCGAGCTTCATTCTGAATCTGGCGCGCAATGAGAGCGATATTGACCGGCAAGCGGGTGATGGCGACAATCGACCCTACTCGAGCCCCTGTCGGTCCCTTCAGAGGTTTCACCGCATAGCATATGTCGCCCTGGCCGAACTTGGCGCGGCCGGCAACTCCCTGCGCCGCGAGGTGCTTGAAGCTGTGGCCGGGCACAAGATTCATGATGGTGGAAGGGTGCAACTCCAGGCTTCCAGCCGACGCAAGGAGGGTTCCCTGCGAATCAAAGAGCATGGTGGATTCCGACGAAAGGTCTGAGACTTCCGCTTCGAGAACCGCCCTGGCGCTTTTGCGGTCCGACAGGGAAGCGGCCTCGCCTAACCGTGAATTGGCCGCAAGGCGGGTGGCCAGATGCCGGGAATGATTTTCCGCCTGAATTTCAAGCTGCCGGACGACTTCGGTGGCGTCGGTGCGAACCACCCCGAACGGAATGCTAAACCACCTGTCAATACTGTGGTTGAGCAAGCCGTAGGCAAAAGCAAACAAAAAGCATACCGGAAGCATGGTGAGTGCCAAAAACGCAACCACCATCTTTGTCTTAAAGCGCGAACCCGGCCTTTGCGTCTGCCTCTCGACATAGAGCTTGAGCAGATTGCGCAGGAGGATGAACGCAAAGATAAAGAAACTAAGGAAAATAAGCGCCGAGACGACCAGCAGCAATAGAGTTTGTCCGGCGTTGGCAGGACGAATAAAAGAAAGGTTTAGGGATGCCTGGCTCCAGCCGATAAATAAGAGTGTGGGAACCAGAATCAGCAGAAAAATCAGGAAAGTTCGCCGATGGGGACGCCGTGACTGGCCGTTCTTATCCATGGGTTATAGCCCGGGCCTGTTTTCTCGCAGGGGTCTGTCGGGTGCGAGGAGATTCAGATTCTCGAATCCCATGAACCAGCCTTCCGGAAGGCAGGAATTTTTGGAGCGCGCATCCCTCGCATTCGGGGGCTCGCCGTTTGCAGTAACGTTTTCCGGTTTCGACCAGAAGAGCGTGAAACTCGTTGAACAACGTTTCGTCGTGCGGCAGATGGCGATGCAGGAACTGCTGCGCATCGGAGTAGTCACTGAGCGGCGGGATCAGATTGTGGCGCTCCAGGATGCGGCGCGTGTAAGCATCAGCGACAAAGAAAGGCTTTTTCCCCGCGTAGAGCAAGATGGTATCCACGGTTTCCGGCCCCAAGCCCCGCAGGGCAAGAAGCTGGTTTCGAAGCCTGTGAGGCGGCCGGGCAAAGAGTTTGCGTAAAGAGCCCTGATGAGTTTGGTCGAGCCATTTTACGAAGGTCTGAATGGTGCGCGTCTTCTGCCGGAAGTAGCCGGCGGGCCGGATACAGGCCTCGATCGCCGCGGGAGAAGATTCGCGCAGTCGCTCCCATTGGAGCAGTCCGCTTTTATCCAGGAGGCGAATAGCGATTTCGACATTCCGCCATGCGGTGTTTTGAGTGAGGATGGCGCCGAGGATGACCTCCAGGCGAGTGCGCGCCGGCCACCATCTTTGCGGGCCGAACTGCTGCAGCAGGGAACCGTAATACTGCCGAAGCACTTCACCGGGCTCAACTCCAGGCGGCTGAGCCGCGCGTTGCATAGACTCGAAGTTAATACGGCCTTCGGCAGGAAGTCAAGGTTCCGTCGAAATTTCCCGATTTTAGGGATTGCCCCGGCTCGAAGTTCCATGAGGAGGCGGGACGGGACCCGAAGTCCCGGTCAGGCACTTTCCAGGGTTATCCAGGCGGCGGATTCGGTGATCCCCGAACGCGTTTTGCGGGCGCACAGAGCCAGGGCTGCCGGCGCCATGAAGGAATTGGAATACGGTGGGAATGAAATCAGCAGTTGATATGGCGGGGAGCGGCCGGGGCTATAGTTCCTCGGGGAAATTGGGAGAACTGTTGATTAAGGAGAACCTGATCACCCCCGAGCAGCTTCAAGAAGCCTTAGAGCACCAAAAGAGCAACGGCGGCCGGCTTGGCAGCAGTTTGGTGAAGCTGGGGGTCCTGAGTGAGGACGAAATCGCCGCCGTGCTTTCCCGGCAGTACGGAATTCCGTCCATTAACCTGGCCTACTTTGAAGTCGATGCAGCCGTTATCAAACTGATTCCCATGGATACAGCCCTGAAGTATCAGGTGCTGCCCTTGAGCCGGGTTGGGTCCTCCCTGACCCTGGCAATGACGGACCCCACCAACGTCTTTGCCATGGACGATATCAAGTTTATGACCGGTTTCAACATTGAACCGGTCGTCGCATCGGAATCGGCCATTGCCGAAGCGATTACAAAACATTACGGGTCGGTTGAAGAAAGTGATCGCAAAAGGGAGATTGCAGACCTGGTCAGCTTCATTGACGAAGGCCAGGCCGACAGCATTGAAGTCGAGGTGGAAGACGAGTCGACGCTCAACCTGGCCGCCCTTGAGAAGGCTGCCGAAGAAGCTCCGGTCATCAAACTTGTGAATTATATTCTGACCGACGCCGTGAAGCGCGACGCAAGTGACATTCACCTGGAACCTTACGAAAAGGAGTACCGCGTCCGGTACCGGGTGGACGGGGTGCTGGAAAAGGTGATGCAGCCGCCGCTGAAATTGCGGGATGCCATCATCAGCCGGATCAAGATTATGGCCAAGCTGGATATTTCAGAGAAACGGCTTCCCCAAGACGGCCGAATCATGATCCGGATGATCCATAAGGGAAAAAAGAAGCAGCTGGACTTCCGGGTATCCGTACTTCCCACCCTGTACGGCGAAAAGATTGTGATGCGGATTCTGGACAAAGAGAGTTTGCGGCTGGATATGACCCAGCTGGGATTTGAACCGGAATCGCTTGCAAAATTCCAGACGGCGATTTTTAAGCCCTACGGAATGGTTCTGGTTACCGGACCCACAGGCAGCGGAAAGACCAACACCCTCTATTCCTCGATTTCGCAACTCAACAAGGTGGAGACCAACATCATGACGGCTGAAGACCCCGTGGAATTTCAATTGCCGGGCATCAACCAGGTTCAGATGAAGGATCAGATCGGGTTGAACTTCGCCGTGGCTCTGCGCTCCTTTTTGAGGCAGGACCCCAACATCGTGATGGTCGGCGAAATCCGTGACTTTGAGACCGCGGAAATCGCCATCAAAGCTGCTCTGACCGGGCACTTGGTGCTCTCAACGCTGCACACCAACGATGCGCCTTCGACGATTTCGCGCCTGATGAACATGGGAATCGAACCTTTTCTGGTGGCGACCTCGGTTCATCTGATCTGCGCCCAGCGCTTGGTGCGTCGCATTTGCCGGGAGTGCAAAGTGGAAACTGAGTCGAGCCCCAAGCTGCTTGCCGACGCCGGTTTTACTCCGGCGGAATCCGGGAATCTGAAGATTTACCACGGCACCGGGTGCCTCACCTGCAACAACAAAGGCTACAAGGGACGCGTCGGGCTCTACGAGGTCCTGGAAATCACCGACGAGCTGCGTGAACTGGTTCTGATGGGAGCCTCGGTGCTCGAACTCAGGAAAAAAGCCATTGAACAGGGCATGGTCACACTGCGCCGCAGCGGTTTGATCAAAGTGATGGCCGGCCTGACCACCCTGGAAGAAGTGATGCGGGAAACCATGTTGTAAGTTCGGGCTACGGGGCCATTCCGGTGGCCGAGACCTGGGAGACAAGGAGAATAAAAACGATGCCGACCCCGTCGCTTACGGAACTTCTCAAACGCATGGCGGTTTCGCACGGATCCGACCTCCACATTACGACCAATTCTCCTCCTCGGATCCGGGTGCACGGCGAACTGAAACCCTGCGAAGATCTGCCGGCGCTGGGCCCCGCCGAAACCAAGCAACTCTGCTACAGCATCCTGACCGACGCCCAAAAGCACCGGTTTGAAGAAAACCTGGAGCTGGATTTTTCATTCGGGATCAAGAACGTGGCGCGTTTTCGCGGCAACCTGTTTAACCAGCGCGGGTCGGTCGCGGGCGTGTTCCGGGTGATTCCTTTTGAAATCCTGTCGTTTGAGCAGTTGGGGCTGCCCCCCGTGACGCGCAAGCTGTGCGAGAAACCGCGGGGACTGATTCTTGTGACGGGGCCTACGGGAAGCGGAAAATCGACGACGTTGGCAACCATGCTGGACCTGATCAACACCTCCCGGCACGAGCACATGGTGACCATCGAGGATCCCATTGAGTTTATCCATCCGCATAAGAAATGTCTGGTGAACCAGCGCGAGGTGCATTCGGATACTCACTCGTTTGCCAATTCACTGCGCGCCGTGCTTCGGGAGGACCCGGACGTTGTCCTGATCGGTGAAATGCGCGACCTGGAAACCGTCGAGGCGGCATTGCGAATTGCTGAAACGGGCCACCTGACCTTCGGAACGCTGCACACGAACTCCGCTTCTTCAACCATCAACCGCGTGATCGACGTTTTTCCGGCCCACCAGCAATCGCAGATCCGTGCCCAGCTCTCCATGGTACTGGAAGGAATTCTTTGCCAGACGTTGTTGCCGCGCGCCGACGGCGGCGGGCGGGTGATGGCCATGGAGATCCTGGTCCCGAATTCCGCCATCCGAAACCTGATTCGCGAAGATAAGGTTCACCAGATTTATTCATCGATGCAAACCGGCCAGGAGAAACACGGGATGCAAACCTTTAACCAGGCTCTCCTGAGCCTTTACCAGCGCAAGCTGATTACGCTGGAAACGGCGCTGGTCCGGTCAGGGAATGCCGACGAACTGCAGGACATGATGAGCCGCGCCTCGGGAGCCGTGGAAGGACACGCTGCAAGACCGCATGCACAGGCTCGGCGTTAGGCGCAAGCTTTTGCCTGTCAAGGCGGCAACGGTCCGCGACCGGCCTGGTGGAGGTGACAAGGAGGTGAAGGGAAATGGCGGAATTTGAATTTCGGGGGACATCTCGAACCGGCCAGGCTGTAACGGGTGTTCGCGTGGCGCCAACCCGCGGAGCTGTTGAATCGGCCTTACGCCGGGAGTCGATTATGCCTCTCCGGATTGTGCAAAAAGGGCGGGGAATCTCGATCCCCAGGCCCAAGTGGGGGGGGAAGGTCAACAGCAAAGAGCTGGCGGTTTTCACGCGGCAGTTCTCCGTGATGATTGATGCCGGGCTGCCCTTGGTTCAGTGCCTTGAGGTTCTCTCGTCGCAGCAGGAAAACAAAGCTTTCGCGCGCATCTTGAAAACCGTTCGCAGCACGGTTGAAGGGGGGTCTACCTTAGCCAACGCCCTGCGAAAGTTTCCCAAAGTTTTCGACGGTCTCTATACGAACATGGTGGAAGCAGGAGAGGCGGGCGGGATTCTGGACACCATTCTGCAACGTCTGTCCACCTACATTGAGAAGTCCGTCAAACTGAAGCGGTCGGTTCAATCCGCCATGATTTACCCGGTGGCCGTGGTGGTGATTGCTTCCGGTGTGGTGACGCTGCTGCTCTGGAAAGTGGTGCCGATTTTTACCACCCTGTTTGCGGGCTTGGGCGTGAATCTTCCACTCCCGACGCGGATCGTCATCGGATTAAGCCGTTTTGTAGGATCCTTCGCCCCCGTGATCATTGTGGTGTTGATCCTCCTTGGGGTCGGACTGAAGTGGTATTACTCCACTCCCGGCGGGCGCACCGTAATTGACACCCTGATCCTCAAGGTCCCTGTCCTGGGTTCGGTGTTGCGAAAGATTGCGGTCGCGCGTTTTTCCCGAACCCTGGGTACCTTGATTACCAGCGGCGTGCCGATGCTGGAGGCCATGGATATTACGGCCCGAACTTCCGGGAATGCGGTCATCGAAAAAGCGGTTTTAGAGGTTCGGAAGGCGATTGAGGGAGGCCGGACCATTGTTGATCCGCTCGAGGAGACGGCTGTTTTTCCCAACATGGTTGTACAAATGATCGGGGTCGGGGAGCAGACCGGAGCCCTTGACGCGATGCTTCAAAAAATCGCGGACTTTTACGAAGACGAAGTTGATGCTGCGGTCGGTGACCTTCTGACGGCTATCGAACCGATCATGATCGTTTTCCTGGGCGTGGTGGTGGGAGGTATTGTGATTGCCATGTACATGCCGTTGTTCTCCTTGATTGGGAAACTGGCCCAAGGGGGCTAGGACCTGCGGGATGATGGAGCTGTTCGGAGGTTCGAACTGGCCCTTGTAGGGTGTCGTTGTCGCACAGCTGTTTCACGGCGCGTTCCTTATTGTCGACGGCGAGTTTTGCGGGGTGAAAGGGGAGTGCCTCCGGTGAATAAGTTCAACGCCCGAAAATCCTGTACACTTTTCAGGGAAGGGTTTTCGAGCGGAGCAGACTTTGTTGTTTCGGCAAGTCATCCGGTCGAAAAGGAACGGTTTTTGTAATATCCTAACCTCACAATGAACGTCACGGGCGATCTCCATAGTTGGCTCTCCTGGGTTATCAAAATCCGGTTTGTGATCATAACGTTTGTCTTTGCAATTGATTATGCGCTCACGCAGCTTGCTCCGGACCGGCACGGCATCCATTCCATTGAACACGTCGGGATTACGGTTATCCTGTGGTACATCGTCAACCTGTTTTTCCTGATTTACAATCAACTCAGTCTGGATTTTTCGTTGCAGGCCTACCTGCAGCTTTTCTCCGACATCTTTTTCATCACGGCGATCGTTCATGTCACGGGCGATCTGGAAAGCAACTACTTTTCGCTCTACCTGGTGGCCATTATTCTGGCCAGCATCCTTCTGCCGCGAGCGCGAGCTTTCCTGGTGGCGGGAGTCAGCTTTGTGGCGATGGGAATCCTGCTGGAGCTTGCCTACCTGCCGGTTCTATATCCCGGCCTGGCGGCACGATCTTCAGCGTTCCAAATTCTTACGACCTCGTCGGCCGGCACGGTGGACCTGGCAACGCTACAGGTCAAGATTTTCGCCAGCCTGTTCGGCTTTTTCGCGGTTGCCTATCTGTCCAGCTTTTTGGCGGAAACCCTTCGCAAAACCGGAGCCGAGCTTCGTGATAAAACCGGACAGGTGGCAAGCCTTCAGGCCGTGAATGAGAACGTCATTCGCAGCATGCGGGACGGTTTGATTACGACGGACCTGGACGGGTTGATTGCCGAACTGAATCCAGCGGGAATTGAAATTATCGGCCGCAAACGCGCGTTCGTGGTTGGCGAAAGGATCGACAAGGTTCTTGGCGGGCTGCATCCCGCCTCGCAGGCGTTTCGGGAATTGTCATTGGCGCACGGCCGCCACGAGATTGAATACCGACACCCGAAAGGCGGAAACCGGATTCTGGGTATTGCCGTTTCACCCTTGGTGATCCCCGAAAGCGGGACCTCGGGATACGTCTACAGCGTTCAAGACCTGACCGTCCAAAAGCGGCTTGAAGCCGAATACCATCTGAAGGACCGGATGGCAACCTTAGGCAGGTTGTCAGCCGGGATCGCCCATGAGATTCGCAACCCTCTGGCCTCGATTGCCGGTTCGGCGAAGGTCTTGGAAACCCTGGCGGCGGAGGACGATGATCAAAGGCGGCTGGTGGGGATTGTCAGCAAGGAGTCGGAGCGGTTAAATAAGCTGGTTTCGGATTTTTTGCTATATGCGCGCGAGCAGCGCTGCGAATTCCGGGAGGTTAACGTCCTGGCGCTTATCGAAGAAACGTTGCTGCTTCTTGGGCACCACCCCTCGGTGCCTGGAAATTTTCATATCGAACGCAGGCTGCCCACGCATCCCGTCAGGATTGAGGCCGATGCGGACAAACTCCGGCAGATGTTCTGGAACATCTGTGATAACGCGCTGAAGGCCATGCCCGACGGTGGTCGGCTGGCGGTTGAGGTGAATGATCAGCAGCCCGGGTGGGTCAGCATCAGCTTCCATGATACCGGGATTGGCCTTTCGGCCTCGCAAATTGAAAAACTCTACGAGCCCTTCCAGACGTCGTTCCCGCGCGGGACCGGGCTGGGGCTTGCCATCGTTTACCAGATTGTTGAGGGGCACGGGGGCCGCATCCAGGTTGATTCGGCTCCCGGCCGGGGAGCAAAATTTGTGATTGCAATGCCGCGCGTTCAAAAGGGTCCGAAAGCGGTTCGCGTGCAAAAAGTGCATGCGTAAATCTGTCATCAAGAGCGCGTTCAGGTTTTTTCAGGGCGCAGGATTGATCTTATGTCGCGACTACTGATTGTTGATGATGAAAAGTCGATTTGCCAGTTGTTGGAGATTACCTTTCGCAAGGATGGGCACATTGTCGAAACGGTGACCAGCGGGCAGTTGGCCAAAAAGAAGATCGAGTCCCAGGTTTACGACGTGATTATCGCCGACATTCGCATGCCGGACCTGACCGGAATCGAGTTGCTGGAGCACGCGCGGGCGACGCATAACGCCGGCGCCTTTATCCTGATAACAGCCGTCCCGACGATGCCCACTGCCATCCAGGCCTTGAACCTGGGAGCCTACCGGTATGTGATCAAGACGGATAAGTTGGTGGAAGAACTCAAGCTGGTCGTGGCCCGCGCGATCGAGGACCTTGCCTTGAGGGAAGAGAACGCGCGCCTGCGGCGGGAATTGCTGCGGGTTTTTACCCAGGAGAATATTGTGGGCCGCAGCCGGAAAATCGCCGCGATCCTCGAGATGGTTCGCAGCGTAGCTCCCACCAATAGCACGGTGCTTATTACGGGTGAAAGCGGGACGGGCAAGGAACTGGTTGCGAGGGCGATCCATGAAGCGAGTCAGAGAAGGGAAAAGGCTTTTGTGTCAATTAACTGCGGGGCTTTTCCTGAGACTTTGCTGGAAAGCGAGTTGTTCGGTTATTTCAGGGGAGCCTTTACAGGAGCCGATACCAATCGCAAGGGGATCATCGAATCGGCGAATGGAGGCACCCTGTTTCTGGATGAGATTGGCGAGACCAGTCCGGGCATGCAGGTGAAATTGCTCCGGGTTTTGCAGGAAAGAACCATCCGGCCGCTCGGAGGGACGCAGGATGTTTCCGTGGATGTGCGGGTGATCGCTTCAACCAACCGGGATTTGAAAAGCATGGTGGCGGCCGGCCAGTTCCGGGAAGATTTTTATTACCGGATCAGCGTGATTCCGGTTCACATTCCTCCCCTGCGCGAGCGCCCTGACGATATTGAGCCTCTCGCGCGGCATTTCCTGAAGAAATACGCTTTGGAAATGGGCAAGCCTGTGAAGGACTTTGAGCCTGACGTGCTTGCCGTCCTGGCGGAATACCCCTGGCCCGGGAACGTTCGGGAGTTGGAAAACGCCATTGAGCACGCCATCGCCGTCAGCCGCGAGGGGAACGGACTGGTTCGGCTTGCGAACTTGCCGGAAGCGGTGACGGGACTTCGGGCGGCCGAGCACGATCCCATCGAGTTTCCTGAGGAAGGTATTAATTTTGAGATCCAGATGGCGGTTGTTGAAAAGCGGTATCTGGCGGAGGCGCTCAGACAGGCCGGCGGCGTGCGGAGCCGGGCCGCTGAACTGCTGAACATGTCATACCGTTCCTTTCGCCACTATGCCAAGAAGCATGGGATCTAAGCGGCTCGCCACCGGTGCCCAGGGTGCCGGGTGCCGGCCCGCGTGATGGAGCAACCCCTGAAAATCACGAAACCGAAAATGTTGGCAAGCGAGGCGCCCTGGCTGCCCATCGCCATGATCCTGTTCCTCACTTTTTTGGTTTACAGCGGGACCCTGTGGTTCCAATTCGTCTATGACGACCGCGGCCAGATTCTGGCAAACGCACAGGTTCATTACTGGCGCTTTGCTCCGGGCTACTTTTTTGAGGGGGTTTGGAATTTTGCCTATCCCCGTGTTCTGGGAAACTATTATCGGCCCGTTTTCCTGCTTTTCCTGCTGATCAATTACAAGCTGTTTGGTCCTTATCCGGCCGGCTGGCATCTGGTTAGTGTCGGGGTGCAGGTGGCCGTAACATTCCTGGTGTATCGATTGGTGGGGAGGCTTGTCGGGGACAGGCGGACGGCCCTTATTGCCGCGCTGATCTTTGGTTTGACCCCTGTGCATATTGAGTCCGTGGCCTGGGTTTCGGGGGTTACCGATCCCTTGCTGGCGTTGTTCCTGATCCCGTCTTTCCTGTGTTACCTCAACGGACGCGAGCGCAGCCGCGAAAGGCGCTGGTGGCTGGCGGGCTCCGTCGCCCTCTATGGCCTGGCAATGCTGGCCAAAGAGACCGCATTGATCCTGCCGATGCTCGTCTTTGCGTTCGAATGGTTCTGGTGGGCGAAGCCGGATGCGATTTCCCGGTGGAAGGCTCTGAGGGCCCGGGTCTGGGCGGCTCTGAGCTCGACAATACCTTTTGCTCTGCTGACGTTGGTTTACCTGGCCCTTCGATGGCACGTTTTGAAGGGACTGGGACACTCCATGGTCCCCCTGGCGATTTCCACAATCTTTTTCACCTGGCCCAGGCTTTTCTGCTTCTACCTATGGCACCTGGTGTGGCCTTTTGGATTGAGCGTGTTTTATGACATGCCCTACATCAAGCGGCCCGGTTTGGAGTCTTTCTTCTTGCCGGTTGCAGCGTTGATTGTTGTGGCGGCGCTGGTTTGGCTGTGGGCCCGCCGGCTGGAGGAATCGGCGCCCGGCGCCCGGCGGTTGGTGGCCTTTGCCTGCGTGTGGCTGTTCGTGCCCTTTGTTCCGTTGCTCGATTTATCGGTGCTGCCGGTGGGAGAGGTCGCCCATGACCGGTATCTTTACCTGCCTTCCATTGGTTTTGCCATCCTTCTGGCCATCGCCATCCGGAAGCTCCACGAAGGTTCAAGGCGCCTGCTGGGGTTGCCGTTGGCTCAAGCGGCGGTCGTGGTGGGGCTCACGATTGTGCTGGGGATTGGAACGGCTTTGCAGGACAGGTACTGGGCGAATGACATTTTGCTCTATTCCAGGGGTGTGAGCCGGACTCCCAAGAATCAACTTGCCAGAACCAATCTTGGAAATGCCCTGGGCGAGAAGGGATGGTATCTACCGGCAATTAATCTTTACCGCGAAGTCCTGGCTGATCATCCCCACTTCTGGCTGGCGACTTATAACATGGGATACACCTACTACAGGATGGGGCGGCTGCGGGAGGCTCAAAAATACCTTGAACATGCGATCGCCATTAACGGCGTGGACAGCGACGAGTATTTTTACCTGGGATTGACGTGGCTCAAAATGGGACACGTCGAGAAGGCCGGGCAAGCGGTTCGCCACGCTATTGAGCTTAAACCGGAAGGCTTTGGATACCACTTTGCAATGGGGATGATCCTGAAGCTGGAGCGGAATCCGCGCGGGGCTCTTGGGGAGTTCCGGCGAGAGCTGAAAAATTTTCCCGGAGAAACAGGCGCCGAGCAGCAGATCACATCCATTCGGGCGCAACTGGCAGGCTCCGGGACACAATAGGGGAGAAGCAAATCATTTAGAGATGCCCGTGACGAGGTTTAGGGTTTATGCTAAGAAGTGACAATTTTTGTCAGTGATTTTCGACAAAATCCGGCGTCCCGCCGGTGTTTGGCGTTACTGAGTGACAAAACGGTTTCTGGCGGCAGGCGGCTATTCCATTAAGAATCATGGGGGTGGCTGGAAAATAAGGATTGTATTAGGTTGGCGGATATGGAACGGAGGGTGCTGATCTATACAGTAGCAACTACGGGAAACGCTAGAGTGGAAAGGTAAAAGGAGGCTGGCATGCGAAGAGATTCAAAAGGGTTCTCACTGATCGAACTGCTGATTGTGGTAGCGATCATCCTGATTATTGCAGCGATCGCTATTCCGAACCTGCTCCGTTCGCGGATTGCCGCGAACCAGGCATCGGCAGTGGGATCGCTGAGAACTTACAATACGGCCGAGGTTACTTACGCCACGACCTACAACAGCGGATATACAGCGACGATGGGTTACTTGGGTCCGCCTGCCACGGGCAGCATTCCCACGTCCACGGCAGCCGGGCTGGTTGATAATGTCCTGTCCGGTGGGACCTCAACGGCCATGGGAGCGGTGAAGAGCGGTTACAGCTTCACTTATTCGCCCGGCCCCGTCGTCGGAGGCCGGATCGACACGTATGAATTCTGGGCAGATCCGGTTACTCGTGGAACGACAGGGACCAATTCTTACTATACGGACCAATCTGGCGTGATCCGCCAGAACTCGAGCAACACGCAAGCAAGTTCGGCCGACTCACCCTTGGCAGGCTAGCGCTTTTCTTTGCCGGAGCCCGCTAATGGCACAGTTCACCGCATGGGGGGCCGTAAGGTCCCCCATTTTCTTACCGGCCAAGCCTCGGCGAGATCGATTTCAAAATTATACAGTTTTCCCCGTGTCTGCTTTTGTCGTCGATGTTCCCGCGTAGGGGCAACGAAGGCTGGAATATGGACAGCGTGGCTTTCCTCTTCCTGCGCTTGGGGACGATAAGATATAGTGACGGGGCGGTTTCCCTGAGGCCGGTGTTGTCCGAAGGAGAATCAGCCGCCGGCAGGGAATTCTGGAAAGAGTTGGAATGGGTTGAGATGCTGGCCATTGAAACCACCGAGCTAACCAAGGATTATCCTGTTGGTTTCTGGCGCAGGAAATCCTGCCGTGCGCTGGACAGGTTGTCTTTGCAAGTAGAGGTCGGAGAGGTGTTCGGCCTGCTGGGGCCGAATGGCGCGGGCAAGACGACCACCCTGAAAATCCTGATGGGACTGGCTTTCCCAACCGGAGGGGCTGCCCGCCTGCTTGAACGCGATCCGAGGGACGTTTCCATCCACCGTAAGATCGGTTATCTTCCTGAAAATCCTTCTTTCTATGACCATTTGACCGCCCAGGAGTTTTTGACTTACGCGGCCTCGCTTTTCGGGATGAATGGCCGGGAGGCGGCCCGGCGGGCCAGCCCGTTGATCGAGGCGGCGGGGATTCCAGGCGGCCTTCCGCTGCGAAAGTTCTCCAAGGGAATGATTCAGCGCTTGGGAATTGCGCAAGCCGTGGTCAACGACCCCGAGATCGTCTTTCTGGATGAGCCGATGTCCGGGTTGGACCCGGTTGGGCGGCGAGAGGTGCGTAATCTTATTCTGGAACTCAAGGGAGAAAGGAAAACGATTTTCTTTTCCACGCACATCTTATCGGATGCCGAGACGCTGTGCGACCGGGTTGCGATCCTCGACCGCGGAAGACTGCAAGGGTGCGGAGAGTTGCGCGAGATTCTTGAGGTTGAACCGTCCAATGCGGAAGTGGTGCTTGAAAAGCCGGGCGACGATGTCCTCCGCGCACTTGAAACCTACGTGTCTTCGAAGGTTCGAACAGGAAACCGGGTTCGCCTGGTTTTGCGGGCGGAAGCGGACCTTACCGAAGTGCTTGCCCGGATCTCGCGCTTGAACGCGAAGCTGATTTCTTGGAATCCTGCCCGGCTATCCCTGGAAGATTACTTTATGGACCGTGTCCAGGATAAGCACCGGTTATCCATCAGGAAAAGCCCGGCGGGACCGGCATCTACACCAGGCGAATGATACAGCGAATTCGAACCATCGCGACCCACACTTTTAAGGAATCCGTCCGCGAGAAGGTGCTGTACAACCTGATCGTTTTCGCGCTGCTCCTGATGGGTTCCGCGGTCTTGTTGGCCAGTATTTCCCTGGGCATTCAACGCCTGATGCTGGTCAATTTGGGGCTTAGTTCCATCGCTATTTTCGGTTTGCTCATGGCGATCTTTATCGGCATCGGCCTGGTGTCGAAAGAGATTGACCGGCGAACCATTCATAACATCCTTTCCAAGCCTGTCCGGCGTTTTGAATTTATCATCGGCAAGTATCTGGGCCTGTTGCTCACTTTAGTGGTGAATACGGTCATCATGACGGGCGGCTTTTACCTGGCTCTCTATTTTGTTGAGCGCCGCCTGGGACGCGAAGACCTGATGCTGCTTGAATCGGTCGACTTTATTTTGCTGCAGCTTGCGATTGTGGTGGGTTTTGCCTTGCTTTTCTCCTGCGTTTCCACGCCGATCCTTTCAGCTTTCTTCACCTTTAGCGTCTACGTGGTGGGAAACTTTCTTGGGGACATTCGGTGGCTGGGACATGAAAGCGGAAGCGCGATGGTTGAAAGGGTCACCTCGGTTGTCTACTACCTGCTGCCGAATTTCAGTAATTTCCAGGTGATTTCACAGTCGGCGCACGGCAGCGCCGTAGCCTCTTACCTGCTGGTGTCGGGATCGCTTTATGCCTTGCTGTACGTGACGATTCTGATTGCCGCGTCGATCCTGATTTTTGAAGAACGGGAATTCTGATGGAACGCATGGGTCGAATGCGGGGCCGGAGGAATCAACACACCCGGCTGTGCTGGTTTCTTTTGGCCGCAGGACTGGTTGCCCTTTGGTCCATCCAGCGGCGGATCGACCAGGTTTCCGGAAAGTCCGGGGTTGGCGGCGAGGCCCTCTATTTCCACACGGGAAGGACCTTGCGGGCGTTGTCGATGGGAAACGCCGGTTTGTTGGCAGATATTTATTGGACCCGCGCCGTGCAATATTATGGGAGAAGGCGAATCGCTCATGCCAGGCGGTTTGAGCTTCTTTGGCCGCTGTTGGAGATCACGACTGAGCTTGATCCTCACTTGCTGGTCGCTTACCGGTTCGGTGCCATTTTTCTTGCTGAGAAGCCGCCGGAAGGAGCCGGAGAACCCGAGCGGGCTCTGCAGTTGGTTCGGCGGGGGATTGTGGCCAACCCCGGCTATTGGCGCTTCTGGCAGGACCTGGGATTTATCTATTATTGGGATCTGAAGGATTACAAGAGGGCTGCCCGGGCCTTTGAAGCCGGGAGCCGGCGGCCCGGCGCGATGGTGTGGATGAGGGCCATGGCCGCGACAATTTCAGCCCAAGGGGGAGAATTTCAAACCTCCCGCGTGCTCTGGTCGCAGATTTACCGTCAGGCAGAAACAAAAACCATCCGGCGCAGCGCTCTTGCACACCTTGAGGCCTTGCAGGCCGACCAGGACATTCGACAGTTAAACGCTCTTGTGGCTCGCTTCCGTCAACAGTACGGACGGTCTCCCGCCTCGCTTGAAAGTCTCGTTCAAGCCGGTTATCTGAAGGGCATTCCGCTCGATCCATCCGGCGTGGCGTATGTCTGGGGGCCGAATGGGAAAGTCACCGTAGGGCCGGGCAGCAAGATCGATCGGCATTTGCTTTCCCAGTTGTCCTCGCAGCCGGGAACTCATTCTCGGGTGGTGCCGAGCCGATGAGATGGAAAGAGAGTTTGAAGGGGCCAGACTGCGGTTAGGCCGCAGCGGAGAGATCGTGAGACCATCGGGCAACAGGGCGGAATCCGATCGTGGTGAAAGCCCTTTATCAAAACTATCCATGGGCAACCTGGACTCGGCCCTCATTGCTCTATTGATTCTTCTTGCTACGCTTCCGT
>CAYWMN010000032.1:0-22743 GCA_964459065.1 uncultured Acidobacteriota bacterium | reverse complement strand
CGCTAGAAGAGTCCGGGGCGTGGGAAGTCCGGCATGTGGTTTTGCGGGAGATTGACCGCTCTTCACTGGGGTCAATTCATTTCAGCCGACGGGGTTTCCACAACACAAGTTGACAGGTTAAGGCAGGAGGCGCAGAAGTATTCGTGAGTACGCTTACACTTTTTGGACTCTTTGCAGTCACGGCAATGCTGGTGTGCTATGCGCTTGAAAAAAGAAGCAACTGGTTTATCCTGCTGTTCGCAGTGTCGTGCGCGCTGGGGTCGGCTTACGGCTTTCTCCAAGGCGCATGGCCTTTCGGGCTGGTGGAATCCGTCTGGTCGGTTGTGGCGGCCCGCCGGTGGTGGAACGCGCGAAGCGCCTGATAACACCCGTCTGCAGGAAGGAACGTGGTAAGTTTCTGCGCAAGCTGATAACCCGCTCGCAGGCAGTCCCATTTTCCAAAGTCCTGATTTTGACTCGAGAGCTAAAGCGCCGCCCAACGTCGGGGACCCGTATAATAACTTGCCGGGAACCGAAGCTGCTGGTATTTATATTCGGAGCCCGGACGCGGCAGGCGTACAGCGCCATGAGGACATGAACGATGAGCACAAAACCTGAGAGGAAAACTCACCCTCCGTTATTCTCACGCGAAAACGCCGTCCCTTTTCTCCTGGTCACGGCACTGTTTTATCTCTGGGCCATTCCCAACAACCTGAATGACATTCTGATTAAGCAGTTCATGACCTCGTTTGAGCTCACGCGCCTCAAGGCGGGGCTGGTGCAATCCGCCTTCTATCTGGGGTATTTCTGCTGGGCCATGCCGGCGGCCTTCCTGATGCGGAAATTCGGTTACAAAACAGGACTGGTGACCGGCCTTTGTCTTTTCGGCACCGGAGCCATCCTGTTCTGGCCGGCAGCGGTGGCCCAAAGCTACGCTTTTTTCCTGCTGGCGCTCTACGTGATTGCCAGCGGATTGTCATTCCTTGAAACCGGGTCCAATACGTTTATCACCGTGCTCGGTGATCCGGAAACCTCCGAGCGGCGCCTGAATTTCTCGCAGTCCTTTAACCCTCTGGGTTCGGTTACAGGAGCGTTGGCGGGGACGGTTTTTATCTTTTCCGGAATCGAACTGGACCCCAGGCAAATCAGCGCGCTCAAGGCGCAGGGAACGTTGAGCGTTTACCTGCAGCATGAAACGATGCGCGTTGTCCGGCCCTACGTGATTCTCGGCATTGTCGTCTTCTTCATGGCCTTCCTGATTCTGCGAACGAAATTTCCCAAAACTGCTGAAGAAATCAGTGCCGCCGACACCCACAACAAAGGGAAGCTGCGCGACCTGTTCCATTACCCGCATTTCCTGAAGGGCGTTGCCGCACAGTTTTTTTACGTCGGCGCACAGGTGGGAACCTGGAGTTTCTTCATCCAATACATCGAAGACTACACCCGTCAGCCGGAAAAAGTGGCGGGTTACCTACTCACCGGGAGCCTTGTGGCCTTCGCGATAGGCCGCTTTGTGGCCACCTACCTGATGAAGTATATCCGGCCCAGCAAACTGACGGGCATCTACGCAATTACCAACGTGGTCCTTGTCGGGTTGGGAGTGTTGTTCCCCGGCTGGGTGGGAGTGGGTGCGCTTTTTCTGACCAGTTTCTTTATGTCGCTGATGTTTCCCACCATCTACGCGCTGGGACTCAAAAACCTGGGGGTCAACACCAAGCTGGGCGGCTCCTTCATGGTCATGGCTATTATCGGAGCCGCGTCAGCGCCGCCGGCCATGGGATACATCTATGATATCTGGCACAGTATGGCGGTGGCCATGCTGATTCCGCTCGTCTGCTACCTCGTGGTCACTCATTACGCCTTCATCGGCTCGAAGGTGCACCTGGCGCAAAGTCAATCGACTCCTGTTTCGGAGCCGGCTTAACGGTCAGTTGACCGCGGCGAGAGCAAACCTGGCAGGAGCCACCGGATGTGCGAATCAACGGCCTGGCCCCAAGCAGATCGCCACAGCGGCAGCGCTTGCGAGCCGGGCCTGTTTTGGTCCTCAGGGGCCTTGCGTCCCTTGCCGCCAAAGGAACCAACATGAATCGTCGTGAATTGCTCCAGAAATCCATCCAATCGAGCTTAGCCCTGCTGGCGGGCTCCGTTGTGAGCCCTCCGGTGGGTTGGGCGCTAGCCCGGCCGGAAGGTTCTCCGGATCATTCTGAGACCATTTTCAGCCGACTGAACAGTTGGGGCGTTTCAGAACTCGCAAGCTCGCAAACGGGTCCCTGGACGGCGGTAAAGGCAGGCGACAGGTTCCAGGGTTATCAGGTGATGTCCGTCCCCGGAAGAAACTCCTCCCGCCCCTGGATCGTGCTGGAAAAAGACGCGCCGCGCGAGGGTGAATTTGTTTACGTGGAACCCATCGGGATCGTCTGCCGCATCCGCAAAGCGTTTGGCCAAGTCGGCCGGCAGGTGGCACCGCCGGTCGAGGCCCATTCCCGCGAATACTGGGACACGCTTTTGAACGCGCAGGATGACATTCTCGGGAAGAAATATCTCGCCGATCCCCGCGACCCCAGCCTCGAACGATCGCGCCGCGCATACCCGCCGCTCAACTACCCCGAATCGTATGTGGGCATGAAGGAATATCCGCACGAAGTCCAGGTTTGCTGGGACGGTTCGATTGGAGTGGATAAGGGCTTTCTCACCGGGAATGAGCCGGACAAATCCATCCAGGGCGTCCAGCTTGCCGCCGCGCTGCCTTTTGCACTGAACGGAAAAGAAATTCAACATTCCGAAAGCCTGGGAGTCTTGAGGGGACAATTACAACACTACCTTCCGATTGTCCAATACGTTTACCAGCGTGACGCGGAACAGGTTGGTTATGAGCAATTGATCCTTATGGGGCGGGTGGGCTCCAGGCCGGGACTCTTTCTAAGATTCCGCATGGCGAATTACTCCGCCACAACCCGCACCGTCCGGTTTGCCGTGCATCCGCCCATGGACGGGAAATTGGAACTGCGGCCGGACGGCAATACCATCCACATCACGGCCCCGGCGGCCTTCCGGCAGGATGGCACGCCGGATCCGGCCTCGATTTCCGGCAACATGATTTCCCAAACCCGATTCGAAAATCAGAACAACCTGCCGGTCTGGAATTTTCAACTGCAAGCGGGCGAGCACCGGGATCTCTATTTTGTGCTACCCGGCTATCATCAGCCCGAACGGCTTCAGTTAAAACCGCAGCAGATCCACGACGGCTTTTTTGAAGCCTTGCTCGGCGAGCAGGGTGTGTGGCAAAAGTTCTTCCGCCGCGGCGCGCAGTTCCAGATTCCCGAGCCCATGGTCAACGACATCGCCAAGGGAGCGCTCGCCAAGTGCATGGTCTCGGTGGACGGCAACGAGGTGCGCGGAGGAGCAGTCTGGTATGAAGGGTTCTGGCCCTTCTGCGTGATTTACCTTTCCCAGGTGCTTCTGGAATTGGGCTACTACGAAGAGGTGCAGCGTTACGTTCAATATTTCATCGAGACGCACATTGAGCCTTCCGGAAAGTTCAATACCGAGCGCCCCCACGACTCCAACTTCCAGGTATTTGACCTCGGCGACTTCCTGAAGCTCCTCGCCAATTACTATTGGTATACGCAGGATCCCGATCTGATTACCCGCAACAAGCAGACGATCGACCGGGTCGTCGGCTACATCCAGCGCGCGCGCCGCAAGTCCATGGAAACCTTTCCGCCCGATGACCCGCGTTACGGAATGGTTGAAGGAGTTCTCAACAACGACTACGGGCACAAAGGTCCCGGCTACTTCTACACGAATGACGCCCCGCTCTGGGAGGGATTGCGGGATTACGCCGAAGCTTTGCTCGAAATCAGCGCTTTCTATCGCCCGGATGAATACAGGGCCGAGGGCCGCCGCCTCAGGCGCTATGCCCGCCAGTACCACGCCACTTTGCGAAAATCATTCAGGACCGCCATCGAGCGGAAAGACGGAAAAATCTCTTTCATTCACATCCATCCGATTCTGGACGATCCAAAACGGCCCGTCATGTGCACCTTTCGGACCAACACGCGCAACCGCGCCTACCGTAGATTTCACGATTGGCCGCGGCTGGTGGGAACAGACTTTCTCACGAATGAGGAGCGCCGTTTTATTTTTGATTACGAATTCAACCACGAACAAACGGTCCTGGGCGTCCGCCGGTTCCTGCCGCCCATCCTGGACAACTTCCAGTGCTACAGTTCTTCTTTTCAGAAGCTGCGGCTCGGGATGATTCGCAAGTACCTGATGATGCATTACGGCAACATTCAGGCTCTTGTTGCTCCGGGCATGTGGTCCGGATTTGAGCAGGCCCAGGTGGTTCCTGCAGACGGCAAAAAAGGACGCGAGACGGGCCACCCGAAGTACCTCAAAGGGCCCCGCATCTATGGGTTCGAAGGAGCGCACATGACATGGCCCATCGTCCGGCTGACCCGGCAGATCTTCGCCTTCGATGAGCCTTCGGGCGGCGCCGTCTGGGTGGGAAGGGGTATTCCGCTGCACTGGCTCACCAGCAGCGGTCCGGTGGGCGCAAGCGGCTTGCCCACCCGTTACGGAAAAATCGACGTCCGGTTCAAATACCGGGCCACGGCCCGCTCGCTGCAAGTTGAGATCAACCCGCTTGAAAAAAGAATGATTCCGCAACTGCGCGTCGGCGCGCGCGATCCCGAGCACGGCCGCATTCATTCCGTAACCTGCAGCCTGCCCGGCATCAGGTGTGACGTTCACAAAAAGCAGGAACTTATTGTGGTTCACAGAGTGGACCAGCCCGTGACTTTGCAAATCAAGTTTGCCGGCAGGCGGTGACCTGCCGCTTCGCCGTCCTCAGCCGCTTATCGCTTCATCCGAGCCTTCCGTCACGAGTCCGCCGCGCGCACAAAACGAATCAGCTCGCAACGGTTTTGGGAATGTGCTAGACCGGAATGGGTAGCGGGTTATAATGTTGTAGTTTGTGGGCCGGTCCCAAAAACAAAGTGTTAGGGAGGTAAGAGGCAGTATGAACAACTGGCTAGGTAAAAAGCGATGGGTGCCCGGGCTCATCCTACTATTTATTTTGACGCTTCAGGCGTTTCCGGCTTTTGGCGCGCGGCCGCAAAACCCAAAGTCCCGCGTACCCTACAACATTATCCTGGTCACGCCGGACATGCTGCAGGCAGGATATCTCCACACTTACGGATACCCCTATCACGACTCGCCGCACGTCGATCAGTTCGCCAAACAAGGAACGGTCTTTCTTCGCGCCTATTCGGCCGGAAGCTGGACGACGCCTTCTTTTACGACCATCCTCACGGGGCTTTTCCCCACCGTGCACGGCATGACGCTGCTGGTGCCCCAGGCGTGCGGTTCTGACATCACCAAGCCTATGAGCCAGGGCCAGGTGCCTCCTTCGCTGCCCAGCTATATTGACCTCTCTCCTCATAAGTTAACGGTGTCCCAACTCCTCGGAAAGGCCGGGATGGCCACGGCGGCTGATAACTCCAACTGCTGGTCTTTGTGGGATAACGTCAATCGCGGCTGGGATAGCGTGCACTACACGGACAGTTTTACTCCGGTGCCCGGGCATTCTCCCTTGTCATCGGTCCATTTGACCGCCCCGGAAACCACGGCGTGGGCCGAGCACTGGCTCGCCCAACACCGCAACGGACGTTTTTTCCTTTGGGTCCACTATATGGAGCCGCACGGGCCTTACAATCCGCCACCCGAATACGACCGCTTCAGCACTCCCGACAATTTTCCCAACGTCAAAGTCGCGGACAACTACCCGACCCCCGACGCTTATCTTCCCGAGTATAAGGGCCTTTTTGACCAGAGCGTTCAGTTCTTCACCTACTGCCGACTGGGAAACGCCAGCGCCATCAAGCGCCTTAAGGAGCTCTACGCCGCCAAGATTCTCTACATGGACACTTACGTTGGGAAGCTGTTCGATACCATCCGCAAGCTTGGCCTGGAAAAGAATACGGTCGTCATCTTTCTTTCCGATCACGGGCAACTGCTCTTTTCGCATCCCAAGGATTACAACACTGAAGACCACCGCTCCGTTTACAATGCCGACACGCACGTGCCGCTCATCTTCTGGGGGCCTGGAATTCCGGCAGGCAAGCGAACCCACGCCCTTGCCGGCCAATACGATATCGTGCCCACCATTCTGGCGTTGGAGAACCTGCCCATCCCGTCCGCCATTGACGGCAAGAGCCTGCTACCGGTCATCAAAGGCAACGCGGCGGAGGTGCATCGGTACGTCTACAGCGAGGAAACCGCCGTCCGTCCCCAATATGCCGTTCAGGGCAAGCGTTACAAGCTGATTGAAGATATCCGCACCGGCCACGACCAGTGCTTTGACCTGGTCATCGACCCGAAGGAGCAACACAATATTTGCAGCGAGATTCCGAAAGAGGCTTCCATCCTCCGGGCAGCCCTCAACAACCATATCCAGCGGATGATCAAACAGGCTCACCAATACCCCGACTGGAAGGACAATCTGGCCTTGTCGGTTCTCGAAGGCCATCACACGCGGAGCCTTGAAGCCATCACGCCGCGCGACAAGACTGTCTCCCCAGCTTCTTCGGGAATTACCGCCTTTCAACTGGATGGCCGGGAGTTTTGGAAGCCCATCGACGAGGGCATTAACGGATTCTGGGCTAAGCCGGGGCCCGGAAACGCCTACGTCATTTGGCGCACCGATCAGCCTCTGGTGGGAACCTACCGCATCGGAGTGCGCTACAAGAATCCCGGACCAGCCGCCGGCAAGCTTGCCAGCCACGCCACCTTCCGGGTGGAGTTCGGCCCGCAAACCCAGTCGTTCACGATCAACGAAAACCAGAACCAGGGCAAGTGGAACTGGCTGGGCTATTTCCACAATCCGATTTCCGTCAAACTGACCAACCGCGCTGATGGAACCGTGGTTGCAGGTTCGGTCCGCTTCCTCCGCGTGAACGGGAACCCAGCCAAACACTAAGGCGGCTGGGCTTTCCGCCCTATGGCAGTGTCGTGCAGCTGGGCCTTGCTTTGCTTGCTGGAGCAACAGCGCCAAGGCCCGGCCTGCGCGAGTCCCCCGGAAACCTCTGCCTCTGCCGTCCCGCCTGAACAAACAATCCCATTGCCCCAGACCCCTCAGGGGAACCGGCTTCCAAAACCATTGAACGCCTCGCTGCGTCTTGACGGGAATTCATCGCGCGCTTTACCATAAAGGATTGCCCTAAGCTCGCTGAACTTCCCTGAGAGGCGCAGGGACATGATTAAACAAATCACAGTTCGAGGGGCTCGTCAGCACAACCTTCGAAACATTAACGTCACCTTTCCCCGGGACGCGTTTACCGTCGTCACCGGGCTGAGCGGATCGGGAAAGTCCAGCCTGGCGTTTGACATCATCTATGCCGAAGGCCAGCGGAGGTACGTCCAGACTCTTTCCGCCTATGCGCGGCAGTTTCTCGATCAGTTGCAGCGGCCGGATGTCGACTCCGTCGAAGGCCTGAGTCCCGCCATATCCATCGAACAAAAAACCACCAGCCGCAGCCCGCGCTCGACGGTGGGAACCATCACAGAAATCTATGACTACCTCCGCCTGCTCTACGCCACCATTGGGATGCCCCACTGTCATCAGTGCGGAAGGGCCATCACCCGCCAAACAACCGAGCAAATCGTTTCATCGGTTATGGAACTGGCACAAACCTCCGGGCAGCAGACAGGCCCAAGAATCATGGTCCTTGCGCCGGTCGTTCGCGGCCGAAAAGGTGAATTTCACAAGCTCTTCGATCAGTTAAGCCGGGAAGGGTTTGTTCGCGTTCGCGTTGACAAACAATTGCACCAACTCGAACAGGAAATCCCCCTGGACCGAAGGCGAAATCACACCGTGGAGGTTCTGGTTGACCGCCTGCTGCTGAAGCCTGACATCGAAAAGCGGCTCGCCGATTCCATTGAAACCGCCATCAAATTGGCCAAGGGAATTGTGCAGATCGCCATCGTCGACGGACCGGAGCGACTCTACTCCCAGGAATCGGCCTGTGTGGATTGTGGAATCAATATTCCGGCTCTCGAGCCGAGGTCTTTTTCCTTTAACAGCCCCTATGGCGCCTGCGAGCTTTGCCACGGACTTGGCAGCCGCTTCACCTTCGATCCTGCCAAAGTGGTGGTGGATTGGTCACGGCCCTTGCTGGCCGGGGGTCTGGGACCAGGATCCGGGTCGTCGTTCCTGCGGCGGCATTTAACCCGTGTCGCCGCGCAATTCACCATTGACTTGAAAACGCCTTTTGAGAAGTTCCCTGCCAAGATTCAAAATCTTCTTCTCTACGGCAAAGTCCCGGGCCGATCGAGGAAGCCGGCGGGTTTTCCCGGCATCATTCCAATCATCGAGCACTGGCACAAAGAAACGAAATCTGAAAGCTACCGCGAATGGTTCCGGCAATATATGTCGGCAAAACCTTGTTCCGCCTGCCAGGGCAAACGGCTGCGGCCCGAAAGCCTGGCCGTCAAGATTGCAGGCCTCTCCATTGCCGATTTTACGGCACTGCCGGTCAGCCACGCGCAGAAAACCGTCAGCAAGATAACACTCAGCGCGCGTGAGGAGATTCTGGCACGGCGCATTTTAAATGAAGTTGCTGCCCGGCTGGAATTTCTGAACACAGTGGGACTGGGCTACTTGAGCCTTGACCGCTCTGCGGCGACGCTTTCAAGCGGCGAGAGCCAGCGCATTCGTCTGGCCACCCAGATCGGGTCAAGGCTCCGGGGCGTACTTTATGTTCTCGATGAACCCAGCATTGGATTGCATCCCAGGGATAATCAAAAGCTTCTGCGCACCCTTGAGCGGCTGCGCGACCTGGGCAATACGGTGCTGGTGGTTGAGCACGATGAGGAAACCATCCGCCGCGCGGACTATGTGATCGACCTGGGTCCGGGCGCAGGCCGGCAAGGCGGGCAACTGGTTGGCTGCGGAACTCCGGAGCAACTGTCGGCCTGTGAGGATTCCCTGACCGGCCAGTATCTTTCCGGACATCGGCGGATTCGAATTCCTGAAAACCGGCGCATTCCGAATGGCAAGTTCCTGTCGGTTCTGGGAGCGCGTGAAAACAACCTCAAGAACATTAACGTCAAGTTTCCACTGGGTCTGCTGGTCGTTGTCACCGGAGTATCTGGATCCGGCAAGTCAACGCTGGTCGGCAATATTTTGCACCGGGCACTGGCCAAGGAACTCTACCGGGCCCTCGAAGAACCGGGCGCTCACCAGGCGCTGGCGGGGGCGGACAAAATCGACAAGGTTATCGTGATTGACCAGTCGCCGATCGGCCGGACGCCGCGTTCGAATCCTGCAACCTACACAGGCGTCTTTACCCCAATCCGGGAGCTTTTCGCCCTGTTGCCCGAGTCCCGGCAGAGGGGCTATCGAGCCGGCCGCTTCAGCTTTAATGTTAAGGGGGGGCGGTGCGAAGTCTGCAGGGGTGAAGGAATGCGTCGAATTGAGATGAACTTTCTTCCCGACGTGTACGTAACCTGTGAAGCCTGCAACGGACGCCGCTACAACTCGGAAACCCTGACGGTCAGGTACAAAGGCTCCTCCATCGCCGATTTACTCGACTCCACCGTGCAGGATGCGCTGCCTGTTTTGGAAAACATTCCGCAAGTCCGGCAAAAGCTTCAAACGCTCATCGACGTCGGGCTCGGATACATCCATCTCGGCCAGCCTGCCACCACGCTATCGGGGGGTGAAGCCCAACGCATGAAGCTCGCACGGGAGCTCAGTCGACGGCAAACCGGACGCACGCTCTACCTTCTTGACGAGCCGACAACAGGATTGCATTTCGATGATGTCCAACAACTCCTCCGGGTTCTCCATCGCTTGACAGACCTGGGAAACACCGTCATCATCATCGAGCACAATTTGGACGTGATCAAGCAGGCCGACTGGATCATTGATCTCGGGCCCGAGGGTGGTGAGGCCGGAGGGCGCATTGTGGCTGCAGGAACGCCCGAAGAAGTTGCATGCGTAAAAGAATCCTTCACGGGCCAGGCGCTGCTGGAAATCCTGAATCAGAACGGGAAGTCCGCACTCCCGACTGAAACTCCACCCGCAGCGCCGTGAACCCTGCAGCCGGCGTCCAGGGTCGCTTGACCACAACGGCTTGCCTTTCGTTCACCGGGAATGCGCGCAAAGCTTTCCCGCCGGTCGCGGCGAAACCAGGGACAAGGATCGGCGGTTGCGGATGATGCTCGTTTCGCCATCAAGGCTTCAGCAAAACGCCCCGCATAGTAAAATGGACGTTACACCTGCGTGAGGTTCACCCCACAAAAGGAAGGCTCATGATTCAACAGGATTCCGACCAGCACGAGAACGTACCAACACTCGATCCATTGCTATCCACCCCGGGACCCGTCGCTCCGCGTCCGCGGGAGCTTTGGCGGCTGCGTGACTTGCTCTTCTTTGTTCTCTTCATCCCCGTCGCATTGATCATTTCGAATATTGCCGTCGCAATCGGGTATGCGGTTCTCGCTCCCATGGTGGGGTGGCGCGCTTCCCTGATTCAACTCCGGATGAATGCTATTTTCCTGCTGACACTCCAGTTCGTCTTTTACGCATTGCTGTTCGCTTACATCTATTTCCTCGTCACACTGTATTACCACAGTCCCTTCTGGAAAGGACTCAGCTGGCGGAAGCTCTCGGCTCACAATGTCGTCCGCTATCTGCTGGGAGGAATCGCGCTGTCGATGATCATCATGGTCATTCCTCCTTTTTTACCTGAAAAAAAAGGGTTCCCACTGGAGAAGCTCTTCAGCTCACCGGCCTCTGCCTACGCGGTCGCAGTGTTCGCCGTTTTGATCGCACCCTTCATGGAAGAATTACTGTTCCGCGGGCTGCTCTTCGCTTTTTTTGAAAAGCACGGCGGGCTCAGTTTTGCCGTAATCGCCACGGCACTTTTATTTGCGGGTCTGCACATCCCTGAATACTGGGGGGCCTGGGATCACGTTGTGATGATCCTGATTGTGGGAGTTGTCTTTTCACTCGTGCGCGGCATGACCCGTTCCGTCATGCCAAGCTATATTCTGCATTTGGCCTATAACGGTACCCTGATGTTACTTCTGTATTTTCAGACTCATCACTTCCAGAAATTTCCCGGAGTTCCGCACTTTTGATGGGCTCAAGGCCCGCACGGCAGAGGGAAACATGAGCCCCTGCTGCGGGCGTTATGCATCGCGGTGCTGTTTGATATCGATGCGAAGACGTTTGATCTTCTGATTCAGTGTGGAAAGAGGAATTTTAAAGCGGTCAGCCGCTTCCGTCTGGCTCCAGTTGGAGCGGGCGAGCATGTCCAGGATTGTCCGGCGCTCGAACTCTCCGACAATTTCAAACAACGAACGCCCTTCCATCTGCTGCACGGGGCTGCCGGGCAGGGAGTGCCGGTTATCTTCAAACACCTGTTCGGGCAAAGCCTCCGGGCCAATCGAAGCGCCCGTGGAAAGAATCACCGCGCGTTCTACCGCGTTTTCCAGCTCGCGCACGTTGCCGGGCCAGTCATGATCCATGAGGAGCTTCATGGCATCAGGAGAAAAGCTCAATCGCTCCCGGCCGTTTTCAGCGCAGTACTTCTTCAAGAAATGCTCGGCCAGAAGCGGAACATCCTCGATGCGGTCCCGGAGCGGAGGAACAGCAATGCTGATCACGTTGAGGCGATAGAAGAGATCTTCCCGAAACGTATTGGCCTGCACCATCTTCTTCAGATCGGCGTTGGTAGCGGCCAGAATGCGGACGTCCACCTTAATGGTTTCCGTACCGCCCAGGCGCATGAATTCGCGCTCCTGAATAACCCGCAGGAGCTTCGCCTGCGTTTCAACGCCCACCGTCCCGATCTCGTCAAAGAAAATAGTTCCCTGATCGGCAACCTCAAATAGACCGCGTTTGGTTGCAATGGCAGAGGTGAAGGCGCCCTTCAAATGTCCAAAAAGCGTGCTTTCGAGCAGGTCCACCGGCATGGACCCGGTATTGACGGGAACAAACGGCTTGTCGGCGCGGTGGCTTGTGGCATGGATTGTTTTGGCCACAAGTTCTTTTCCCGTGCCGCTTTCCCCCGTAATCAGCACCGTCGCCCGGCTGGGAGCCACCTGCGTAATCAAATCGAAGACCCTTTGCATGCGGTCGCTTTTGCCGATAATGTTGGGCAAGCCAAACCGCTTGAGGGCCCGCCGCAGCAGGACGTTCTCAACCTGAAGCCTTGACCGGTCCAGCAAGTTCCCGATTTCCAGCAACAACTTGTCATTATCCCAGGGCTTGGTGATATAGCTCTCCGCACCTTCTCGCGAAGCTTGAAAGGCAACCTGGCTGGAATCATAGGCGGTGATCATGATGACCGCCGTTTCAGGCGAGTCTCTCTTGATCAACTGCAGCACTTCAATCCCGTTGGAATCCGGCAAATTGACGTCCAGCAAGACCAGGTCAAAAGGATCGCGACCGAGCTTTTGGAGGCCTGCCTCGGCGGTCTGCGCGCTGGCAATCTGATAACCTTCTGACTTCAGCAGTTCTTCAAGACTTTCGACGATCTCCTTCTCATCGTCGATGATGAGAATCGATCCTTTCCTAGACGGC
This sequence comes from uncultured Acidobacteriota bacterium, assembly GCA_964459065.1. Taxonomy (GTDB): domain Bacteria; phylum Acidobacteriota; class Terriglobia; order UBA7540; family UBA7540; genus JAMCXS01. The sequence goes on along the minus strand of CAYWMN010000032.1, from coordinate 10,169 downwards.
ATGAACAGGTTTCCTGACGGAGGGAAATTCAAGACGGAACAACGTGCCCTGGCCCAGACGGCTTTGCACGTGAACCTCTCCGGAATGTTCCCGGATAATACCATAACTCACGGCTAAGCCAAGTCCCGTCCCGCGGCTGGTCGTTTTCGTCGTGAAAAAGGGGTCAAATATCTTGCGGAGATGTTCAGAAGAAATACCAACGCCATTATCGGAGATCGCAACATAAACCGTGGAACCGGCGGATTCGGTCGAAACCACCAGTTCGCCTCCGTAAGGCATGGCGTCGCGCGCGTTCATGATGAGGTTCATGAGGACCTGCTGCAGCTTCCCGGCATTTCCAAAGATCGGAGGAAGGTCCCGATCCAATTGAAGATCGACTTTGATCTTGGTGCTCCGCAATACCGGCTCAACCAGCGACAAAGTTTCCTGAATAACCTTGTTCAGCTCAACTTCCCCACGCTCACTTCCGCTGACGCGAGAGAATTTGAGCAGGTTGTTGATGATTTGTGAAGCCCGGAAAGATTGTTTCACAACCCTTTCAAGCACCCGCCCCTGCGGATCCTCCGGATGCAACTGTCTCATCAACATCTGAAGCTGAGAGGTGATAACCGCCAGGGGGGTGTTCACTTCGTGCGCCACCCCGGCAGCCAAAACCCCGATGGACGACAGCTTCTCAGCCTGAATCAGCTGGTCTTCCAGGTTGACTCGCTCCGTCAGATCATTCAGGATCATCAAGCGCCCGATGACCTGCTCATCCTTGCCCAGCAACGGCACCGTCGAAAGGTTGACGATCAGCGGCTTTCCGGCTGTATCGCGGAAACGGAACTTATACAGACTCAGTGACCGGTACGGTTCTGAAGAGGAAGGGAGACGGGAAAGCAGATCCTGAGAAAAAAGTTCGTTCAGAGGCTTGCCTATTGCCTCGGCGCTCCGAATTCCATAGAGCCTTTCCATCGAGGCGTTCCAGGACTCCACGCGCTGCTCCAGGTCCCAGGCAATGATCCCCGCGTCGATGGATTCAATAATGTTTTCGCTGAAGTCCTTGAGAGTCTGGAACTCGAGCGCCTTGCTTTCCAAAGAACCGTACAGACGGGCGCTCTCGATGGCAATCGCAATATACCCTGAAATGGTGCGCAGCAAATCGACATCGTCACTTGAAAGGAAATCGTCTTCCTTGGTCTTGCCCAACCCCAGATATCCCAGAGCTTTTCCTTTGACCTTCAAAGGAAAATAGTAGTGCAAACCCAATCGTTCAATGGAAGCCTGCGCGGCCTGCGAATATTCGAGATGAAGATTGAGGCTGTCAAAAAACAGATACCCTTTCCGCATTTCAAGCGGCTCGCCGCCAAGAAAACTGAGATCAAGCGGACCCTCAAAGGTAATGCCGATCGATTTCGCCAGGTAAGCTTCCCCGCCCGGCAAGGTTAAAAAGACCGCCGCGCGGTCGACGCCCAGAGTGTCCACCAGCCTCTCAGCCGTCTGGTCCAGCAGAGAATCGATGTGCACTTCAGAACTGAGATCCCGCGCGAAATCGAGCAACGTCATCCGGTAGTCATACCGCTCGCGGTTGAAGGAACGGTCCATGCGGACCTGGATCCAGTTCACCATGGGCTGGAACAGCAAGGCCGTGACCACAATCGCCAGCAACCAGCCGCCCTGGCTGGTGATCAGCTCAGCATTCCGGAAAAAGTCCGCCAGCACGAAGACCAGACCGAAATAAAATCCCACAATCGCGGCCGTCGCAAGCGCGTATGCGATTCCGCGCCGGAAAATCATGTCCACGTCCATCAGGCGGTAACGCACGATGGCGTATCCAAAAGTAACCGGCAGCAACACCAGCGAGAAAACCGAAAGCTTCATCCACTCTGCCGGAATAAAAGCCAGCCCCCAAAAGTATGGGATCGCGTACAGTGCGACAAAGGGAACGACCGCCACAAAGGTCCCGCGCGTCACCCACTTCAGTTGCTGTTTCGCCAAAGGAGTCTCGGCCCGGCGGTATACCCGCAACAGGAAAAAGGCTCCGGCGGTAAGATAAATCGCCAGGTGACCCATGGCCAGGCTGTCAAACAGCCAGCGAACAGAAAGCTCCGGCAGCGGCAGCACAACCCACCCGCTCATCACCAGGACCTGGAGAGTTAAAAGGAAGGCAGCCGGCAAATAGAGGCTAGGAAGCACATACCGCCGCTTCCGCAGAAAATCGGGCTTTTCAGGAAAGGTCAGACAAAAATGCAGAAAGATTGCAGGTTGCAATAGCAGGGCCGCAACATCAAGCCAATAAATAGTGGTGTCAAATAGGTTCAGCTTCCCGGTATAAGAAAAACTATACAGGACAAAGGAAACGAGGCAAAACAGGTAGAAATGCAACGATTTGGGGGCGGACCATCGCCGTAGGAAAACAAAGGCCCCAATAATCAAATAAAGGAAGCCGACGACTTCCAAATAGTCCCGAATCGACCGTGCGTCGTGCTGCGGCTCAACGATAACCGTCGTTTCAAAGGGTTGGCCGTTCCGAACCAGATCATAGGTCGCATGCGACCATACGCCACTGGCAAAGATCTGACGCACAGCCTGCACGGTGGTCTGGACGGGCTGGCCGTTGATTGACTGCAGAAGGTCGCCTCTCCGAATCCCGGCCCTCTGCCCAGGGGAATTGGGCGCAATCCGCCAAGCCTCAAGCCCCTGCTGAGTCAGAACCCAGGAAACGCCATCGGTTGGAAGCTGGTAAGACCTTTTCTGCTGAAAGTTGAGGACCGCAAACACGACCAGTGTGACGCTCACGATTGCGAGCAGCAAGGTCAAGAACCGATATGGGGCACGCAAACTCACTCGAATAACCTACCCGGAGGTAATCAAGCTCCTTGAGAAAAACCCAGCAAATAAGGTTCCAATTCGGAAGATAGAATCTTGTTGATTTTCCAGCTACTTACCGGCTTCTGGCGCCAAACCGCAATCGCCCACGGAGCCATCTCCGCAATTTCATAGATGCGATACAGCATTCTGCACAAGGCCGCAGCGTTTTTGACGCTCACGACAAGGTTGTTGCCAGCCTATACCTTTTGCGACATCGACACCCTCGGCTACCAGGAAGACTCTGTATGTCGCAACTAAAACTGAACTGCAAACCCACCGCGTACGGTGCGGTATGCCGGAGTGAGGAAGGTTGGGGCTCGGCTCGACCGCATCAGCGGAACAGCGCCCTGCCCCAACAGATTGCGAAAGTCTGCCATCGCCACGATCCGGATCGGCAGAGCATCAATTTTCGGAAGGGGCTGACGAATGTTCAGGCCAAGAAATGGCTGAAGTTCCATTCGTCCCTCCCCATAGGGATCAACAAGCGTAACGCGCCCCGCCGGAAGCCATGTATAAGTGGTAATCACTTGCGTCCCAAGTCTTGGGACGCGTGTGGATAATTTTCCTGAAAAAGACTGTGTCAGTTCCGAGTGTAATATTCTGGAAAAGTCTCCCGCTTGAGCGGAAGCTACATTGAAGGAGTCGGATTGAGATTCCGCGGCCAAGGCATCCCCGACAGCATACATGACCCCCATTTGAACGTGATGGCCAAGTCTACGGAAGTAAGCGGCGCGGACACCTGAGGACCCGTACCGGCCGCCATTCAAGACCGCGGTGTTGCCACCCGCCTTGAAGAGCATATTCCCTTTCGCAGCCACGCTATCCAGATTGCTGACCCCGCCAATCGCCCAGACCGCCACGTCGCGAAAAGCATCGTGATACGCTGCGATCTCAACCGACGAATCCGCCCCCAGGCTGCGATCCAGCCGAACCTCGGCGTGGGTCGCATCTTCCAACACAGGGCGGTAGTTCTCGAGCGTGACGCGCGGAAAAACGCTCAGGTCACTGACGCGGCCAAGCAAGCTGGATGCTTGGCCGGCATCCACGGTCCCATAGCTCATGGTGAGAAGGGTTTGAGGATCAAGCCGATAGGCGAGGCTCACCTGGGGGTGCGCTACCCCCATGTCCTGCACGGACTTCAGATAGCGGATTTCCAGACCGGCGGTGAGCGTCAAAGCCTTGGAAAGCTGCCGGATCTGCGTATAGCGAAGGACCATGCCCTCGGAATCCGCCAGGCCGGGGCCGGAAGCAGCGGGCAAGCCATTGGCCAGGTTCAAGCGGTGAACCGACAACATCATCTCCTGGCTGTTCTTCTCGGTCAGGCCCTTCCGGTAAACCGCTGAAAACGAAGAATTGCCAGTACCGGTTGAGCCGGCAGACCCCGCCACCAGCACATCCGAGTTTTCATTCAGGGGATGAAGATAGGCAACGACCGTTCCCATGCCCTGATCCCCCGCAAGGGCGTCACCCGGCGCCGGTCCGGGAATCATCGCAACTAACCGCGTGCCGGAAAGCAGCGAACGCTTTGCGGCCCGGCGGGCAGACTGCTTCGTCTTCTCAAACTGGAGGATCGGACGGGTGGAAGCTGAGGTGCGAAGAATCCATTTCCACTCATTCACCCAAGCCCTGGAGTGCGGTTGGGGGTCCTGCCACTGGACGTGAGAAAAGATGTCGCCAAGCGCAAAGGATTCCTTGGTCGTCGCATCCGGCATCACCTTCACGCCCGTTCTCAAAGCCGGCAGGCGTGCAGCGGAAAGCACTTGTAGCGAATACCAACCGGGCGCGACGTGGTCAATCGAAAAAACTCCCCGGGAATCCGTAAACACGCGCTCAACGGACTTCCCAATCTCCCCGACCCCTTCGACTCCCGACCCGGTCAGCAGAACCGTCGCCCCCATCAGCGGATTTCCCCGCACATCGGTAACTTTCCCCGACACTCGCCCAAACTCCGCCGCACCAGCAGGCGAGGCCCCGATCGCATAGCAGAACATCACGGCAACAAGTAACCACCGTAGGGAGTGAGTGAAAGTTGGGTAGCGCCTCATTGTGCCTCAATCGATTCAGTCATTGTCGGGAAACCGTCCTCCGGCTTCCCCCCGGGGATGAAGAGTCACCGCTGGCTACTTTACCTGAAAATGGGTCGTTTGGGTATCCGTCTCTTTTTTCACATGGTCAGTGATTTTGATCTGCAAAGTGTACTTGCCGGGCTGGAGCAGGCGGACGGGCATGGTTTTCTCCAGAGTCACCTGCTCGGCAGCGTGCTTCATGTTCGCGGACTGCTCCGTCTGGTTCAGGATGGCCTTGCCATCCTTCAGGATCTGGTAATTAAAACTGGCTGAGGGCTTGTGCGTCTTGGGATCTAATCCCAGGTTGTAAACCTGCATGTAGATTCCAAGGTTTTCCTTCTGCGTAAACGTCTGATTCACGCTGGGCCTCACCTTGGTTCCCCCAATGACAAAAGGTCCGGAGCCAACATCACTGGTCGGCAAAGGCTGGATTTCGTCTGCCAAAATAAGCGAACTGTTTGAAAGTTTGCTGTCGCTGTACTGCGGCACAACGATTCCCAGGTTCATCGAACCCATGTGGCCGCTCTGGTCATCCTTCAGCACAACGCTGAGCTTGTAATGCCCGGGATGCAGATACACCGGCTTTTGGTAGACCGCCTTGGTGCTCACATACTGCTGAAAGGCATGCTGCGGGACATCCGCCACGACGCTATCCTGAAAGGTGTGGGCAACCCGCCCTCCCAGCGTTGAAAGCTGCCCGTACACATCCAAAACAGCGTGCATCACCCCGTTCTTGTTCACAAACTGCATCTCCCGGTACGGGACCTGGATGGTGATCGGAGTCAGAACCGTGTTATCGGTAATCTTCAGAAAATCCGTCCGAACGCTGAAGGGCAACAATTGCGAAGACAATGTGGAAGTTACAACGGCTTTCAGGTCATTGAACTTGACCGCGGGCGGCTGGAAGATCTTGGAATAAAGATCCAACCGGTTGAACTCATTCATGCCCATCCCATAGCCGGCAATATTCGTCCTCATGATGGAGGAACTTACGCCCGAGGGCGATATATTTGAAGGCAACATCGCACCCGGGTTCCACATCGACCCGATCGCGATTCCCCCTTGACACCCGCTTGTATCGCCCGGCGACTGTGCCATGGCATCCTTCTCGCAGGGATTCATGGTGAGATGATATTCCCCGGTATCGGTAGGATCAACGAACTCAAGCGTCACGTTATTCCCGATTCCCGGAATATAATTGTAGGTCCAATCCACAAAGGGATAGGTGGTCATGACGGGCGAACCGCCGGTGGCGCCAAACCAGGGCATATCGGTGGTACTGGGAACATAAGCGCCCCCCGTCGGGTGTGACTCAACGCTATCGGGCGGGCCGTACATAATGTAAACGCGGCCGCGATCCGTCTTCCAGCCCGGTATGCCGGAAGCGTAATGCTCATTCGCATACGCGATACGCCGGTAAAACTCTTCTTTATACGCATTGTCCCCCGCCCCCGGATTGGGATTGCGCCGGGCCCAGAACTGCTCGATGAAGCGGTCCCGCTCCTCATCAGTGCTGAGTTTTTTGAATGCGGTCCGCTCTGCGGGCGTAATAATGTAACCGACAGGCCCGGAAATCCATTTTTTGTATGGACTTTCCATCTCCTTCCGAATGGCCTTCTCGCGACGACGCTCTTGTTTGGTGAGTTTTCGCTGGCTGCTATGAGCAAAAGTAGGAACCGCACAAACCGCAACGCTGGTTGCTGCAATCAAGATCCCCGTGACCCATCGGGTTATGTAGTGCTTATAGAAGGTGTTCATACCCACATCCCCCGCTTTCCTCTCTCCCCTGTTCCGCATTGAGAGGCAGTTATCATTTTATTTTTCGACAAATATAAAGTCAACCGCTTGCATGGGATTAAAAGGCGAAGACTCTACCGCGTCCTCGCTCATGAATCAAATGAATACGAGAGAACCTTTGGGGACGGGGGACGAGGTTCGAAATGAACTTGAGCCATTACGATAACTTCGCAGGCTTTCCCGCTACGGTTCCGGGTCAGGGGTAGTGAAAACGCTTTTAATCCGCAGTTTGGCCGAGTTCGTTAGGGCGCGGTCACTCGCCCAAGATGATGTGGTTGCTCCGCAGGAGTCCATGTTATCGTGGCGCGACGAAGCAAAAGCTCACCTATCGTCGGGCATCGACCGATTTCTATCTGTGAACCAGCAGGAGGACATTACCGTCCCTGCAACTCGAAACGCAATCCTGAATGGAATGACCCATGGGTGAAGAGCAGAGACGTCGCACAGATCGTGTATTGGCACCCGTCCGAATCCGCGTCATCGGGAACGATGTTTCGGGTGTCTCTTTCAGCGAGGAAACCATCACGGTGACATTCAATCAGCATGGGGCCCGCATCAGCCTCACGCACCCGTTGTTGCCGGATGACATCGTTTTAATCAGGAATTTTGCCAACAACATCGAAGAGGAATTCCGCGTCGTAGGAGCCTTCCAGCAAGTCTTCGGGGACCGCAGGGAATGGGGCGTGGAAGCCCTGAACCCGGATGCCGGATTTTGGGGGATTGAGTTCAGTAAACCCGCCGAGGGGATCCAACCCAAAGTCCTGATTGAATGCGCTGCCTGCAAGGTCGCCACCCAGAGCCCGCTGTCATCCATCGAATACGATGTCTTGCTCGCGACCGGCCTCATCTCACGCCATTGCAACCGCTGCAACGAAACGACACGCTGGCGGCCCAGCGAACAGCCCGTTTCCCCGGACATGATTGAAGACGCCTCCCGCTCCGAGCCCCTCACCAACGAGCGGCGCAAGTCAAGAAGACTTAAGCTTGTCATGCGCCTCAGAGTACGAAGCAGTTGGGGCATAACCGACATTGCCCAAACACGCGACGTTTCAAAAGGGGGTTTATGCTTCCTCAGCAACAAGATTTTTAATCCGACGGACGAAGTTTATATAACCCTTCCCTTTGCCGACAACCAGGCGCCCGTCGAAACAAAAGCTCGGATTGTCTGGACGTCCATGGCATCCGCGGCGCGCTACTACGGCGTTGCTTACGTTAAGGATTAGGTTAAGACAAAGGTCGCTTGCGTAAGCCGAAAGGCCGCATCTGCGTGAATGGAACATCCCGAGGAACTGCGAGGCTTTCCACGAAACTGACCAATGATCGGCGACCACGCGCGGACTCGCTTGCACCAAAAGGGAATCCGCCATGCCCTTCCCGGCATCCTGCCTGGGCCGAGAAACAGGCCTCACCGCTCCCTCATCAATCCGTCCAACCTCGCTAAAGCCCTCCGAACAAGGTCCGGCCTAGACGGTGAGCTTCCACGGAGCGCGGTAATTGCGGGTCAGGTAACGCTGCGCTTTCGCTTTGGAGCTGGCGTGAGCCAGCGCTTGCCGCTCAACATCCCACACAAGTTGTTCCTGGCTGCGAAACGCCACGTTGCCAAGCAGACAGGTGCTGGTGGAGCGATGGCCGATCTCAATGTCGCTGATGGGACGCTGGCGCGTCTTGACGCAATCCAGAAAGTTCCGGACGTGGTCAAAATGGGAATTATTAACCGACTTCATCTGCATGGAAGCCGTTTGCGCAACCTCTTTCCCATCCCGCTTGCGAGTTTCCGGGATAACCTCAAATCCGCTGCGGTCCACGAAAAGGGTTCCATCCGTGCCGTGGAACTCGATGCCATATCCCTTGCCGTACATTGAGTTCGCATTGTCCCAGCGGTTTTCGTAAACGCAAACAAACTTCGGATTGTCATACTGATAGGTTACCTGGAAAGTGTCCGGGGTTTCGGCATTGTCGCGAAGGTAGAATTTGCCCCCCAGGGCGGTGACGACGTTCGGCCCTTTGACCTTCATCGCCCACTGGACGATATCGATTAAATGAACACCCCAATCCGTCATGAACCCGCCCGCGTAGTCCCAGAAGTAGCGAAAGGTGGACCACCGGTCGCCGACGCCGAAGCGATTCCAATTGAAAGGAACTTTCGGAGCAGGCCCCAGCCAGAAATCCCAATCGAGCGTTGAGGGCGGCGCGGAATCCGCTGGATGGCCGATGCCTTCAGGGTATTGGTTGCTATAGTTCCAGGTCCGCACAAAGCTGACTTTGCCGATAAACCCGTCCTGCACCAGCTTGACGGCCCTCTGAAAGTGGATCCCCGACCTTTGCTGCGTACCCACTTGCACAACCCTTTTATATTTGCGCGCCGCCTCCACCATCACTTTGCCCTCGTCCACGGTGTGGGAGATCGGCTTCTCGACATAGACGTCCTTGCCGGCCTTGCAGGCTTCCACCATCACCAACGGATGCCAGTGGTCTGGAGTGCCGACGATAATGACATCGATATCCTTACGGTCAAGAACATGACGAAAGTCCGTATAGGTTTCCGCCTTGCCCTTGGTATCCGCGAGGCCAAGATCAAGGTTGGGCTTGTAGACGTCACAGACAGCGGCAATTTCGACCTCCGGCTGCTTGGCAAAGTCAGAGAGGTCGCCCCGGCCCATTCGACCGGTTCCCACCACTCCAACAATGACCTTGTCGTTTGCGGAAACGCGCTTCCCCTGGCCCAGAGCGGGAATCGCAACTCCGGCGCTTACGGCTCCGGCCGCCGCTTTCTTGATGAAGTCCCGTCGGTTGAAATCATGGCTCATAGCAAGTGCTCCATTTCCTGGTGTGATATGCCTGCATTCCAGATTGCACCGGGCCTGCAGGAAAACGACATCCTCCCAGCCGGATCCAGGCTGTTGATTCGAAAATTCCGAAGGCTGATTTTGCCACGAGCGCGGGCGACCCACACAGAGCCGGCGCTAGGCTTCAAGCTTCCACGGCGCGCGGTAATCGCAACTGAGGTACTGCTGAGCTTTTGACGCCGAACTGCCGCTAGCCAAAGTTTGCCTTTCAACATCCCAGTCAACACGCTCCTGGCTGCGATATGCCACATTCCCCAGCACGCAGGTGCTGGTTGAGCGATAACCGATCTCAATATCGCTGATCGGGCGCTTGCGCGTCTTGACGCAATCCAGGAAGTTCCGTACGTGGTCAAAACTGGAGTCGTTGACCCGCTTCATTTGCATTGCAGCGGTTTGCGCAACCGCTTTCCCATCCCGCTTGCGAGATTCCGGGATCACTTCAAAACCACTACGGTCAATAAAGAGAGTCCCGTCCGTGCCGTGAAACTCCATGCCATATCCCTTGTTGTACATTGAGTTTCCATTATCCCAACGATTTTCATAAACACAGACGAATTTCGGATTCTCATACTGGTAAGTGACCTGAAGCGTATCCGGAGTTTCAGCATTG